>JAKIUO010000065.1 GCA_021647535.1 Hyphomicrobiaceae bacterium
TCATGGCGGTGTGAGGTTTCGTTGGGGGTGTCAGGTCTTGTGTAAGCACCAAAATCATACGACATTACAACAGCTTGATCCACACCCGCCAACCAAATCAGGTTGCTTCATGAATAATTGGGGTTAGAACAAACGAAAACAGGGAACAGGAAGGAAAAAACATGCACTTGAGTGATCTCATCATCTCCAACCCGGAGGTGACCAACTTTGCTGATCTCACCCAACTTGTCGTCGCTGCCGCCCAGCAGGGCGAACGCTTTATGCATTTAGATGTGAAACCAGATTATCGCGATACGCCCCGCAACTGGGAACTCAAGCTGGAAGCTGCCTTTTACTGGGGCGACCAGATCGTACCAGCCACCAAACCAGAAGGTGAAAAACAATGAGCGATGAAGGACGTTTTCTTGGCGGCGAAGCCTTGCCAGGTGTGGCACCGCAAGAGGGCGAATTTGCCCATTTTAGCGCCCCCTATCGCAATGCCCAGATCACCTTGATTGACAAGCCCTCATCCGAGGTGCCCTTGATGGAACTGCGCATCCGCGAGGGTCGACGCATCACCATTGTCGATCTGGATGCAAAGACGGTTGGCGATCTTGGCAAGGCCCTTAGCGAATGGGCTGACAAGAATAAATAGCCCGATTATAGATGAGGAACCCGAACAATGGATAAGAGAAATGCAGATCACTGCTTTAAAATGATCTTATGCTGTCATCCCCTCGGACGAGGGGATCCATACGCTGAATCAGTCAAAATTGTATAGAACTCATTGTCTGGCTCTCACGTTCTCGGCGTATGTATCCCCGCGTTCGCGAGGATGACACTGATTTACAGTCTAAATGATCTGTATTGCAACAGAGGTGGTACAGTCTCTTATCCATATCTGGAGTTTAAAAGCAAAAAGGGCTCATAGAGCCAAAAGAAGAGCAAAAAGAGAAAGTGCGTTATGGAACATTTGCCGATCAATATTGATCTACGCGGCCGCAAGGTCATTGTCACAGGTGGCATTACCGGTTCAGCCCGCAAGGTTGGGCTGGCCCTGCGCGCCGGGGCCCTTGTCGAGGTTTATGCTCTGCAACTTGGCCCCGACTTCCATGAGCTGGTCAAGAACCCCGCCCTTACCCATATCAAAGAACGCCTTGGCACCAAACATATTGACGGAGCCGCGCTGATCTTTGCAGCGTGCGAAGAGGCCGATGAAGACAAGCGCATTTACGACATGGCGCAAGCGGCTGGCATACTGGTCAATGTGCCGGACAAGTCCGAGCTCTGTGATTTCATCATGCCTGCTATTCTGGACCGCTCACCGCTGATCATTTCGGTGTCTTCTGCCGGGGCCTCGCCTATTCTGGCGCGGGTCATCAAGGCCAAGCTGGAAACCATATTCCCGGCTTCCTATGGCCAGCTGGCCGCCTTTGTCGGGCGTTTTCGCGGCGAGGTCATGGACAAAGTCACCACCGGCGCCAAGCGCCTGCGTTTTTGGGAAAAGCTCATTGATGGTCCGGTTGCCGATATGGCGCTGGCCGGAGATTTGCGCGGGGCCGAAGAGCTGATGCGCACGGAACTGGATAGCGCCGCCACGCAAGATGACAAACCTTTAATGGGCGAAGTCTATGTGGTTGGCGCTGGCCCCGGTGATCCCGACCTTTTGACTTTTAAAGCCTTGCGCCTCATCCAGCGCGCCGATGTCGTACTTTATGATCGGCTGATCGGCAAGGGATTGCTCAATCTGGTGCGCCGTGATGCCGAACGCATTTATGTCGGCAAGCTGCCCAAAGACCATATCATGCGCCAGGAAGAAATCACCCGGCAACTGGTCAAGCTCGCCAAACAGGGCAAACGGGTTCTGCGCCTGAAGGGTGGCGATCCGTTTATTTTTGGGCGCGGCGGCGAAGAGATCGAGATGCTCGCTGAACATGGCATCCCGTTTCAGGTGGTGCCAGGCATCACGGCGGCGGCTTGCGCTTCTACTTATGCGGGGATCCCCCTCACCCATCGCGAACATGCACAGGCCTGTATTTTCGTCACGGGTCACGGCAAAGAAGGCAAGGTCGATCTTGACTGGCAGGCCCTCATCAAGCCACACCAGACCGTCGCCATCTATATGGGACTGGCCCAACTGGGCAACCTGACCAGCGATTTTATCAAGAATGGTGCCGACAAGGATCTGCCGGTCGCCGTCATTGATAATGGCACGCGGCGCAACCAGCGCGTCATCATCGGCACCCTCACAACCATTGCTGACAAAGTCGTAGAGTCAGGCATTGAAGGCCCCGCCGTCACCATCGTTGGCACAGTCGTCACCCTGCACGACAAGCTCAAATGGTTCATGCCAGAAAAACAAACGGCCCGCGCCCAGCAATCCGCCAGAGACGCCATCCCGGCCCATGTGAGCACGACAAGTTAAGACGGATGCCTCGCACCACGAGCGGAGCAGGTCCCGGGGCAATTCAATTCTCACGCAAAACTCGCTTCGCGACGGGGCCAGCCCCGAACCCCGCTGGAGGGGCACCCCAGACCTCCTGTTTTTCTACTTTAAAGTTAAAAATGGGTGGGTTTGGGAAGCCTCCTCCCAAGCGGGTGCGGGTGGCAACCCGCTTGCGAAGCAAGGTTTTTAAGAATTGAATTGCCCTAAAGCAGGTCCACATAGGCGCTAATGTGATGGGGTTTTCAGGGGCCGGCCCCTGAATGCTCCCCGCACAGGGGCTGCCGGAGGCATTCCTTCGTTAAAGTCAGTGCCGACGCGTGCGCAGCAAAATGAGCCCATTCCTCACATGCGACTAAAAACGCTCTTGCGATAGATCAAAAAAAAGATCTAAATACCATAGCGAATATCATTTCAAAATCGGAGCCGCTCATGAACACGGTTGAATATAGCAACACCTCCCATGACGAGAATGCACATCAGGAAGCACGTCACAAGCTACCGGCCATGCTGCATGGCGCCCGCCAGAAATGCCCCAATTGCGGTAAAGGCTCGATATTCACAAGCTTTTTAAAAGTGGCTGAGAGCTGCGAGAACTGCGGCCAAGAGCTTCATCACGAGCGATCAGACGATGCCGCGCCCTATTTCACAATCTTTGTTCTCGGACATCTCATTGTGCCGCTATTGCTGATCCTGGAAACCCATATATTTCCGCCGCTCTGGACCTATCTGGTCATCGGCATTCCGCTCATCATCACTCTGACGCTGCTGACTTTACCGCGCGTCAAGGGCGCGATCATCGGCTTGCAATGGGCCTTGCAGATGCACGGCTTTGGTCCTGAAGAAGAGATCAGTTTAACCTCTCCCCTGGACCCGGAACTCACTGGCCGCTAGGGCCTGTTGAGGTGCCAGCTATTTCACCCGGCTCAAAATGCGTCGCACCAGGCGGTAAAAATTCTTTTTGCCCGGATAGCCTTTGATGCGGGCAACTTCGCGTCCGCGCTTGAACATCACAAAGGTCGGGGTGACGGTGATCGGTCCACCGCGCAGGGCATAGCCACCTGTGCCATGACGATTAATATCAATCTCTTTGAGCGGAGCGCGATGGCCGATCTTGCTGCGACGATAGCCCGGCGCGACTTTACGGTTGAACACCTGGCAATAAACACAGCCTCTTGAACCAAACATCACCAGCTCTTTGCTGCCCGCACTTGCTTGCGCCGGAACCAACACTAAAAACAGCAGCACAAAGGCGCTGCCCTGCCCCACAAAACCTGCTTTTTTCAACAAATTCATACCAGACTCCTACTCATTAACACTATGATTTTTAAATATAATGCAAAATAAATGCCAAATACCCCCTGACACAATAAGCCAGTGCTCACAGAGTAAACGTCTCGCCTTGGCCTCGCCTTGCAGCCCCTCTTGAAATCCCCCTCAGCGCTTCCCAAATAGAGGAGGCACACGCCTGTTGCAAGGGTGTGCAACAGCAAGCTTCCACGCTCATAGCGAGGTGGAAAAACTGGAAAATCGCGCCTTGGCAAAAGCAAACCAAGGCACAATATATCGCTTCAAGGAGGATAGTATCCAATGAGAACTTTTGACCTGACCCCCCTTTACAGATCCACCATCGGCTTTGACAGGCTGGCTAACATGATCGATAATATGAACGGCCCGGACACCGATAGCGGCAATTACCCGCCCTTTAATATCGAGCTGCTGGAGGAAAACAATTATCGCCTGACCATGGCAGTGGCTGGCTTTGCCAAAGATGAGATCACCATCGACGTCAAAGAAAATGTGCTGCGCGTCAAAGGGCAAAAAGGAACGCCAGACAAAGAAAATGAATATCTGCATCGCGGCATCGCCACGCGCAATTTTGAGCGGCGCTTCCAGCTGGCCGATCATGTCATCGTCAAGGATGCCGAAATGAATAATGGCCTGTTGCATGTGGAACTGGTGCGCGAGCTGCCAGAAGCCATGAAACCACGCACCATCGCCATTACCACCCCGGACAATGAGCAAAAGCTCATCGAAGGTGAAGCGGCTTAGCAACCGGTGGTTCCATGCATAATATCGTTAAATCACGCATCTCGGGTCAGCCCCGGGATGCGTTTTTATACGAAAGAGACCAACTGCCCCTCGTCGTCTTCATTGATTAACAAAGACGCGGTTGTTCATAGCCTTCAACCTGCAGCCGTGTCACAACGCGCCCCCAGGCTTCAGCCCGCACCTCATCTCCCAGCATGGCCTGCTCATGGGCAAAAAAATCGGCAATCATCGCCGCATAGGTGCCATGCTGGCTCTTGATAACATCAGCCATCTTAACAATATCAGGCTCGGAAAAAAACGGTTTTTTAAGGGGAAGCGGGGTAGCACGCGCCATTTTGAAACTCCTTCACAAGTTGAAGAAGGGGGTAGCAAGAAGCGCACCAGCCTGAAAATCAAGCGGACAAAAACGTCAATGAGAAAATTTACAGTTAATCGCGCAAGCCTTTATGTTACGCTTCCCCATGAGCAAAGCAAACAATAAAACCATCCAGACCGGACAATCTGTAGCCGACTTTCTGGCCTCAATCGAACACCCGGTGCGGCGTGCCGATGGTCTGGCTCTTCTGGAATTGTTCGACAAAACCACCGGCCTCCCAGCGAAAATGTGGGGCAGCTCGATCATTGGCTATGGGCGCTACCACTATAAATATGACAGTGGCCGCGAAGGCGAACACTTAATGACCGGCTTTAGCCCGCGCAAGGCCTCGCTGTCCATCTACATCATGCCGGGCTATCGCGATCTCTCACAGATGCTGGACCGGCTCGGCAAACATAAAACCGGGAAAAGCTGCCTCTATATTAACAAGCTGGCGGATGTCGATCTGCCCGTGCTCGAAGAAATCATTTTCAATGGCCTGGCTTATATGCGCAAAAATTATGAGACGTGGGATGAGTAGGGTGGAAGGGTTATGGTAGCGCAAAAAGCCCTGTCGGGCTTTCGTCCTCGCGGACAGCGTCCCTGTGCGGGAAGCAGCAAAGGGCAAGCCCCTTGCATCCCCGATTGTTCTGATCCAGCTACCCAAAATTGGGGTTTGGGGACAAGTCCCCAATGCCGTCTGCAAAGACATTTATCTGCCTCGCAAACAGCCCCTTTCCTCAAAAACAGGAATAGCCCCCACCCTAAGCCGCTTTCTTCTTCAACAAGCCACGGTTGATGATGGTTTCGGCGATTTGCACAGTATTCAAAGCCGCGCCCTTGCGCAGATTATCGGAGACCACCCACATATTGAGGCCATTCTCGATGGTGATGTCTTCGCGGATGCGCGACACATAAGTGGCGAACTCGCCAGCGCTTTCGACCGGCGTCATGTAGCCGCCATCCTCACGCTTATCGATCACCATGATGCCGGGCGCTTCACGCAAGATATCACGGGCGTCTTCCGGTGACATATCCTCTTCAAACTCGATATTGACCGCTTCGCCATGGCCAACAAACACCGGCACCCGCACAGCAGTCGCGGTCAGGTTGATTTTCGGATCGAGGATTTTCTTGGTCTCGACCATCAGCTTCCACTCTTCTTTGGTGTAGCCATCTTCCATGAACACATCGATATGGGGAATGACGTTAAAGGCGATCTGCTTGGTAAATTGGGCTGGATCAACCTCTTGCCCCGGCACAAACATGCCCTTGGTCTGGTTCCATAATTCTTCCATGGCGTCCTTGCCCGCCCCCGAAACGGACTGGTAGGTCGAGACCACCACGCGTTTGATTTTCGCCTCATCATGCAAGGGTTTAAGCGCCACAACCAGCTGAATGGTTGAGCAGTTGGGATTGGCAACAATATTCTTTTTGCTATAGCCATCGACCGCTGCCGCATTGACTTCAGGCACCACCAGTGGCACATCAATATCGTAGCGCCAGGCCGATGAATTATCGATAACGATGCAGTCTTTCGCACCGATTTTCAGCGCCCACTCTTTCGAGATCGCGCCGCCCGCCGACATCAGGGCAAAATCACATTGCGAGAAATCAAACTGCTCAAGGTCGTGGCACTTCAGAGTCCTGTCACCATAGGAAACTTCGCGACCAATGCTCTTGCGCGAGGCAATGGCAAATACTTCGTCAGCCGGAAACTGGCGCTCGTCCAGAATGGTCAGCATTTCCTGACCAACATTCCCTGTTGCACCAACAATCGCTACTTTATAACCCATGATGAAAGCAAACCCTCTTTTGTCCCCCCTTTACGAAACTCCAGCCCACCGGGGAGGAGATCACGGGGCAAGAGGAAAGGCTACGCGGTCCCTATGATGGTGCGTTTGAACATCTTTGGTATGGTTGTCAAAAGGACCATCAAAGAAATTGCCTCAAGCGTTTGTGCAAAAATTGCTTCCCCCTGTGGAACACCAAATGTGAGAGCTTGTCAAGAGGCCGGGTGAAACGATAGGCTGTAAAAGCGACTGAATCGCTTGCGCTCGCCGCCCTCTTTTGTCCGAGCGGGGCTTTTTAGCTGGAACCCTGAGGCGAGCCTCTTATAGTTGTGCTATCGCTGCGCTATTTGAGCACTTTGGAAACCATTTTGGTATTGGGGTTTGGGGACTGGTCCCCAAGACTGTCTGTCAAGACGCCCACCCAGCGAGGGCAACGTCTCCATCAATATAACCCTCACGAAAGGCCCCTTCATTGCGCACACTTTTTCCAGCCCTTGAGCCTTATGATCACGGGCATTTGCCGGTTTCGCAGGCTCATCAGATTTATTTTGAGTGCTCGGGAAATCGCGCGGGACAACCGATTTTATTCCTGCACGGCGGCCCCGGAACGGGCTCCAGTCCCGACCAGCGCCGCCTGTTTGATCCCGCACGCTTTCACATTATCCAGCATGATCAGCGTGGCTGCGGCAACAGCACACCGCATGGCTCGCTTGAGCATAACACGACGGATCACCTTGTTGACGATATGGTCACGCTGATGGATCATCTTGAAATTGACGAGGCGCATCTGGCCGGCGGCTCTTGGGGCTCGACGCTGGCGCTGGCTCTTGCCATGAAACATCCAGCGCGCGTGCGCTCACTGCTCATATATGGCATTTTCCTGTGCCGTCCCTGCGAATTTCGCGCGCTTTATTTTTCGGGCGGTGTGGTCAGCCAGCTTTATCCTGAAATTTTCGAACGCTTTATCACCCTGTTACCCCTGGCTGATCGTGACGACCCCATAAAAGGTTATCACAAGCTTTTCACCAGCTTGGATACGAAGCTGCGCAACGAGGCGCTTACGATCTGGACCTTGCTGGAGCAACAAAGCTCAAAGCTCATCGCCGATCAGGATCGCATTGAGCAAGAGATGGCCAATCCTGATTACGTGCTGTCCCATTCGCTCATCGAAAATCACTATTTCCGGCACAATGGTTTTATGGATGGCGACGATCTGCTGGCGAAGGCGGGCCAACGTCTGGCAGGCCTCCCTGTTCACATCATCAATGGCCGCTATGATCTGGTGTGTCCGATGATCACCGCTCACCAACTTCACAAGGCCCTGCCCGGTTCGACCCTCACCATCGTGCCGGACGCCGGACATTCGTTTCGTGAACGCGGCATCATGAATGCAATAGTTCGAGCCGCTGAGACATTGCGTTAGAGTGTTGGTTGCAGCATTTTCGCCAGATCTTCCGGCAAGGCCCCGTTACGGATCAACCATCCCAGATTGTCCTTTTCGATCATTTTCCAACCCTGATTATCCTCATTAAGGACAATCATTTCAGTGTCACGCGAGATTTTGATCAGACTGTTTTTTTCGTCAATGATCACCACGACCGCTTCCCCAAGCTGCCGCTTCATGATCTTGATAATATGGCGATCAATATCGGGGGTTGCATCTCCTGGACGCGGCACTTCCATCTTGACATGATATTTAATCACCACAAACTGCCCCCTGCTGTAAGGGCGGGGAGAACCGGGCGTTGAAAAAACCATCTGTCTGATTTTGGGGGCTGCGCCCTTGCCATACATCTCAACAAGCCCCTGGCGCATTTGCTCTTTGGGCAGTATTTTAAACATGCCAGGATAGGTGAACATCATGACCTGATCGACATTTTGATCAATCGTTGCCTGCTGGTAATTTTTCAAACTCTGCGCAAGGTCAGACGCCCTGCCTGTCGGCAAATCAGCAAGCGCGCAACCGCTCAAAAACAGAAAAAAAGCCAAAGCTAACTGCGGTATTTTCATCAAAGCGTTCTCCGATTTGCATTTCTATGCCAACCAGCATGGCACAAATCAATGGGGATGGCGAACCTTGCTGCACAACCACAAAAAAAGACAGGGCGATTCAATTTCTCGCGCAAACTCGCTTCGCGACGGGGCCAGCCCCGAACCCCGTTGGAGGAGCCCCTCCAAACCTCCCGTTTTTCTATCATCAAATTCAAAAAAGTAAGGGGTTTGGGGAACTCGTTCCCCAAGCGGGCCAGAAAGCCAATAATCGGCGGCAGCCCATTTGCGAAGCAAAACTTTGAGAATTGAATTACCACAAAAAAAAGAGACCCGGCCCTGGGAACCGGATCTCTTTCTTTTTGGGTCGCCCTCAATGAGAGCTTGTGGTTTGTTGCTGGTCTTTTAGACCAGTCAGGTGCATTTGCAAATTGGCAGGTCGTAGGAGCAACCTTTCTTTTTGGTCATGCTGTTGTTCAACGCCTCTTAATTCGTTGAGAACCGATCCCGTGAAGTTATGAGATTTGGGGTCGGTACAATGTGCTTATCGTTCCGCTGTGTGTAGGTAGTGGAGTAGTGCAGTGTGTAGGAAATACGTGGAGTGTGCTGGCCCTTAGCCAACCATCGGGGAGAGAGCGATCGCCATGGGAAGCGCCATAAAGCCAGTTGCCATCATCAGCGCGACCAGTGTCATGTTAAAATCTCTCATTTCTTAAGCCCCTTGAATATCTCTATTAGTGAATTTCTGTGTTGCCGTCTTTGTTGCCGTATCTCGTTAGCCTCATTGGCTGCCGATGAATATAATCTAGCTCTCGTTCGCGACGACACAAGGGCGCAAATGTGGTCACTTAAAGAAGCCTTAACCCTTAATAAAAAGGGTTAATAGGCGAGCCGTTATTGATCGCTATCGCGAGCGGGGCCAGCGCTTCACTATTTAAGCGTCCGGCCCAAACCACTCATACCAACCTCACCGCAGATATGAATGTTGTGAGGAAACAAAAGCCGGAAGTTTGCCATTTCCGCCTGCCCGACCTATTATCAAACATCACTCGAAAGGATAAAGCATGGCTGATACAGCCTCCAAACCGGCCACATATGAGGACCTGCAAGACGTTCCGCCCAATATGGTTGCCCAGATCATTGGCGGGCAACTGATTACCCAGCCACGTCCAGCACCAAAACATGCGCGTGCTTCCTCTGTTCTGGGGGGTAAATTAGGGGATCCATTTGATTACGGGGATAGCGGCCCCGGCGGCTGGATTATACTGGATGAACCCGAACTGCATCTGGGCGAGCATATACTTGTCCCCGATCTGGCGGGCTGGCGGCGTGAAAACATGCCCGAACTGCCGCAAACAGCCTGGTTCGAAACACCGCCCGACTGGATCTGCGAAGTCATCTCCCCTTCAACAGCCCGCTATGACCGGTTGGAAAAGCGCAATATCTACGGTCAATTCAAGGTCTCCCATCTCTGGTTCATCGACCCAGATGCCAAAACTCTTGAGGCCTTCGAGCTGCAAAAGAGCAAATGGGTGCTCATTGCCACCAACGCCAATAAAGACGACATCGCTGTCGCCCCCTTCGCTGAAGTGCCCTTTTCCCTTGGGGTCCTGTGGTCATGAAGAGTTCATTGCCAGACTTGGTTTGCAAAACCTGTCCGAACTGTTCCGACCAACCTCACCTCATGCATGAACCTTGCAGACCGGGTTGCAAACCCATAGGCGCTAGGATAAGCTAGCAAACCAATAAAAGCGTCATACCGGCGTAGGCCGATATCCAGTTGCGGTGATTTTTGATGGTCGTTTAAAGCCGGTAAAAGCCCCAATTATAGGGTTTTTTAAAATTGGTTGGCTGAGGTACGACGAGGGGCGACTGGATCCCGTTCTTCAACGGGATGACGTTTCTTCTAAACCTATCTCTTATGGGTTGCAAACCCCATCCGACGGGAGGCAGGGCAAGGTTGCACCTCCCTGTCCGACGGGGGCCTCATATTTTTTCTTGGTTTTTATACGGCTCCCAACTCATTTTTGTGCCAAAATTCTTCTCAAGTTCTCGAGGCAGAAGTGCCATAACTTCATCAGCTTCTTTGAAAGTCCTCGTGCAGGTTTCGTGTCCATGAAACAACAGTGAATTCATATCCGCAATTATTGGATCTAATTTGCTCTTGGTATCCTCATCCAAATCAGACCTTGCGATAGTTCCTTGAATTTGACTTGGTAACTTACGAGAAATAGACATACGTAGTGCTGCATATTCTCTGAAAATTGGAAAAATGCCGTTATGCACTCTATCAAGAGGTAACAGCATATTGAATAGATCATTATTTTTCATCGAGAATGCAAGGGACAACTCACTTGAGTTGAAATCAATTTTGTCCGGCAGGTTTGTCAAAGGTAATACAAACTGCCATGGGTCTTGTGATTTTTTTTCATCATACTCTGAAACGGCTTTTCCAAATAATCATTGAAATGATATAGATTCGTATGAATACCAATCATTTTAAATAGTAGAGAGTGGGCAATCGCAGTATCTTTATTTTTCCGTTCCTCTTCCCGTTGTTTCTTTTGTTCTCGATAGGCAAGCCACTGCAATCCAGCAGAAATCAATCCACCTACGATAGCGCCAATGATTGCCGCCCAAAATTCATTACCAAAGCCTAACATCACACCCCCTCAGCACAAAGAATTTAGTAAAAAAGCCTATTCGCCGGGCTCAGTTCTTGCCGGGCGATAAAGCTCCACCACCCATCTGCCCAACCGGGACAGATCGCCGCCGATGCCGAGCAGGGAGGGCACCAGGATCAGCACGAGAATGGTGGCGGTCAGCAGGCCAAAGACCATGGTGATGGCCATGGGGATCAAGAAGGCCGCTTGGCGCGAGGTTTCAAATATCAGTGGCACCAGACCGACAATGGTCGTTAGCGAAGTCAGCACGACGGCGCGCAAGCGGTCGCGCGCCGCACCGGTGGCGGCTTCTTTCATGCTTTGGCCCAGATCCAGCCGCTCTTTGGCGGTGGAGACCAGAATGATGCTGTCATTGACCAGAATACCTGTGAGGCCAAGCAGTCCTATATTACTGATGATAGTGAGCTCATAGCCCATAATCATATGTCCAAACACCGCTCCGACGAACCCAAAGGGAATGATCGCCATCACCACCAAGGGTTTGAAATAATTGCCAAACACCCAGGCCAGAATGATATAAATCAGTGCAAACGCCACCAGCAGACCTTTCTGCATATCCCTTGAGCTACGTCGTCGTTCTTCAGCAGCGCCCGAATATTGATAGCGCACGCCGTAATCTGCCATGATCTGCGGCATGATTTTTTCGTCGAGCTGTTCCAGCAGATCCGGCAGCTCCATCTCGTCACTATCCAGATCTGCAATCACCGAGACAAGCCGGCGCCCGTCCTCATGCTTGATCAATGAAAAACCGGCGCGCTCGGTAATCTTGACGATTTGCGTCAGCGGAGCGCTCACCCCAGAAGGACTGCGCAGGAAAATACGCTCCAAGACGCCTAAACCTTTGGATTGCTGGGTGCGCTTGACCCGCACAATGATTTCTTCGTCGCCGCGCGCAAAACGCATGGCAATGGCGCCTTGAAAAGCATTGCGCACCTGCGTGCCAACGCTTTGCGCACTAAAGCCAAGCGCCCGCCCTCTTGGCGTCAGTTCCAAAATGAGCTCAGACTTGCCATAGGGCAGATCATCTTCCACCGCCGAGACACCTGGAAAACCAGCGAGCAGGGGTTTCAAGGCTTCAGCTGCCTGTTTCATCTGGCGCACCGTGCCGCCGGTGAGCTGCACATGCACATCCTTGCCCCCCGGTCCATGACGGCGCGGCGACAAGGTCGCTCGCCTCAGGCTGGCAAGCTGTGGTTTGATTTTGTTCCAGTTGCCAATCAGATTACGCGCCGTTAAATGAGCGCTTCCCTCACCAGCAAAGCGGATTTCAGTCGAAGTCAGCTGCACTTCGATTTCAGCCAGATTATCCCCCTTGTCGCGACCGGCCTGACCAATCGTTGTAAAGCTAGATACGATGAACACGCCTTTTTTATCGCCAGCTTTCAGCTCGGCCTCATACAAAGAACGGTCCAACAGTTGCAGGGCAGCGCGTTGTTCTGCCCTTGGTGTGCCAACGGCAAATTCCACACTCATGCGCAATTTATCAGCTGGCGATGAGGGGAAACGGCGCTGAGCGATATGCTTGCCAGCAAGGATGCCAGCCACCACGAACAGGGAGACCAGCGCCACCGCAATCGTCGTGTAACGCCAATTGTAAGTCAACGTCACCAGCCGATTGAACCAGCCTTCGCGAATATGTACAAAACCTGCGTCAAAGCGTGCGCGAAAACGTCCCGGCGGCTTTTCGGTTTTACTAAAACCATGGCTCAAATGGCCCGGCAGGATCAAAAAGCACTCAATCAGGCTGGCTATCAGCACGGCCAACACGATGATCGGCATGATACCCATAATATCGCCCATGCGTCCGGTCATCATTGCGATGGGTATGAAACTCGCCATGGTCGTCATAGTGGCGGCGCTCACCGGGGTTAACATACGTCCGGCCCCATTGATCGAAGCCTCGACGCGGTTATCGCCCATGGCTTGGCGTGTGGCCGTGTGTTCGCCCACCACTATGGCGTCATCAACAATGATCCCCATCATCATGATAATCGTAAACATGGAGACCATATTAATGCTCTGACCGGCAAAATACATCACTGCAAAAGCGGCCATCAGCGCCACAGGAATACCGGCTGCAACCCAAAAAGCAATACGCACATTGAGGAATAGAAACAAGACAACCAACACCAGCAGCAGCCCTTGCAGGCCGTTTTTGATCATGATATTCAACCGGCCCGCAACAAGATTTCCGCGTATATTATAGATCTGCACGTCAAGATTTGGCGGTAATATGCGGCGGACATCCTGGAGGTACTTTTCCAAAATTTTCAACGAGGCCAGCGTGTCGGTCTTCAGGCTGCGCTGCACTTTCATCTCGATGGCCGGGTGGCCATTTTTCAGCCCGACAAGGCTGTCCTTGTCAAAGCCTTCTTTAAGGGTGGCGACGTCCTGCAAGAGGATTTTATTACCGCTTTGGTCTGACTTGATCTCAACGCGGCCGATGGTTTGCGCGGTTTTGCGCGTTGCCACCGAGCGCAACTGGCGCTCCATCGAGCCTTCCAGAATACCCGAGGGCAGATCGCGACTGTCTTCCTTGATCTTGCGGGCAATGTCGGTCAGCGTCAGGTTCATGCGGGCCAGATCGCGGTCATTGATATGGATGGCAATTTCGCGATCACGCAAGCCCACAAAATCAACCCGGTCAATGCCCGCATTCAGCAGGCCATCGCGGATCTGCTTGGCAAAACTGCGGATAGCACCTTCATCATAAGGCCCGGAAACAGAAAGATTGGCCACCCGGTCATAGCGCTGAATGCGTCGGATCACCGGCTTTTTACTGTCTTGTGGCAGGGTGGTGACGCTATCGACCGCCTGCTGTGCATCTGCCAGCGCCTTTTGCATATTGGTAGCGGGGACAAAGCCGATATTGATGCTGGCGACGCCTTCGCGGGCCACCGAGGTGATTTTGTCAACGCCGTCAAGAAAGCGCAATTGCGGCTCAAGCGCATTAATAATGCTGTCTTCGATGTCAGTGGCGCTGGCCCCGGGCCAACTGACCTTGACAGAAACATTGGGGATGGAAAAGGTTGGAAAAAACTGCGTGTTAAGCTTGCCAATGGCGAACAAACCAGCAATCAGCATCAGCACCATCAGCAGGTTGGAGGCCGTTGGGTGGCGCACAAACAGACCGATCAGCCTGTGATCGCCTGTAGCTGGAGCCTTGTTCGCCTGGCTGTCTGGTTTG
>JAKIUO010000066.1 GCA_021647535.1 Hyphomicrobiaceae bacterium
CCTATATGCTGGTCAGACTTTACAAAAAACTGCTGGGACAAAGCCACAAAGGCCGTCTCAAGGACCTGCTGGTGAGCTTGAAAACCGGCCTGTTCCAAAGACCAGAACGCGATCACAAACGACAAGCAGAACGACAGGATGCACAACCTATGATGTCAATATAGAAAAACACACGCTAATGAAAGTAATGTACCGGACACTAGTGAGCCTGCGCTGGGATGACGAAGTGTGTGGCACTAACCTAGCGCCTATGGGGCAGAGCCCCAAACCCCAATCTTGAATATGGGGATGAAAGGGGCTGGCCCCTTTCCGCGAACCGCGTAGGCTGCCCGTCTGGCGAAGACAAAGCCCGACAAGGGCTTTTTAAGCGCTAATCCGTATCTGTGAAATCCGATCCAGCGCCCCTTGCAAAATAAATCCGGCGGCCATTTTGTCGATGACCTCGGCGCGTCTTTTGCGTGAGGCATCGGCTTCCAGCAGGGTGCGCTCGACGGCGATGGTTGACAGGCGCTCGTCCCAGAAGCAGATCGGTAGTTTGACAATAGGGGCAAGGTTGCGGGCGAAGGCGCGCACGCTTTGCACGCGCGGGCCTTCGGAGCCATCCATATTGAGCGGCAGGCCAAGGATGATGCCGCCGCCATTATACTCCTTGATGACCTCGACAATGCGGGCTGCGTCTTTGGCGAATTTGCTGCGGCGCACGGTTTCGAGCGGCGTCGCTATATTGTGCAGGCTGTCGGATATGGCTATGCCGATGGTTTTTGTACCGGGGTCAAGGCCGAGCAGCGGGCGGCCAATCTGCAGTCCTTTTGCCAGTTCATCAATGGTGAGTATCGCAGAGGCGGCGGGGAGCCGGTTCTGGTCGGGTGTGTTTTGGTTGGAACTCATGGGTTTTTCATAGAAGAAGGCGGGCAAAACTGCAAACCTTATTGCACCTCTTGCAAAGCGGCGTTATGACGGGTGAGAGTTAAATTCCCGAGCAAAGCTTATGAGGTTGGTATGAAGGTTGATGAAGCACTGGTGCGGCGGATTGCCCATCTGGCCCGCATAAAGGTCGAGGACGCAGATGTCGAGCATCTGAAAGGCGAACTCACATCCATTCTGGGATTTGTCGATTTATTGTCCGAGGTCGATACGGATGATGTCGAACCGATGACCAGTGCTGTGGACCGCTGTATGAAGCCGCGCCCCGATGTGGTCAATGATGGTGGCTATGCGGATGATATTGTTGGCAATGCACCGGTCAAAGATGACCATTATTTCATGGTGCCAAAGGTTGTGGAGTAGATTATGAGCGAACTGACCGATCTCACCATTGCTAGCGCCCGCAAGGGGCGGACAGACAAGGAATTTAGCGCCAAAGAATTGTGCGAGGCGCATATTAAGACCATTGAGGACGCCAATGAAGGCCTGAATGCTTTTATTGTGACCACACCAGAGCTGGCGTTGGCGCTGGCCGATGTGTCGGACCAAAAGCTGCAAAAAGGCATTGGCGGGGAACTTGAGGGCATTCCGTTGGGCATAAAAGATCTGTTTTGCACCATGGGGACGCAGACCACGGCTGGATCTCATATTCTCGATAAGTTTACGCCAGATTATGAATCGACCATTTCAAAGAACCTGCTGGATGCGGGCGGCCTGATGATGGGCAAGCTCAATCTGGATGAGTTCGCCATGGGGTCGAGCAACGAAACCAGCTATTATGGCAAGTGCCTGAACCCCTGGAAACGTAATACGGACGGGGCCAATCTGGTGCCGGGAGGCTCCAGCGGGGGATCAGCTTCATCGGTTTCCGCGCGCCTTGTTATGGGGGCAACGGCAACTGATACGGGGGGCTCTATTCGCCAGCCTGCCGCTTTTACAGGTACAGTGGGCATCAAGCCGACCTATGGGCGTTGTTCGCGCTGGGGCGTTGTCGCCTTTGCCAGCTCGCTTGATCAGGCCGGGCCGATCACGCGCACGGTAGAGGATGCCGCCATCATGCTGAAGGTGATGGCCAGCTATGACCCCAAAGACACCACCAGCGTTGATATTGAGGTGCCGGACTATGAAAAAAGTCTGGCAGGGGGCGTCAAGGGGCTGAAAGTTGGTATTCCAAAGGAATATCGCATGGATGGTATGCCGGAAGAAATCGAACAGCTCTGGCAGCAGGGCATTGAGTGGCTGAAGGCTGAAGGGGCGGAAATCATCGACGTTAGCCTGCCTCACACCAAATATGCTTTGCCTGCCTATTATATTGTTGCGCCCGCTGAAGCCTCATCCAATCTGGCGCGTTATGATGGCGTGCGCTATGGTTTGCGGGTGCCGGGCGATGATATTTTGTCCATGTATGAGAATACAAGGGCCGAGGGTTTTGGCGATGAAGTCAAGCGCCGCATCATGATCGGCACCTATGTGTTGTCGGCGGGCTATTATGATGCCTATTACCTGAAGGCACAAAAGGTCCGCACGCTCATCAAGCGCGATTTTGACGAGGCCTTTACCAAGGTCGATGTTCTGTTGACGCCAACGACCCCCGGTCCAGCTTTTGCGCCGGGTGAAAAAGGCAGCGAGGACCCCGTTGAAATGTATCTCAATGATATTTTCACGGTCACCGCCAACATGGCCGGACTGCCAGGCATATCGGTGCCAGCTGGTCTGTCGAGCGAGGGCACGCCGCTTGGATTGCAATTGATTGGCAAGCCCTTTGATGAGGCCGGCCTGTTTCAGGTGGCCCAGACCATCGAAAACGCTGCCGGATTGCTGCCAGCCCCCGATAAATGGTGGTAAGACCACAAGACGATAGGAGACACCCCGATGAAAGACCGTAAACCACAAGACTGCGAGAACATGGAACATGTGCGCACCGAAATTGATCTGCTCGACGAACAGCTGATTGATCTGGTTGCCGAACGCTTTGGCTATGTGGATCGCGCCTGGCAGCTCAAAAAAAACCCGGAAGACGCCACAGTGCCGTGGCGCATTAATGAGGTCATTGATAAAGTGCGCGCCCGCGCCGAAGACAAAGGCATCCCGCCACAGCTCGCCGAAGCTTTGTGGCGTCAGATGATCGGCTGGTTCATCGAATATGAAATGGAAAATCTGGAGAGGAAGAAAGAGGAGTAGGTTGAGATTGAACCTGAACCTGTTGAATTGGAGAAAATAATGCAAACGATAAAAGAACGCATGGCTCTGATTGTTGATCGCCAGCCTGATGATGCCAGCTATGATGAAATTATAAAAGAGTTGGCGTTTGAGCGTATGATTGCTCAGGGTTTGGCTGATTCAAAGGGGGATCGAACGATTTCCAACGAAGAGATGAAGCGCAAAAGTTCTGATTGGCAAAAGTGATGCTGTTATGGTGCAGATAAGATGGACGCAAGAGGCCGAGAAATGGCTTCGGGAAATTCATGACTATATTGGGCGCGATAACCCCTTGGCAGCAGGCAATGTTGTGAGCGGTATTTTTGAGAAAGTTGAACGGCTCCAGCAGTTTCCTGAAATAGGTCATAGGTATGAGCTTGCGGAGGAAGGCGACATCCGAGTTCTCTATTATGGTCATTACCGCATCGCTTATTTACTCAAGAACACTGAACAGATAGATATTCTTGGGATCTTTCATGGAGCTATGGAATTAGAGCGCTACCTTCCCAAATCAGATGATGGAATGAAAAAAGATGTATAAAGAAGCACGCGAGACGCAGGACAAGAACCTTGTAAAAGGCGCCACCGGCGACTGGGAAGTGGTCATCGGGCTGGAGGTACATGCGCAGGTCACCAGCAAGGCCAAGCTTTTTTCGGGCGCGTCGGCGCAATATGGCGGCGAACCCAATGACCATGTGTCGCTGGTCGATGCGGCCATGCCCGGCATGTTGCCTGTGATCAATGAGGAATGTGTGCATCAGGCCATTCGCACAGGTCTGGGTTTGCGAGCGAAAATCAACAAGCGTTCGGTATTTGATCGCAAGAACTATTTTTATCCAGACTTGCCGCAAGGCTACCAGATTTCCCAGTTCAAGGATCCGATTGTTGGCGAGGGCAAGGTGCTGCTGGACCTCAAAGATGGTTCGCAAGTGACCATCGGCATTGAGCGCCTGCATCTGGAACAGGACGCGGGCAAGAGCATCCACGATCTGCATCCCGATCATTCCGTTGTCGATCTCAACCGTTCGGGCGTGGCTTTGATGGAAATTGTTTCCTATCCCGATATGCGTTCCGCCGAAGAAGCGCGGGCCTATGTTACCAAGCTGCGCACCATATTGCGTTATTTGGGCACTTGTGATGGCAATATGGACGAGGGGTCCATGCGGGCCGATGTCAATGTTTCCGTGCGCCGTCCGGGCGAGCCCTGGGGGACGCGGACAGAGACCAAAAACGTCAACTCGATCCGCTTTATCGGTCAGACCATCGAATATGAAATCAACCGGCAGATTGATGTGCTCGAAGATGGTGGCACCATTGATCAAGAAACCCGTCTGTATGATCCAAAGAAGAATGAAACGCGGCCCATGCGCTCCAAGGAAGAGGCCCATGATTACCGCTATTTTCCCGACCCTGATCTGTTGCCGCTGGAATTTGATCAGGCGCTGGTTGACAGGCTTAAAAGCGAATTGCCAGAGCTGCCTGATGACAAGAAAAACCGTTTCATGTCGGACTATGACCTGTCGCCCTATGATGCCGAAATCCTTATCGCCACGCGCTCATCTGCTGATTTTTTTGAAAAGGTCGCCAATGGACCTGATGGCAAGGGGGGCCGCGATGCCAAGCTGGCGGTCAACTGGATCATGGGCGATTTGTCGGGCCATGCCAATGCCAAAGGGGTTGGCGTGCATGAAGCGGGCGTTTCTGCTGACCAGCTCGGGCAGTTGATTGATCTTATTTCAGACGGCACCATTTCGGGTAAAATCGCCAAGGATGTGCTGGAGATTGTCTTTAATGAAGGCGGTAATCCGGCAGATATCGTCGAAGCCAAGGGCCTCAAGCAAATGTCTGATACGGGGGAGCTTGAAGCCATTGTTGATGAAATCATCGCCAACAATCCCAAGCAGGTCGAACAGCTCAAAACCAAACCCAAAACCATCGGTTGGTTCGTTGGTCAGGTCATGCAAAAAACCAAAGGCAAAGCCAACCCGCAAGCGGTCAACAAGCTGCTGCAAGCCAAGCTGGAGATTGGTGAGGGGTAGGAGGCTATAATATTCCTGCCTCTTGTCTCATGTAAGTAAAATAGAGAGCATTGATATTACTTTTCAGCGCAGCGAGATAAAGATCAAGGTCATCAGTGAGAAGTGTCTCTTTTTCCTGAAGAAGGTATAGCCAAGCTGAATCGGCCAAGCCAAGTCTGTTGAAGTTTTTATTGTTTGTGACCTTTTGGCTTTCGCAATAGTGTTCTGTCAGAATTTTGGTGTAAATGGTCAACATTTTTGTAATGTCGTTGTGCCATTTTCCATTGACGCCATACAAAGCAAGGTTCGAGACTTCGGTCAGAACATTTGGAGTAGTGATGAGCTCGGCTTTGCCAATGAATTGGAGTAAGAGGTCAAAGTCATCCATTGTATAACGGCGCAGACGTTTATGCTGTTCGATCATTTTTTTTGATGTTGAGCCAATGACAAGCAGTAGCAAGAGATTGCTATCAATGGCAATGAGTTGCATAGCTAAGCGGCCTCAGTTTCGCGATTGCGGATAGATATGGCTTCGCCATTTTTATTTGATATGCGTACAGTTTTATATTTTACTGAAGCTAGTCCCTGAATTTGCTCAAGCATTGAGGCTGGGGAGTTGGCTGGAGACGTTGTTTCTCGACGTATTCCCATGGTTACGCACCAAATATCATTTTGCTCGTCGAACCAGACTTCTTCCAGCGTGGGGGTATCTATACCCTCGTCCTCAAACACTTCCTCAAAATAGGCTCTGGCTGTGGTTACAGCCTCCTTTACATCCATTTCAAAGCACCCTTGTATAAAATTTGTTTAGGAATATCTTTTTCAAGCGTTAATCTATCATATAACATTTGGTGCATTCAAATCAATTGAACAGGTGTTGGGGGGGGGGGGCTCTCACCGGCAATAGTTCGATCTTCTTCTTGGAGCCCTGTCCAGATGGAAATGGTTTTTGTGGGCGGCGTTGGCGTTGGGGCCGAGCACGGTGCCGAAATATTTGCAGGCGGATGTGTGCAGCTCGTGCAAAAAGCTGGCTTTGTCCTGATCGGGGCTGTCCCAGTCAGTGAGCAGGCTGATTTTCATGCCGCCTTCCAGTTCAAACCAGGCGATATCCAGCGCATTGGCAAAGGCGTGCTCACTGATTTTTGTTTTGGTGTAGTCATAGCGGTTGCGACAGACATAAGATGAAATATTTCTGATCTGCCTGACTGGCTTGCCAAAATGCTTTTGCGCCAAAGGCTGCACGGAGCGAGCAAGCCATTGGCGCAGGCTGGAGATCATCGGGCAAGAAAGAGTGGCGGCAGGACGGATGCTGACATCCCCGTAAACCTGTTTTGACAGTCCGCCAATATTGGCCAGCAAGACAGGAGCCGGATTGCCGCATCGCCCTTTTTTGGCCGGAGGTAGAAGAGGCAGATTGATGCCAAGCTGGGTGCATTGGCTGACGGCTTCGTCAATGGTCGATTGGGTCCAGTCCGGTTCCTTGATTTTTGAGGGGGGCAGATAGGGCTTTCTAGTGGGCAGCGGTGGCAGGGCTGCCGAAGCGGTGTTGTCTCTTGTCCTTTGCAATGAGGGCCGCGTCTTTTGTTTTGATTGCCGTTTTTTCCACCTGGTCTGTTTGAGTGGCGCTTTTTGGAGACGCCTGGATTTGTTGCGTGATCTGGCCAGGTGACGGGGATTGCGCACTGGCAGGGGAGGCGGCGCCAGATGTTCCTGCGTTTTTCCATTGTTTGGCGCTGCGAGGGCCGGATTGATTTTCCTGTTCCGGTTTCTGCGGTTTCTTTTTCGTCTGTACCGTCGCTTCTGCAGGCCAAGTTTTCGTTTCAGGGTGCGAAGTCCGGGTATGGAAAAGGGTGATTTGGCCGCCGCACTTGAAATGGCAAGGGGCGTAATGTCAACGGGTAAAAGGATCAGTGAAAAAAAGAGTGCCAAGACCAGCTCTTTTTGGGCCAGCCCTTTTGCGGGAGAGGCGCTGAGCCAAGAGTGTGCTTGACGGAGGATAAAATGAAAGGCTTTGTAGATCATGATCAAGCTTGTACACCTTGGCTTGGAAAAATACGATGACATATATAGCACAATGAGGACTGGTTTGCGACAGTCCATGGCATTTACTGATCGTACGGTGTTTTTTGCAAAAAGTTTGCCAATCAAGGGGGAAACGCGTGGGAGCGGAAACTTTATACACGGAAAAGCGTAACAGGTTGGGCCTTTTGACGCTTAATCGCCCGGGATCTTTGAATGCGCTTGATGAAGAAATGATCATGGCTTTGAGCGCGGCCCTGCAAAACTGGCAAGATGATCCGCAAATCTATGGGGTTATTCTGCAGGCCAGGGGAGAGCATGCCTTTTGCGCCGGGGCTGATGTCAAGCAGATCAGCGCGTTGGGGCAAAAGGATCTGTCAGCGGCACGGGCTTTTTTCGAGAAAGAATATCGCTATAACTGGCAGCTGCACAATTTTACCAAGCCTCATATCGCCTTGATGAACGGTCTGGTATTGGGGGGCGGCGTTGGTATCAGCCTTTATGGAACGCACCGTGTGGCCGCTAAAAACTATGCTTTTGGGATGCCTGAGACCGCCATTGGCTTGATCCCGGATGTCGGGGCCAGCTGGTTTTTGGGGCATTTGCCCAATTCGATGGGACTTTATCTGGCGCTGACGGGGCGCTCGATCACTCGCTCGGATGCTTATGGGCTCGGCCTTGTGACGCATTGTATTGATGCCGAGCATTTTTCCCCTATCAAGCAGGCCATAAGCGAAGGTGAGCCGGTGGATGTGCTGCTTGATGGGTTGCATGAAGATCCGGGGAAGGGGGAGTTGCACTCCCGACATGGCTGGATTGAAGCGATTTTTTCGGCCTCGACCCTTGAAGAAATCATGCACCGCGCCAAAGCTTTGGCGGATGAAAGCGAGGGCTGGTCGCAAAAAGTGCATGACGAGCTGGCGCAAAAATCACCAACCTCTTTGCATTTGGCTCATGCTTTGTGGAAAAAAGGGCGCCAGTCCAGTCTGCGCCGGGCTTTAGGGCGGGAATATAATGTTGTTGCCACTCTTTTGGCGGGGCCAGATTTTCATGAGGGCGTGCGCGCCATGCTCATTGACAAGGACAAAAGCCCGGCCTGGCAACCTTCACAACTGTCTGACGTTTCAAAGGCTGAACTTGAAACGTTTTTCGAAAATGAAGGCCGTCAGCTGCAACTGAGGGAGCAGGTGGGCGTGTAGCTGGTTCGCTTTGGCACACTGGTTCATCTTCTGTTAACCATCAAATTTAAGCTCTGATTAGCGACTATTACCTATAATCCATTTAGTTGAGCGTTTGTTGGAGTGGGTGTTGCTATGAGTTTAGGACTTGATCGGGTTGTTGTTGTTGGGGATACCGTGGAGAATGCGGGAGAATTCAAGGACGTTTATTTGCAGATGTTGCGCCAGCTGGAGCGTCTGCATCGCTTGTTGCTTGACGTGATCAAGGATGAGTTTGAGCGCGGTTCGAACTGGGATATCAAGGCTGTTCAGGCGCTTTTGCTCTATAATATTGGGGACAAGGAACTAACGACAGGTGAATTGCGGGCGCGCGGTTATTATCTGGGATCAAATGTCACCTATAATCTCAAAAAGCTGGTTGCAGCCGAGTATATTGAGCAAAAACGCTCACATCAGGATCGCCGCTCGATCCATATTCGCCTCACAGAGCAGGGGAAACGGGTTTGCCAGACGATTGACCGCCTGTATGATCGTCAGTTGCAGGCGGTGGGCGAAGTTGGCGGGCTGGCCATGGATGAAATGTCGAGCATGAACGAAAACATGCAAAGACTGGAGCGTTTCTGGCAAGATCAGATCCGCTTCAAGCTTTGAGCATGATCTCCCAAATCCTACCAGAACAGGTGATGGCCTCGCCCTAAGCGAGAGGCTTGCAACTATCAAATGGGGGTGGTGATGGGGCGATCGTCTCGACACAAGCCCCGAAAACAGGGGATAACCTTAGTTTTAGTGCTATTTAAGCCACAATTCTCCAGCAGAGCGTTCTTTGAGTGCGCATATCCTTAATTCGCCCCATTCTGTAAACATTATGAAAAGACAATTAGAGGCATGATCAGAAAAACGGGCCGTCACGATCGTGTGAGAAGTGTCCATAGGCATTGAAAATAAGTTTTGTTGCCTTCACTATTGGATAAAGCTTCAAGAGTGGTTTGTTAATTCGTGTCGATATGATGAGATCGCACCATGAACCGAATTTACGTTCGGGGTGCAGTCGTTGCGCATATTTGAGGAGAGCCCTGGTAAATGTCTTTACGCAAACCCATGATAAGCTTCATGGCTGGTTCAGTTGTTCTGGTGATGAGCGGTATGGCTCATGCCTTCGATAGCAGTGACGACAATTCCTGGATGAAATTTGGGGGGCAATATGGTTCTTCAAGTGACTGGCAACAACCCTATGACCGGGGATTTGCCCGCCAGTATGAATCACAACCAGCCCGGGGCTATCCAACGGTTCAGCCTGAAAATATCACGCCACTGAAAGACGCCATAAAGCGCTATGCCGCCATTGTTTCTGAAGGAGGCTGGCAGCCGGTTTCCAAAAAATACAAGCTCAGGGTAGGCAATAGTGGGCCTGTTGTTCGGCAATTGCGAGCGCGCCTTGAAAAAACCGGCGATTTGCGCAATAAGGGCGGATTATTACAGACCTTTGACTATTATGTCGAGCGTGCAGTGAAAAGGTTTCAACGGCGCCATGGGCTGACGCCTACAGGATTTGTCGACAAAACGACAATCCTGGCGCTCAACGTACCGGCGAGTTCGCGACTGAAGCAATTGCGCATTAATTTGACACGTGTGCAGTCTCTTCAACGTAAAAAAACCGGTAAATACATCTTCGTCAATATTCCGGCAGCACAGATTGAAGCCATCGAGAATGGCCATGTCATGTCGCGTCATTCTGGTGTGGTTGGCAAGCTGGATCGGCAAACGCCGATTTTGACCAGCCATGTCTCAACTATAAGCTTTAATCCCTATTGGACTGTGCCGCCAACCGTGTTGCGCAAGGATCTTATTCCCAAAGCGCGTCAATATGCCAAGCATGGCAAAGACATTCTTGCGGCCTATCATATGAAGGCTTTTGATCGCAAGGGTAAAAAGCTCGATCCGCGCACCATTGACTGGAATTCTGATGAGGTTTTTAAATATGTCTATCGTCAGGATCCGTGGGAAGACAACAGCATGGGGTTCGTGAAGATACATTTTCCCAACAAACATGCGGTCTTCTTGCATGACACCCCGTCCAAGAGTGTGTTTGGCCGTAACTTCAGGGCGGATAGTTCCGGATGTGTCAGGGTACAAAATATTCAGCATCTGGTCGCGTGGATCTTGGCCACAAATGGCTGGAATGATGAGCGTGTGGCAGAAATCAAGCGCTCCAAGGAAACTTTGGCTGTGCGACCCAAAATTACCATTCCGGTTGTATTGGGTTATGTAACGGCCTGGGCAACGCCTGATGGCGTGGTGCAGTTCCGTCGCGATCTGTATGGCCGCGATAATGTGGATATTACCGCCTCAGCCTATTAGGTTGGGATAGATAGCCCTTTTAAAATTTATGATGTCGATCAATGCCATCCTCGGTCCGGGGGTGGCATTCTTCATTTTAGGCAAGGTTGATTGTTTGATCGTGACATCAATTTTTACAGATCATTGCAATTCTGTTAATTTGGTATATCATTTCAGAAAAAGGTCGTTAGGACATCCGCAGGAATAAGTGAATAGATTTGAGGCCGGAGTTTTGTTTGTCAGTAAGGCGTGCAAAGGGGCGTGTAGCTGGCACCATAACTCTTTGCAGAACGAAGCTGGCGGACAAAAATACAAGTCAAATCGTTCAGTTATTTTTGCGGATGTCCTTGAGTAGGCCTAAATTCGTCACTAGAACGGATATGAAATTAATAAAACAGCGTAATATTCAAGTAAGGGATGTCTTCATGGATTATAGTGGGATGTTTGACAAGGCTATTAATACCTTGAAAGCAGAAGGCCGTTATCGGGAATTCGCCAATATCAGACGAAAATGCGGTGAATTTCCTGTAGCCAGACATTATCCGGCAGATGGTCGTCCCCAATGTAGCGTTAAAGTCTGGTGCAGCAATGACTATCTTGGCATGGGGCAAAATGACCTCGTGCTCTCAGCCATGCATGAGGCGATTGATCGGGTGGGGGCCGGGTCTGGTGGCACCAGGAACATAGCAGGCACAACCCACTATCATGTCATGTTGGAAAAAGAGCTGGCTGATCTGCATCAAAAAGACGCCGCTTTGCTATTTACATCAGGATATGTCGCCAATGACGCGTCCCTGAGCACGCTGGTTAGGTTATTGCCTGGGCTGATCATTCTGTCCGATCAAAAAAATCATGCTTCGATGATCGAGGGCATACGCCATGGCGGCGGCGAGAAGCGCATCTGGCGTCATAATGATCTCGAACATCTTGAAGAAATGTTGAAAGAAATCGACCCCGAAAAGCCCAAGCTGATCGCCTTTGAAAGCGTCTATTCCATGGACGGCGATATTGCCCCGATTGAGCAGATTTGTGATCTGGCCGAAAAATATAACGCCTTGACCTATATTGACGAAGTACATGCTGTTGGTATGTATGGCAGTCGGGGTGGTGGCGTTTCCGAGCGCGAAGGCATCATGGACCGCATCGATATTATCGAGGGCACCCTTGCCAAGGCGTTTGGTCTGATGGGCGGCTATATCGCTGCCAATGCGAATATATGTGATGCCATTCGTTCCTATGCATCCGGCTTTATTTTCACCACATCAATCGCGCCAGCCATTGCTGCCGGGGCGCTGGCCAGTGTGCATCATCTCAAAAATTCGTCGAGCGAGCGCACCATTCAGCAAGAGCGTGCTGCAACTTTGAAAAAGAGACTGGCAGAAAAAGGTCTGCCGGTTATGGAGACGCCCAGCCATATCGTGCCTGTGATGGTCGGCGATCCGGTGAAGTGCAAAATGTTGACGGACCGTCTGTTGGAAGAATATCGTATTTATGTGCAGCCTATCAACTACCCAACTGTTGCTGCGGGCACGGAGCGGATACGTCTGACACCTGGTCCCATGCATTCGGATGAAGATATGAATGCGCTGGTTGAGGCTTTGGCCAGTCTATGGAATGAGCTGGAGCTCAAAAATGCCGCCTGATTCCTCACGAAAAACCGGTTCGGGTAGGGGTGTGGCTCATGGTCAGGGAAAACCTGGCGAAGAGAAAGATGCTCGGGACGGTGAAGGACTGAGTGGTGGAGATCTGGGCGAGGTTTTTTTCGAGTTCAGGCCAATCGGCAATTATATGCGTGTTGATGCCATTCATGCGCGGACGGGAATCGAAACCTATGTTCTTGGCCCGCGCAATGCGCCGCCGAACAGCTTGCAAATGCTGGCGCTTCGCAAGCTGAAAACCGTTTTGGACAGGAAAACATAATATCGCTCTGACGGTCCGACAGTCGGTGACATTTGTTCAAGGCGTCTGTATACTGTCGTCATGACTATTTGGGGAAAATTAACAGGGGTGGCCGCAGGGCTCGCCCTTGGGGGGCCGCTTGGTGCTCTGTTTGGTGGTGTCGCTGGCCATATAGCGGACCGGGTCACAGAGCCTTTGGCTGATCGTGAAGTGCGCAACCATCTGGCTTTTACAGCAGGTGTGATTGCTCTTGGAGCCAAGCTGGCAAAAGCTGATGGTCAAGTGACCAGAGATGAAATCAAGGCCTTTCGCGAAGTTTTCAAGGTGGAAGAGGGGGATGCCAAACATGTCGCCCGCCTTTTTAATCAGGCCAAACAGGATGTGGCTGGATATGATGCCTATGCCGATCAGTTAGCGCAGATTTTTCGCGACAATCCCAAAATGCTTGAAAATGTGCTGGAGGGGCTTTTTCATATCGCCCTTGCTGACCAGGTTTTACACCCTTCAGAAGAACGGTTTCTGTCAGATGTCGCGCAAAGGTTTGGCATTGAGAAAAACCAGTTTCGCTCCATAAAATCGCGTCATGTCGTTAGTAATGATCGGGACCCCTACGGCATATTGGAAATCTCTTATGATGTTGATGATGAACAATTAAAGAAGCATTATCGGGCTCTTGTCTCTGAGCACCATCCAGACCGTTTGATCGCGCGCGGTTTGCCAAAGGAATTTATAGAGCTTGCCAACAAACGCCTTGCCGTCATTAACGCGGCCTATGAAGAAATCAAGCATGAGCGCGGTATATAGGTCGCCTAACGGTCAGGTGATTTGGCTACTGATGGGGGTGATGTCCCTGGACAATTCAATCCTCGTGCAACCTCGCTACGCGACGGGGCCAGCCCTTTTATATTTTGCGCTACCGCTACGCTATTTGAGCGCTGGACCCCGTTGGAGGAGTCCCTCCAAACCTCCCGTTTTTCTATCATCAAATTCAAAAAAGTAAGGGGTTTGGGGAACTCGTTCCCCAAGCGGGCCAGAAAGCCAATAATCGGCGGCAGCCCGTTTGCGAAGCAAAACTTTGAGAATTGAACGGATAACGGTTTTTCGCTAACTTTGTCAGTTCCTGTAATGTTCTGAGTCGCGTTATAAAAAAAGGCACGACCCAAAAGGGGTGTGCCTTTTTCAATTTGTTTCTGTATAGCACCGCGTGATTAGGCGTTGCCTTGCAGGCCAGCTGCCAGTTCGCGATTGATGGAGATCAGCTCGTCGAGTTTTTCAGCCTGGGGCTCGACTTCGATATCAAGGGTCTGTTTGAAAACGAATGTGCCTAAATTGCCAACATTGTTGCGCAGCTCAACCGGTAGAGGATTTTCGTTGTCGGCGACAGCGCTGGTCAAAAGGATCCACAGCTGGCGGTTAAAATAAAGCGCATTGGCGACATCGCCCATATCTTGTGACCACTGCTCTTTAGCGGCCTGCAGCTGATTGGCTGATTTCATCAGGGCGGCGGCTTCTGCTTCTCGTGGTGTGAGGCCATTGATTGCGGTTGCGCCATAGGCCTGTGCTGCTGATTGCATGTTTTTAGCTCCTTGTCAGGTGGTTCGGTTGGCAAGACTGGTTCTTTATAATTTATAAACCATTATAATTAACAACAGGTTAAGGTTGTAATAAGCTGAACCACACTAATACAATAAATAAAGTAAATAAAAAAGGCGGGTTAGTATAAACCCGCCTTTTTCAGTATTTAATTTTTGCCAGTTCCTATCGAAGGAAGGACAGGATGGCCTGATCGTTCTGGTTGTTGATGCCCATGGTTTTTGAAGCCAGCTGCTGACGGGTCTGCAAGGCCAGCATGTTGG
>JAKIUO010000067.1 GCA_021647535.1 Hyphomicrobiaceae bacterium
TTTCTTGTAAAATCAAGTCTTGATAACCTGACTTTACTCCAAAAGATTGGCAACTCTACCCTTTTCCAAGAGTGCAAACCCCTTAACCGGACACTAGTGCGCCTGCGCGGGAATGACGGATAGAAATTTCTAAACTTAGCGCCTATGAGAATAATCCCCAAACCCCAATTTTCAAAATGGTTTTCTGGTTCGCAAGCTCTGCTTGGAAACGAGAAGAAGGGGCCAGCCAGGGCAAGCGGCGCGAGAACCTCTTATTTGCGTAAAATGACGTTCAGGGGGAACAGGTGATGCTGCCCCCAGGTCTCCAGCGCTGTTGGTGCGGGGGCTTCCATGATGATATCGTGGTCAAACCATTGCCAGTCATCAAACCAGGTCCAGCAGTCATTGCGCTGGTAAATTTTCATGATCTGCGCGGCCAGCTTTTTGTTGGTTGGCAGTTTGATATGATTTTTGGGCGGCTTTGACAGATCGACATAGCCCAGCGCCATTTGCAGGGTCTCCTTGCTGGCATAGCTCGACACCCAGAGTTTAAACCCGAGCTCTTCGCGCAACTGGCTCAAGGCCCGAAACACCTGAATATGCTCTTCATGACCATATTCACCCCATGGATTATGACCAAATACATTTTGTGCCAAGGCCAGCCTGACCCGCAGCTTCTCCACTAAAGTCTCGTAATTTCGCTCATAGCGCTGAGTTGGCGTCAGATTTTTTTTGGTCAGAGCAAAGCCCTTGGCCTGGCGCAAAAAGCGCTTGACCGCTACCCGCCTGCCTGCCTGATTCAACTCAATCCCGTAAGCGCTTGGTATGGGGTTCTCCCAGTCGGCAAGGGCAAAAACGCCAGATTCCATAATGTCCAGCGAAGAAATATTGTCATGAGGAAATTCAGCAAGCGCCCGCTTGCGCCCTTTCGACGTTTTGGCATCGTCAAACAGGTCGTTATAGCAAATAATGACCTCATCCACATCGGCCAGAATGGACGAGAACCATAGCACCTCATCATCTGGATGGGCGGCAACGATCACCGATTTTTTTAAAAGTTCTGCAAGCTCCACTCCAGCCCCCTCCAGATAGTCGTCCAGCCTAAACCCTTGTGACTTGTATAGCAGTCTGGCGCAAATACAACCGACCATCAATAAACGGTGGCCCACGGCCTATCTGTTGCCTATAATGTGCACATTATTTTTCGCGAGCGGCAAGAGCGTCTCGTCTCTTTTTGGAATTGGAGCCAGCCCCCAGATGAGAACCCGATACGCCCTCTTGTTCTTGATGCTCTTTACGGCCTCAATCGAAAACGCAGTTGGCAGCACCAGCCTGTCATACAACAAAAAGAGCGGCCTGTTTACAATCAGCCACAACACAGCGCCAACGGTCAGCGCTCAGTTTGTCTTCTGGCATGAAAACTGGCACTGGTCTGATCTCGAATTAACAAAGAAAAAAGGGCTAGGACAGGGGCGTTATCGCATAGAGGGCAAAACCAACGCCCCCGGCACCAAACTCTCTTTGTTTGCTGATATCCAGCAGCAAGGCGCTCGAAAGCTCATCTGGAAAATCCATCTTGACGAGCAAGCCTCTGGGAAAAAGCGCAGCTGGGGGGGCATCGCTTTTACGTTCAAGAACAGATTTTTCACAAAGGGCAAGGCCGCCTTTGCCCCCAAACTTACCCCCGACCGCTCCGGCTGGCAGATCCGCTTTGGTGCAAATGAACAGCCAGTGCGCGTGCACTTTGCTCCAAAACCCGTAAAACTGTTTTTTGAACAGGCCGACAAAAACGAGATCCGCGCCTATTTCAAAAGCCGGAAAGGCCGCTCAGCGGGCAAGCTGATCACCATGACCGTCACCCTGCCCAAAAGCGCAAAAATTACCCCAACTCTTACTGAGCGTCTGGCCCGCCCCAGTCCTGAATGGCATAAAAACCAGCTCCTCTGGCACAGCTCCCCGGTCGATCTCAGCTTTCTCAATGCCAGTCAAAAGCCCGCCGGAAAGCATGGCTTTGTGCGCGCTCGCAAGGGTCACCTCTATTTTGCCAATGGTCAGCGGGCACGCTTCTGGGGCACCAATCTCACCTCCTATGCCCTGTTTGGCACCACCGCCAAAAACAGCTGCCAACAGGCGCGCCGTCTCTCAAGACTTGGCTATAATCTGGTGCGCTTCCATCATCATGACAGCCTATGGGTCGATCCCAATATTTTTGGCCCTAAAGCCAAAACAACACGCCGCCTCGACGCCAGATCCCTAGACCGGCTGGACCGCTGGATCAAATGTCTGCGCGATGAAGGTATCTATATCTGGCTTGACCTGCTGGTGGAGCGCAATTTTACGGTCAACGACAATATCAGTCATTTCAAGGAAATTGCGGGAGACAAAAAACAGGCCCAGGCCAAAGGCTTCCTCTATATCAATAACAGTCTGAAAGAGCGCATCAAGGAATTTAATCAAGCCTATCTCAATCATATCAACCCCTATACCGGGCTGGCCTACAAGGACGACCCGGCCATCCTTTCACAGCTTTTGACCAATGAAAACGATCTGACTCACCATTTTGGCAATGCCCTGTTGCCCGATGCCAATGTCCCCGCTCACAACAAGATTTACATGTCACTGGCTCGCAGATTTGCCACCAGACACGGTCTTGACCCTGAAAAGGTCTGGCACTCCTGGAAACATGGCCCTTCAAAAATGTTCCTCAATAATGTCGAGCATGACTTCAACGAGGAAATGACCCGCCATCTGCGCGCCCTTGGCTCAAAAGCGCTGATCATCCCCATGAACAGCTGGGGGGGCATGTCGATTGCCGGTCTGCCCTCCATCGCGGCTGGCGACATGGTGGCCGTTAACGCCTATGGTCGTCCCAATACTCTGCAAACCAATCCGCGCTTTGCCGACACCCTCACCCATTGGATGAGCGCCGCCGCCGTTGCGGGCAAACCCTTTGCCGTGACCGAATGGAATATGGAGCCCTTCCCCGAAAACACCCGCCACAACCTGCCCGTCTACATCGCCGCCATGGGGCGCTTGCAAGATTGGGATGCCCTCATGCATTATGGCTATGCCATTGCCGGGCTGAACAGTCCCAGCGAACCGGGGAACTGGAACGGTTTTAACGATCCAGCCAGCCTTGCCATGATGCCCGCCGCCGCTCTGTTATTCCGGCAGGGCCACGCCAGCACGGCGCTTAAATCCTATGAGCTGACACTGCCTGCCAAGCAGTTTTATGGGCGCGAGATCAGCGCCAAAACCTCACAGACCATCCGCACGCTTAGTGAACAAAGCAAGCTGCGCATCGCCCTGCCGCTCACCCCCTCTTTGCCCTGGCTGAAAACGGCAAAACTCTCCAAAGGGGTGATTGTCATCGACGATCCCGACAAGGATTTTATTCCTGCCAGTCAGACTTTTGTCTGTTCGGATACGGGCGAGCTGTGCCGCGACTGGCAACAAGGGGTTTTTCGCATTGATACGCCGCGTTCGCAAATCGCTACGGGCTGGCTCGGCGGCAAAACCATCCGTTTGAAAAATGTCACCGTGCAGCTCACCACCAAAAATGCCGCCATCGCCGTGCAAAGCCTGGATGGCACCCCCCTCAGTCGCTCGAAAAAACTGCTGATTTCTCTGGCCACCCAAGCACGCCCGGCCAATAAAGACGAACTGCCCTTTTTATCAGAACCGCTAAAGGGCCTGTTGCAAATCACCAATAAGAACCGCCTGAAGCTCTTTGCGCTTGATCAACTGGGCCACAAAATACGCCAGCCTTTGTCCAGTAAAAACGGTTCCTATCTCATTCGCGTAGAACGGCTGAGGCCCGCCATCTGGTTTTTGCTGCAACCATAAAGCCAGATGGAACTCCGGCACTTCGGCTCGACAGCGCGACAACAGGAGCGCTGTAAAAGCTGCTTATCGCAGCTTGCCCTCGCCCGCCCACTTTTTCTCTGCGAGGCTTGGCATCTTTGCAGATGGCATTGGGGACTTGTCCCCAATCCCCAATTTTCAAAATGGTTTCCAAAGGCTAGCCTTTGGTGCTGTCCGCAAAGGACGCCCGCCCGGCGAGGGCGCGCAAGACACAGACCTTTTTTAAACGCAGACACCAGCGACAATTCATATGGTTGTATTTTTCAGGCTTTGGACGTACAAAATCCGACAAGTTCGAACAAGTCAGGAAGTGTCATGCGTATCGCCTATTTCATCAATCAATATCCCAAAGTCAGTCACAGCTTCATCCGCCGCGAGATATTGGCGCTGGAAAAACTTGGGGTAGAGGTGCACCGCTGGTCGCTGAAAACCAACCCTGCCGAGCTGGTCGATCCCCTCGACCTTGAAGAACTCGACAAAACAAGGCTGCTCTTGTCCGAGCCCAAAATGAGCCTGATCGCTCGCCTGTCTGGCGCGCTGGTACGTCATCCAGCAGGCTGGTTCAAGGCCCTTAAACTGGCGTTTACGACCGGCTATGGATCAGAACGGGGCCTGTTGCGCCATCTCGCCTATTTCATCGAGGCCTGCACCGTGGTTGCATGGGCGCGCGACGAAAAGATCGAGCATGTACACGCCCATTTTGGCACCAACCCCACCACCGTCGTCATGCTGGCCAAGGTCCTGGGCGGCCCGTCTTACAGCTTTACCGTACATGGCCCCGACGAGTTTGATATGCCTGAGTTCATCGCTCTTGGTGAAAAAATCAGGCGCTCAGCCTTTACAGTCGCCATCTCTTCTTTTGGTCGCAGCCAGCTCTTGCGCCGCATTTCCTATGAGCACTGGCACAAGGTGGTGATTGTCAGATGTGGTCTTGAAAAAGCATTTTCATCAGGCGATATTACCCCCATAGATGAGGCCCGCCGTTTTGTTTGCGTTGGCCGTCTGTGCGAACAAAAAGGCCAGATGCTGCTGATTGACGCCATGCGTCAGCTGTTTGACGAGGGCCATGAATTTGACCTCGTTTTGGCTGGAGATGGCCCGATGCGCCAAGAGATAGAACAGCGCATAGAGCGCCTGCATCTCTCGTCTCATGTGAAGATCACCGGCTGGATTTCCAGCGAACAGGTCCGTGAGCAAATCGTTGGCGCCCGCGCCCTCGTGCTGCCGAGCTTTGCCGAGGGACTGCCGGTCGTCATCATGGAAGCCATGGCCCTGAAACGCCCCATTATCACAACCAGCATTGCTGGTATTCCCGAGCTTGTGGTATCTGGCAAAACGGGATGGCTTGTCCCCGCTGGCACTGTTGCCCCCTTGAAACAGGTCATGCAAGACTGTCTGCAGGCCCCGCGTGAGGACGTACGCCTGATGGGAGAGGCGGCGCGCCAACAAGTCTTGCTCCAGCATGATATTGATCGTGAGGCCCAAAAACTGCTCACTCATTTCAAAGAGCATCACCGCTTGCAGCCGACACAATCCGCCGCATCCACCCCGCCGCAAAAACCGCATCACATCACCACCCCCTAAAAAAGAACCCTGGAGCGTTTCAAGTGGAACCTTGGCGTTCGGCGATCTTGATATAGGCCACCATCATGCCCGCCAGTGACCAGTACAGCATGGAAATCTGCCCAACACCACTGACCGTGAAAATCGTAATCAGAACGCCAATCAATAAAGCCAGCAGCGCCCGCCCCACCTGCTCAAGCTCAGCTTCAGTCTCGGGCAAAGCACGAAGCACCGCGTAGAGCTTCAATAAGATCATTAGAAAAATACCAGAGAACAAAGACAGCCCCACCAGGCCATTTTCCAGCGCATAGCCCAAATAGACATTAACCACATCGACAATGCCTTGCCCCTGCAAAAGTCCCATACCAGCGAGTTCATCCCGAAAATAAACGGAACCAAACCAGGGGTAGCGGCCAATCACGATCAATGACTTTTCCAATAAACGTCGCCGGTAATCGACATTTTCATCTTCCTCATTGGCATAAACACTCTCACTGGTCGAAAAGGAATTTCCCAAATCAAACTGCGTGAGCGCATAAACCGATAGAATTGGCAGCACCAACAGAATGAGCCCGCGATATTTACGGGCCATTTTCAATCCGGTCGGGCTCATAAAGATAAAAACGAATAACATCGCGGCAACGCCAATCCACGGCCCACGCGACAAAGAGGACATCAACCCCAATATCAAAACACCAAACAACAGCAAGGCCGGGAGCCGCGAAATCCCGTGCTTCCACAAGGCCAGCAGAAAGCCAATGGCGATCATGATACAATAGCCAAACACAATGGGACCGCCGCTGATGGAAACATAAGCCCTTAAGCGGCCATATCTTTCCGTATAGCCATATCCCGCAGCCTCAATGTCCCAGATTTCATTCAGGGGCGCATAGAGATGCCACCATTTCCAGAATTCAAAAACCCCCAGCAGGGACAGAGCCATAAAGGGCAACAGGTAAGCCACCATCAGCCTTTTTAATTCACGGCTTGTGCCAATGGCTTTGCTCATCGCCATATAGGGCAGCAACATCCCCAGAAACAAATTCAACCCCTGGCGCATCGTATCCGTCAATGTGGTATCTCGAAAAATCAACAAGGAGGCCAGCACAAAGAGCGCTAGCACCATCACATCAATCGATTTTCGAAAGGTTTGTTTTGACCCCGCCCTGTTTCGCCAGACGACAGGAATGAGCGTCAAGGCCGCCAGAACTTTGAAATGGTTGAGCGCCAGCACGCGCTCCATAGAACCAAAACCGGGAATATCTTTTTCAAAATAAGGAACGGCGCAAATCAGCAAAAAGAAAAGCTTGAGGCCCGACAAAGAGGTTTTGAGGGAAAAAATCAAAAGCGTCAGCGAAAGCGCCAGCAAATAGAGCCAAAAACTGCCAAGGACAAGCGAAGACCCCGTGACAATCAACCAGCAGACCCCATAGGCCCACAGGTCTTTCTTGCTGATGAGTGATGAAAAGGCCCCGCGCCCGAGCCAGAAAAGAGGCGCGCTGACCATAGCAACCACCAAAAAAGCTTTGATCTGTTCGGGCATTTACAAAACCAACTTACGCTCTAGGGGCTGTTGAGGTTGAGGTTCAGGCCCTGACACGGCAGAGGGCTGTTGTGCCCCGACACACAAAAAGGGCAAGTTTTTCAAGGAGGTCAAGAGGATCTCAGATATTTCCTGGCAAGGGCCGCAGTCAGCATGACGGCATATTTCGAGTTGCTGGTCAAATAGCGACGCCACAGCCTTCCAGGTTCCATCAGCAAACGATGCAACCATTCAAGACCGGCCTGCTGCATCCAGTCTGGCGCGCGCGTCACCTTGCCGGCAAGCACATCAAAAGCCCCGCCAACGCCCATTGTGTAAGGCACATCCAGCTGGTCACGATATTTGAATAAAAAGTCTTCTTTGATCGGGCTGGCAATACCGACAAACAGGCAATCGGCCCCAGAGCGCTTGATATCTGCGACGATCCCTTCCTCATCCTCGGGCTTGAAATAACCATTGCGCCTGCCAGCTATTTCCAGACCGGGATGGTCCCTTTGAACTTTTCTGACCGCCTCTTCCAGTATATCCTGACGCGCGCCAAACAGAAAGGGACGATAGCCCTCACGGGCGCACAGCGCAAAAATGGCTTCCATCAGATCAACCCCGGCCACTCGACCCCGCACCGGCACTTTGAGTAATTTACAACCGACAAGCACGCCCATGCCATCAACAGAAACAAGGTCACTGGCCTCAACAGCACGGGCCAGTTTGCGATCGCCGCGCAGCTCAATCATTTTGTAGACATTGATATCAACCTGTTGCACACGGCGACCGGTCCTCATCGCCATATCGGCAATTTCACAGGTTTCTTCAAGGTCGTAATGATGAACAGGAACACCCATGAAATTTGAGCGATCACCAAGACGGATATGCGGCAATACAGCCGAACCTTTCTCGCCTGACTGTTTTGCTTTTGCCACAGGTTCCACCATAAATCTATTCCCTACACTTACAAAAGCAAAATACAGCAGAGGCCTTATCAGCACTCATATGGCATTGATTTTATACTCTTTAACGGCCTACAGATTGAGCTATATAGAGTGATGGAAGCCTTAAATTGCAAACCCGTTTCACACTTCACCTATCTTTTACACAGATTATAGCTTTTCCACATCAAGCAAGCACGGCTAAACGGTGTTTGCCCTCCCCCGCGTCAATTTTCCAGCTTGTCGAACATGACAAAAAGCTGATAGTACAACTCTGACATGATAAAATTCAACCCTTCTCCCAAACGAGTGTTCAGTTCACCAAAAGCGGTTCTGTAATGTATATGCATTTTTTACAACAATCAATCTTCGACTATGTCGCGGGCGTGCCAAAAGCCTGTGACGTCAAGGATCGCGTGATGGATGATGAAGTTCATCTGATGGCGGCCTTAACCTGGCTTGATAGATCCATTGAAAAATGCGATGGACACGCCTCTTCAAAAGCCTACCGCTTCGCCCGGGGCTGGATGTCCCCCTACCCGGAAACCAGCGGCTATATCATCCTGACCCTTTTGCAACTCTCCAGTCTTTATCCCGAACGGGACGATCAGAACTCAGCCCTTAGACTTGGCGACTTTCTGGTTGATATGCAGGGCATCGAGGGCGGTTTTGCCGGGCGCGAAGTCGGCGTTTTGAACACCCCCCTCATCTTTGATACCGGCATGATCCTGCTCGGCCTCAACAGTCTGGCGCGCCAGGGAGAAGACCGCAAATATGAAGCCGCCGCCAGACGCGCTGGTGATTTCCTGCTTGATAGCATGGATGATACCGGCTGTTTTGTCCGCAATCTCTCCAATGGCATCATCCACACCTATAATGTCAGAGCTGCCTGGGGGCTGATGGCTCTGGCCCAAACCACCGGTGAACAAAAATATGCCGATGGCGCCTTGCAAAATGCCGACTGGACCTTGCGCCAGCAACGCGACAACGGCTTTTTCAAAAACAACATCTTCAAGCCCGGTGGCAAGGCCAACCTGCACGGCGTTTCATATGTCATGCGCGGTCTGCTGGAAATTTCCAGGTTGACGGATGGAACGGCTGGCAAAAAATACAATGAGGCCGTGCGTCTGACCGCTGATCAACTCGTCGCCGCATTTCGTGAACATGGCTATATCGCCGGTGAGCTCAACAAGGACTGGTCTTATGCCGCACGCTATCTGTGCCTGACAGGATATGCGCAACTCTCGATCATCCTGCTCAAACTGCATCAAGAAACACCAAGCGCCGATTATCTTGAAACTGCCCTGTCCCTGATCAAACTCGTTGCCAGCACACAAAATATCACCGCGCAGACACAACCCTATTATGGCGGTGTCAAAGGCTCCCACCCGGTCTATGGACGCTATGCACCGCTGCAATATCCAAACTGGGCCACAAAGTTCTTTATCGACGCCCTGCTTGAAAAGCGCAAACTTTCTTCCCTGTAGTAAACATCTGGTTCGAAACAGTTTATTTCCCATAAGAGATATGGGAAAACTTACATATTAGGATTGACAACGATAAAAATGTATCACTTAACTAACTTAAAAATTGATTTCTTCTATCTTGGATTGTGTCGTGAAGTTTTCAGGATATGCGGCTTGATGAGCACTGAACTACGGGGTTGTTTGTTTGTAAAGTGGGGTCACTAACCATGCGGATTGATGTATCTTCTGCTCTTAAAAATTTGAGTTCTTGCGAGCAATTGCCTGAAACAAGACGTGGCTTCCTCGATACCAGACATATCTCCAACAAAACCATCATGGAAACGGTGCGAGTCTTTGACATGATCGTGGTTTTTGCCTGCTCCCTCATAGCAAAAATACTTTATGTCGATATTATCGGTGGCGCGCAGATGATTGAATCATCTTATATGCTTGTTGGATTTAGCGGGGCTCTGCTCAGTCTGATCACGCTCAATCAGGCCGGCATATATGCGCCCGACAATATTTTGCGCGGCAAACCCAGCTTTCGCCATGCCGCTTGCGTCTTCAAGTCTTTATCTTATGCCTTCATGTTGATCGTCTTCCTTGGCTATGCCTTCAAAACGGCTGAACTCTATTCGCGCGGCTGGACCTTTTTGTGGTTTGCTCTGAGCTTCGTGGCCATTACTGGCGCACGGTTCGTCCTCATGCACTTTTTGAAAAAACTGGCAAATGATGGCTATTTTCGCACCAGAACCGCCCTCTATGGTCTTGGCCCTCAAAATATGGCCCTGCGCCACGCCATCCAGGCCGGGGAAATGGAACTCACCTCGCTGAGCGGGCTTTACGAAGATGACAGCCAGGCCATTGAAGATCATGACAGCACACTGATCGCCGGTGGCCTTGATGAGCTCATACAAGATGGTATGCAAAACAAGTTTGACCGTATCATTATTGGTATCCCGGCCAAGCGCACATCTGAGACTACGGAGCTCCTCGCCGCCATGAGTATTTTACCGGTGAATATTCAGATTTGCCCGGAAAACATGCCATTTTCGTCCCTCAAACCAGAGATTTCCTATATTGGCAACCACACCTTGTTTGATGTTGGTAAAAAACCGATCAGCGAGTGGCAAGGCATTGCCAAAGCCATCCTGGACCAAACCCTTGGCCTGATATTGCTGGTCCTGCTCTCACCGCTCATGGCCTTGATTGCCCTGGCCATCCGCCTCGATAGTCCGGGCCCAATCTTGTTTTTCCAGAAACGGCATGGCTATAATCACCGCACCATCAATGTCTGCAAATTTCGCACAATGACAGTGCAGGAAAACGATAACAATGTTCGTCAAGCCACAAAGGATGATGATCGCGTCACCCGCGTCGGCAAGTTTTTGCGCCGCACCAGCCTTGATGAATTGCCACAACTCTTCAATGTCATAAATGCCGAAATGTCCCTCGTTGGGCCAAGACCACATGCTTTGGTGCACAATAATTACTATAGTGCGCTGCTCGAAAAATATCCCGGGCGGCACAAGGTCAAACCCGGTATGACGGGCCTGGCGCAGATCAGGGGCTTGCGGGGGGAAACCGATACTCTCGAAAAAATGCGCGAACGGGCTGATGTCGATATAGAATATATCGAAAACTGGTCGTTCGCCATGGACATAAAAATCCTGTTCAAAACACCATTGGCGCTCCTTCACCAAAAGAATGCCTACTAACAGTCTGCGCGACAAAAGGATAACTTGTCAGAACTCACCGGCAAGGCCTGTATATTCGTAAATCATTATTATATAACAAAAAAACTATCCAAGTAGAAACAATACGCCGATGAAAAATGTTCTGAAATTTGGGGCCACCATGAATAAACTGCCAAAATACTCGCTCCTGGCGGCTGTCGCCCTCACTGCATTGGCCATTGGCATTCCCTTGAGCAGTGCAGATAGCGAACCCCCCTGCAATCAATATAAGGAAGCGGACTGCGCGCCCCCAAAACAGCGAAAATACAAAAGCTTCACTATTCCAAGATCCGCTGCACAAAAAAACGTCGCCCCCCCCTCTGCTCTGCCCCGTGGAAGCAGCGACATCACAGACTGGCAGGCTGATACAACAGAGATACCCGCCGCCGCCGCCTCCTTTGCTCCTATAGATGCAAGCGGCCAGGTTAAAGCCCCAGATCGTTCAGCAGCCATTTTCGGTGTCTCCACAGTTCCGTCCCTTTTCGAGGAAGGCAAAAATACCGGGAACACCATTCGCACATCTGAATATACAAGCACGACAAGCCCTAAATCCTTGCTCAATAATACCTCCCGAAGTGGCCTTGAAACTGCCGAACAGCTGCAAATCAAAGTGATTGGCCATCGCAGCCTGTCAGGCCCCTATATTGTCGGTGCCAATCAGACGATTTCATTTCCAAGCATCGGCCATTTGAATATCGCCAATATGTCACTTGTTGACCTTGAGCAGATCCTCGCAACAAAAGTCAGCGAGATGACGGGCAGCCGCTCTTATGTCACCGTTGAAATACTGAAATATCGCCCGGTCTTTACAACGGGCTATCTCATGAAACCAGGACAGATCTCGTGGAAACCAGGCCTCACTGTGCAACAGGCTGTTTCACTTTCCGGCGGCCTGTTCAGACCACAAACCGGTGCCACAGCCGCCAGTTCACCAGCGCTTGAAAAGCGTGCCCAGCGGACGCTTACGCTGCAACGCTCCATAATAAAAATGCAGTTTATTCTGGCGCAGCTGGTGGGACTGGAAGCCGAACGCAGCGGCGCGCGCCAACTCAAAGTTCCGCAGCAGCTGACCAGGCTGGTTGGCCTGCACAAGGCGCGCGAACTCGTCGATTTTCAAAACGATCTGATGCATAGCCGCCAATCTGCCCTGCAATCCAAAATCAATGCCCTTCGTCTGGAAATCGAAACCGTCGGCCTGGAGCTGGCCAGCCTGCAGGCGCAAAAGAAATTTTTATCAAAACAGCTCGCCATGACTTTGCGCATCTGGAAAGGCATCGCAGACCTTAAAAGGCGCAAGCATGTCGGCAATATTCGCCATATGCAGGCGCAAAAAAGTGTGGCGCAAATGAAGACCAGGAAATACGCAAATATGGTGGCCATTGCGCAGGTGCAGCGCCATCAGCTAGAACTGGAACGCAAGATTATCACGGCGAAACAGGACAGGCGTCAAAAAATAAATAATCTGATCGAAACCCTTCTGCGCAAAAAAGCGACGCAGGAACTTGAAATCTCCACCTCTCGCAAAGCTCTGGCAGCCCTGCCGACTGCCCGGCAAGGGGCAGCAAAATCCTATATCGGTGACAGTCAGGTGGTCTATCAGATCACCCGAAAAATACGCAATATTTCCACCACAAGTCAGGTCGACAGATCTACAGAAATGCAGTCCAATGATATTCTCAATGTCATACCTGTGCTTGCACGACAGGCCGAAAAAAAATCCGGGTTCGCCCAAAATGCAACGAACTGATCAAGAGATTGGGGGATAAACAATGTCTGTGATCATCATAATCAGCCTGAACCTGCTTGCTTTGCTTCTGATCCTGCCAGTTGGCTTCTTTATCATTGAACTTTTAGTGTCGTTACGCCCCCCGAAAGCTGACGATTTCCCCGATGATCTGCATCCTCGCACGACCATCCTGGTGCCAGCTCATGATGAGAGCCAGCAAATCGGCGCTGTGCTGGAAAAACTACAATCAGGCCTCCCCCAAAATTGCGCTTTACTGGTGGTTGCCGATAATTGCAGCGATGATACGGCTGAAATTGCCAAAAATGCGGGCGCTGAAGTCATCATTCGACGAGAGGAGAGCAAGCGAGGCAAAGGCTTTGCCCTTGATTTTGGCGTCAGCCATTTGCGTAGCGATCCGCCAGATGTGGTGATTATTGTCGATGCCGACTGCCTTGTTGAAAAGGGCAGTATTGAGCGACTGGCCGCCATGGCACAACATACAGGCCGCCCTGTGCAATCCAACTATCTGATGGAACCCCACGCCGATGGGGACCTTGCGCAACAAATCTCGGCCTTCGCCTTCATGATCAACACCTATCACCGTATGCTAGGCGTGGCGCGCATGGGCATTCCGGCACGGCTCAATGGCACCGGTATGGCCTTTCCATGGAAAGTCATCAGTCAGGTGGATCTGGGCAATGACAATATTGTCGAAGACATCAAGCTGGGCGTTGATCTTGTCAAGGCAGGCACCCCGGCGCTGTTTTGCCCTCATGCGCTTGTCACCAGCCAATTCCCGCAATCTGATGAGGCCCTCAAAATCCAGCGTACCCGTTGGGAGCATGGTCATCTTGAGCTTGTGCGTACCGTTGCGCCGGGCCTGCTCTGGCATTCACTTGCCAAACGGAACTGGTCGGCCCTTGGCTTTGCCCTTGATCTGGCCATCCCCCCCCTCACTCTGGCCCTGCTTGGCCTGATCGCCGGTTTTATGGTGTCGGCCCTGGCAGCGCTTGCCGGTTTTTCAACTCTGCCGCTTGTCCTTTTCACCATCACCGGTTTCTTTTTCACGGCCAGCATTGGTCTTGTTTGGGGACGCGATGGCCAAAAAGTCCTGCCCCCTGCAGCCCTTAAAAACCTGCCGGGCTATGTGCTGTCCAAAATCCGCATTTATAGTGGCTATATTTTCAGCCGCGAAAAATCATGGATCCGCACAGACCGCAACTAAGGGCATCTGCAGGAATAAATGAATAGATTTAAGGCCAGAGTTTTGTTTGTCAGCAAGGCGTGCAAAGGGGCGTGTAGCTGGTTATACTCCAACCACTCGAAGATTCGACAAAGTTTGCGAAAAACCGCTGTCTGATCAACAAGGTACACAGGTCAGCAGCCAAAAAGCCATAGCCGCTGGCTATACATAAATGAGGGGCTCCGCCCCATAGGCGCTAAGTTTAGACATTTCTATCCGTCATTCCCGCCTTCGCGCACTAGTGTCCGGTTAAGGGGTTTGCACTCTTGGAAAAGAGTAGAGTTGCCAATCTTTTGGAGTAAAGTCAGGTTATCAAGACTTGATTTTACAAGAAA
>JAKIUO010000290.1 GCA_021647535.1 Hyphomicrobiaceae bacterium
TGGGTTGTTGGGGACTGGTCCCTGAAGGCCCGCTGCATAAGCGTCGCCGAAGGCTCTTTTTCAAGACCAGCCCAAAAGTTGGGTGCGTAACATCAGTTAGTCACAAGAGAAGGGCAAATAAGACACAATAGAGGAGGTTTCTCTTTCAGGTCTCTATATAAACACATTCTCAAATCAGGTTTGAGGTGCTGGGGAGTGAATATAGTATAGTTATGCTTTAGGGAGTACTCAGCGATGATTAGTAGCCAGGTTAAAACGAATATTTTCAACAATGACGATGTCAGCCCGGCCGAGCAGCTGGATGTCAGACAGCCTTTGATTGAGCTGGAGGCCTCAGGTGCTGGACAGGGGTCCGTCATTGGAGCCGATCTGGCTATTCTGGGTGAGAATATAAAAATTGTTTCCCAGGAAACCTTGCAGATCGATGGAGAAATTCATGGGGATGTGAGTGGTAAAAAAGTGAATATTGGCCCTGCTGGTTTTGTTGTGGGTACAGTGTCAGGGGAAACGGTTAATATTGATGGAGCTGTGCATGGCACTGTTCGGGCCATGGATGTCTTGTTGAATATGGATGCAAAGGTTGATGGGGATTTGATCCACAATAGCCTGGTCATCGTGGAGGGCGCGGAATTTGAAGGTCGTGTGCATCGGCCCGGTGATATGAATGAGCTCATCCCCAATCTTGAAATGTGTTCAGTACCCAAAGCCCCGGCCCATGTGGCTCGAAAACCTGCAGCGTCGCCTGCATCTTCCCCCACAAGAAAAGCTGTAACGCCGCCTCCTGTTCCGGTTTAGCGGCTGAACCGCTATTTGATTGTATACCTCTTTCGGAAAGCGGTCTGACTTCCAAAATCCACTTACGGATGGGGTTTGTAACTCCGTCCGCGCCCGTTTGTTCCGGCGGCATAGCCGTTGTGAACAACCGGAGGATGTGCTCCAGCCCCGTTTCCTTTCTTCTCATTCCTACGCTCTGCTTGGGAATTGTCTGTTTGAATTGTGCTAATCTTTTTTGGGGGTTGGTTTCTTGAGGTGGCTACCTCAAGAAACCACCGAGAAAGCGACCGTCTGGGAAGCAGGCTAAGTCTGGGAAGCAGGCTAATATGGGACACATCAAGAGACGTTCGGGCGTCCCTGCCGCAAGGTTCCCGCACCAGAAAAAGCGTCATCCCGTTGCCGAGCGGTATCCAGTCGCCTGTCGTCATGCCTCAGTCAACCAATTTTAAAGAATCCTATAATTGTGATTTATACCGGTTTTGCACGGTCATGAAAAAAAATCACCGCAACTGGATACCGGCCTACGTCGGTATGACGTTTTTTTTACTGCCATCTACAAAGATATTCAAATCTCAAATCCATATTCGCTGACCGTTTTGATCTTTTGATGAAAGCGCAGCTTGCGGATATATTCGCGCGGGTCGTGGCGGCTGACCAGTGCGTCTTCTGGTGTATTGAGCCAGTCGTAAATGCGCGTGAGCAGGAAGCGCAGGGCCGCGCCCCGGGCCAGCAAAGGCAGAGCGGTGAGTTCGTTTGGTTGCAAGGGTCTGATTTTTTGATAGCCCTTCAGCAAAGCCCGTCCTCTCGTACTATTATAACTGCCATCCTTATCGAAGCACCATGCATTGAGGCAGATGGCGAGGTCGTAGGCCAGCAGATCATTGCAGGCGAAATAAAAGTCGATGAGGCCGGAGAGGCGCTCATTGAGAAAAAACACATTGTCTGGAAACAGATCGGCATGGATGATGCCGGTGGGCAGCTCTTGCGGCCAGTTTTTTTGCAAATGTTCAAGTTCTGTTGAAATGATATCCATGATGGTACTGCTGTCAATCTTCGCGCCCTCCAGGGACCAGAAAGCAGAGGATATATTTCCCATTATTTCTCCGGCGAGTGTTTGCCAGCCGGGCAGAGAGAGAGCGTTGGGGCGTGACAGTTCAAAATCTTTTCCGGCCAGATGCAGGGAGGCCAGCGCCGTGCCAAGGTCGGCGCAATTCTGGCGACTGGGACGGCTCACCGAATAGCCATCCAGAAAGCTCACCATGACGGCGGGGCGTCCGCTCAGCTTTTTGAGAACATCGCCCTTTTTGTCATGCACGGGCAGGGGGCAGGAAATGTCGTGGCGGGCCAGATGCTCCATGAGCCCGAGAAAAAACGGCAGGTCTTCAACGTCGACAAGCTTTTCGTACAGGGTCAATATGAACGGGCTCTGATTGGTGCGCACCAGAAAATTGGTGTTTTGCACGCCTTCGGCAATGCCCTTGAAGCTTTGCAGCTCGCCGACCTCATAGTCGGCCAGAAAGGCGCGGAGCTGGTCATCGGAAATTTGCGTATAGACGGCCATTGAACGTATGGGTTCCTGATCAATTAGCCCTTGAGGGCGCGGGGCAGTTTGAAGGCGATGTCTTCGGTGGCGGTGGTGATCGTTTCTACCGTGACCTCATAGTGCTTTTCAAAGCTTTCAATGATTTCATCTACAAGAATTTCGGGAGCTGAAGCGCCAGCTGAAATACCAAGGGTTTTGATGCCCTCCAGCGCGCTCCAGTCCAGTTCATCAGCGCGTTGCACGAGCACGGCTTTTGGACAGCCAGAGCGGCTGGCCACCGCAACGAGGCGTTTTGGGTTGGAGCTGTTGGG
>JAKIUO010000068.1 GCA_021647535.1 Hyphomicrobiaceae bacterium
TTCCTTGTTGCAGCCAACAATTTCAAAAGCCCTGCGCAAACGCAAATTACGTAATATCGCCTCTGTTGAGCCAGATATTATTGCGGCTGGTAATATTGGCTGCATCAATCATATGACGGCCAAAACCACCACCCCTATTGTGCATACGATCGAGCTGTTGAACTGGGCCTATGGCGGCCAATGCCCGCGCGAATTGCGCCACCTCGAACCTCATATAAACAAGATTTCAGGTGTGCTGGCGGATAGCCATATGGATGATTATTGACCTATGATCCTATGGCATAGGACACATAGGCCAATATCCAGCGCAGTTGGTACTATATGGCAGGCGCTCTAGCGTTGATATTTTAAACGCATCTCTGACTTGCGCACTTTTTTGGCGTGACGAAGCATTTCCAGTGGCGCTGTAAACCAATTCCCTGTGCCGGGTGTTGGGCCGGGAATAAAGAACAAAAACTTTCGTCCCGGATTATTATCCATAGATTTTTCCCCAAGCCCCAATGGGCCATGGCGTCTGGAATTCTTCTGTGAAGAGCGGCCTTTTTGTCGAACAGAACCATATAATGGTGATGCACTTCGTCCCTTTTGCCGCCCTTTCATTTGGTTCATATTATGGGCCTTATGACCGATTGCTGGCGTACTCTTTGCATAGACCCAGCGATTATTGCGACGAACCCAGCTTTTCTGATTACGCGTTACCTTGGCGGGCGAGCGATCTGAGCGGCCCAGATCATCCTTGCCAAGCCCATAAAGTCTGCTCAATTTATTTTTCCTGGGCGACGTGCGCATCCTATCCTTTTGCAAAGTCCTGCGTTTTGCCAGAGGTCTCAACACTTTTGCCACTTTGCCAGTTGCAGTGGACTTTGCTCGATTTTGCAGAGTTATGGTATTTTTGTCTCTGCCAGAGGCTCCGGCATGAACGGCATGTCTCTTTTGCTTCGAACGAGTGACATAAGTCCAGCGATTATTACGGTACACCCAGTCCCCTCTTAAGGTTTTTTGTGCCGTCCGCCTGTTCCGCTTTTTCGTCAGTTGGTTAGCCGGTTTTGTAATCGAAGCTTGCGCCCTTGCGCCCTTTGCACGATATACCCAGCGCCCATTTTCCTTTACCCAGTTCCCGTTCTTTTGCATTCTGCCCTGTACTGTTTTATTGCGGGCCGTCTTACCGTTTCCTGCCTGCTCCTTCGTCATCCGCTCTTGTTGGCGAACCGTTGATGATGCACTGGCCAGCTTACCAGATTTCTTGTCTTTGGCGCTGCTTTGCGCCGCGCTCCCCGGTTTGAACGCCTTCGCTTTTGCAGCAAGACCTGCAACCCGATTGCCCGACGGAGCAGTGGTGGTTTTTTGGGCTGTTCCAGCAGATTTTTTCAACGCCGCCCTCTTCTTGCTCAAAGAGCCCGCCTTGTTTGTTTCCGCACGTTTATGACGGCTCAGTTTCTCGGTCCCTGCAAAAGTCCCATAAGTTCTTTTTTTATCAAAAACATATAGCCATGTGCGACCATGGCCAACCCAGGTCTCCTCATCACCGACCTTGCTGACCTGTTCGCTCAATCCATAAGTGCCTGGCAGCAACCCCGCTTTATAGGGGGCAAATACCCAGCGGCCATCTTTGCGTTCGGCTTTTCCGCTGGCCACCAGCCGGTCAGCAGGAATACCCGAACGGCCATAGCGAGAAAACAAGGACGAGCCCTTGTTGGGCAGCCAGATATATGTGCCTTTATGGTGGTTCTTGCCTTTTGCGATTGCCACAGCGCGGCTCGTCTTCTTTTGAGAGGCGGGTGCTTTCTTCGCTGCCTGGGCCTTTTTCACTGCCTGGGCCTTTTTTATGGTTTGCTCCGTGGTGCGGCGGGGCGCGCTCTGCACCGGTTTCATTGGGCTCAAAAGTTGCGCCTGTTTCTTCACATCAGGTTTCACCGCTTTGCTAGCCTTCATGCCACCGACCTGCGCCTGATCCACCAATCGTTTAGAAGTTGATGCCTTTTTTTCAACTGCAAGGGGCCTGGGGCTTTTTGCTTTTGCCATTTGCGAGCGCTTTTTTTCAATTTTCGGTTTGACGGACTGCGGCCGGCCCGTCGTAATTGTACTTTTTGTTGCAGATTTTTCTGCTTGCTGAGGGGCCTTTAAAACCTTGTGCGCTTTAGCCGTCGTCACCTGTTTTTTCGTGGTGGTGCCAGAAGAGGCTTCTTTTGAAATCGTTTTTGGGCTGGTTATCGCTTTTGGACTGGCAACCACCTCTGGGCTTTTTGCTGGTTTTGTCGCCAAGGTAGCTGTTTTGACAGCAGGCTTGCGGGCCTCAGCACGTGGAGTGGTTGAAGAAGATATTTGTGTTTTGCCTGTTATGGGCTGGACTGCAAACGCGGCGATTTTTTCCTGTTTCTGCTTCTTGTCCTGCGGTTCACTTTTTGTGAGGGCTGATGCTGCTTTTATGCCCTCATTCACAGCTTCCTTATTCGTTTGCAGCAAAACCTGTTCTGGCACTTTTTTAACATGTTTTTCGAGCTTGGCTATCTGCACCTTTGAGATGACTATTGTCTTTGGAGTTGCTGACGCCCTCGAACGCGTTGCTGTTTCAGAACCAAGACTCATATGAGAAACGTTTTTCTCAGGAGCGCTCTTGTCAGATGTCTTTTCTTTTATCGCAACTTTGCGCTGCGGCTTTTTTTCGACAGCGACTTTAGCAGGGGTTTTTGTCTCGACGCTCAGCACTTTGGGAGACCAGAAATATTGGCTGATCCCCGATAGTCCCTTGCGGATATTTTCAACGAACTGGCCAGGATTGCCATGCTCCCCTTCTGCCGCCAGAACCGGTGAGCCAACCAGAGTAAAGAGGGCAAGCCCGAGGACAACAAGCCCCCACCGTCCTGCAAACGAGCGATCAACCTTATTCATGACAAACACCTTTTCTTTTCTGGAAGCCCTAACCTGCCCGGCACAAAGTTTGGGATTTTCCAGAAAACTGCGCAAATACAACCAACTTCCACCAAAGGACACTGAAAACAAGTTTACATGAAGTGCCAAACCATCCAAGTGTAAAATGGTAAATTCCTTAAAAGCTTTGCCCGTTTTTACAACCAGGGTGAATATTACCAGAAAGCACCGATCCTCGAACAAGGAAGAAGCTCGGGCGCGGTTGCTATAAGGACATTATGTCAACGCCAATTGCTGGCGAATGAATTTTGCGATGGCTTCAATATCGTCTGGCGCAAATAATGGCAGCTCGCCGCGATCATCTTCACAATCGCTGGCAATGGCGACAATATCACTGCGCTCCTTTGCCAGAGATTGTCTGGTTTTTTGAAAGGAACTTCGGGTTTCTATTTTTGGAAAGGCCAACTCCTTATAGCCCTCGACAAGCACCAGATCAAACCCTGCAAACTGCGCAAGAATGGTTTCAAAATCGGGTTCCGGGTCGTCGTGCAGTTCGGTGATCATGGCCCAGCGATAGTGCGAGACCACAGCAATCTGACGAGCTCCGGCCTGGCGCATTTTATAGGAATCGCGCCCCTCATGGTCGATTTCAAACGAATGATGCGCATGTTTAATGGCTCCAACCCGCAGGCCCTCCGCGCTGAAATGAGAAATCAGCCGCGTCGTCAGCAAGGTCTTACCGGAATTTTTCCAACCAGTTATGCCAAAGACCGGCACCCCGTTGTTTGATGAACTGCCCATACCATGGCTTGCCTTTTCTTGTTATACTCAAAACACTCGAAGATTAGACAGCGTTTGCGAAAAACCGTTGTCCGATCAACGAGGCTCACCCGTCAGCAGCCAAATTGCCATAGCCGCTGGCTATAGCCCAACCGCCCCCTACAGTCCTGCGATCTTTAAACTGCGACATCATAGACCAGCAAATTACGTATTTCCCCTAATATATGGTGCCAGTCATTTGGTTTGTAATGAGTTTCACGGGAGAAGGCTGAAAGCACCTCGATAACATACATTATTTATGTATCTATTGGACAGCAACAGGAAGGGAAACCAAACAATGGAAGTCATTACATCCATCAGGACAAGACACAGAGCGCCTCATCTGCGCATTGATACAGATCATCGCCACAATGAGACACATCCATTTCACATAGCCGACCTTGTCGCTAGCCCACAAAGCTGTCGGCAGTTGCGCGAGGCCGCCAGCAAAAAAACACTAAGCGCTGGGGAGACCCTGTTCTGGGAAGACGACCCCGCTGACTATGTCTATTTTGCCAAGCAGGGCACCATAAAAGCCTATAAGCTCTTGCCCAATGGCCGCAGCCAGATCATTCGCTTTGTTGTTGCCGGTGAAGTTATGGCTTCAAGCTGCCTGCACACGCACAGCTATAGCGCCGAAGCGCTTGGCGACTGCACAGTTCTTATGGTTTCGCGCAAACGACTGGAAAAAATCCTCGCCACTGATCCCGAGCTGATGAAGTCATTGACCCAAAAGCTGTCCGAAGAAATGCAGAAAATGCAAAAACAGATCCTGTTGCTTGGGCGTATGCCAGCCATTGAGCGGGTTTCAAATTTCCTGCTTGATATTGCCGTGCGTCAAAAACCGGAAAACACTGAATTTGAACCAGGCTTCCTCATTGAGTTGCCGATGGCGCGAACTGATATTGCCGACTATCTGGGATTGACCATCGAAACCGTGAGCCGCGCCTTTTCAAAATTTCGCCGCGATGGCCTCATCGACCTGCCGCGTCCCAATCTCGTGCTATTGCGCAACCAAACCGGCCTACAGCAACAAAGCCAAGCCTAGAAACGCTCTGTTTCACACAACAAAGCCTCTATCACAGATGATAGAGGCTTTGTTTGAAGCGATATTTTTAATTGTGGTTCATGAAACCAGACGACACCTGCTGCTGCACTCGCTTTATCGCCTTAGCCTTTTTTTTTTAGTTCTTCTTCTGCTTTTTTTAACGACACGGCGACGGGGCCGGCAGACAATGGGACGCATATTGCCCGGCATCGCCTTTTCATCTCCGCCAAGCGGCAGACTGGCCAGATTTGGTATTTTCGATTTTGATCCCAGCAGCATTTTCCAGTCAAAATATTTAAAACCATAGGACAAAAGAGCGGCTGTTCGCACCGAACGCCTTGCCGAGCTTCGCGCCCCCAGCACGACCGCAATCAACCGGCGGCCATTTCTGCTGGCGCTGGCGACAATATTATATCCAGAGGCGCAGACAAAGCCGGTTTTCATGCCGTCTGTACCGGCATAGGTGCGCAGCAGAGAATTGTAGGAATGCAGTTTTCTTCGACCTATATTCATATAATAGCGAGAAAAGCGCGCCCGGTGCTCAGGGAAGTCGCGCCATAAAGCCTGGGTCAGAATGGCCAGATCGCGCGCCGTTGACACATGGTCTATATGATGCAAACCGTTGGGATTGACATAGTTGGTGTGGTTCATGCCAAGCAAGCGCGCCTTGCGATTCATGCGCGCCGCAAATCCCTCGACCGTTCCGCCAATTTTTTCGGCCAGACTAACGGCGACATCATTGGCCGACTTGATAATCAGCGATTGCAGCGCCAACTCAATCGACATGCCAACACCCACAGGGTAGCCGATCTTGCTGGGCGGTTCCTTAATGGAGCGTTCTGATTGCAACACGGCATCGTTCAGCTTGATCTTGCCACTTTTAAGGGCTTCAAAAACCAGATAAGCCGTCATTAATTTGGTGGTGGAAGCCGGATGCCAGGGATGGTCCTGCTCTTCGGCATAAAGCACCAGCCCACTATCAGCATCCATCAATAAGGTCGGAGCAGCTCTTACACTTGTTCCCATGGGAACAGTGATCAGCACAAGCGCTGCAATAAATCTCGAAACTAAATTTGTCAAACTACCTGGATCCCTGCCTGGACCGGCAACCGATCCGTTACGCCCTCACATGTTCACCACTGATCCTGCCAACTGCTTGTGGAGGATCAACAGCAACCTATCACATCACGGGTCAGTTTTCAGCAATAAAATCCTGCCGCTTGAAAAAGGCTTTTTTCAGATTATGGTCGTCAGGAAAACATGTGAAGCCTTTTTTGCATAAAAAACGCTTGCGCGTTTCGTGCGGGTAAAAGCTATGACTTCGAAATCAAATCCCACTGATAATTCTGAAAATCATTCCGACAGCATTCACTAATAATGGTTTTTGCTGAAAACGTCACACAAGTGTGTGGTGCCCCTGGCCCGAATCGAACGGGCACTCCCTTGCGAGAAACAGATTTTGAATCTGTCGCGTCTACCAGTTCCGCCACAGGGGCAAATGCCAGGGAGAAAGTGAACGGCCTGTGCGGCCTTCCCTGATTTGCATTCCGCTTTCTTATCGCGTGCAGCAGGTCGGGGCAAGAACGAAATGAACTGAGCCAGATTTTTCCTTCCCTGTGAAAAGCTCTTCACAGTCTGGCGTCCCTGCGATAAGGGTACAGACTGGACAATAAATTGAAAAAAGAGCCCGCTATGTTTCAATCCATCCGAAAACGGATAAAGCAGACCGTTCAGCAGCACGAAATGGCCAGAGTGCGTGATCACCTGCCTTACAAAGGGAAAAAACTCCCTTTGCTCCGGCGTCTTTACGAGTGGATGATGAAAATGGCTGAACACCCCAAAGCCGTGTGGGCCTTGTCGGCGGTGTCCTTTGCCGAGAGTTCGTTTTTCCCCCTGCCCCCCGATATCATGCTGATTCCCATGGTGCTGGCCAAGCGCGCCAAAGCCTTTGTCTACGCAGCCTGGGCTTCAGTGTCCTCGGTGGTTGGCGGTATGCTCGGCTATGCCATCGGCTATTTTCTATTCGACATCGTGGGCAAGCCCATTCTTGATCTCTATGGTTATACCGAAAAATTCCAGCACTTTGCGGGCACCTATAATGAACATGGCATCTGGATTGTGCTGATGGCTGGTCTGACGCCGTTGCCCTACAAAATTTTCACCATTGCCAGCGGCCTGACGGCCATGAATTTCCTGTCGTTCACGCTGGCCAGCATCGCGGCGCGCTCCATCCGCTTTTTTGCCGTCGCGGCTCTGCTCTACTGGTTTGGCCCGCAAATCCGTACCTTTATTGAAAAATATTTCGGGTTTGTCACTTTGGTCTTTCTGGTCACTCTGTTTGGCGGCTTTATCCTCGTCAAATATCTGTTCTAGCTGCTCGCAACAGAGCTGACATAACCGCTCACTTAAAATTGAGTCTTCACTATGTTTATTTCGAAGGCTGGATATTGTATCTGTAAGTGCAGAAAAGTTCAGTTGAAAATCAGGAACCCGGTCGCCATGCTCAACGAAATGCTTGCCAGATTTAACGCAAAGCCCCTTGCCATCAGTGCCGCTCTGCTGTTCGCATTGTCGGTTGCCATCATCATCACCGCTTTGGGCTTTGAACATATTGGCGGCTACAAGCCTTGCCCGCTTTGCCTCATAGAGCGTAAAGCCTGGTATATCGCCGTTCCTCTCGCTTTATTGGCCCTGCTGCTCTATCGGCTTGACAAGCTTCTTCTGGTCAAACTGGTGCTGGCGGCCATTGCCCTGATGTTTCTCGTCAATGCGGGCCTTGCCGGTTATCATGCCGGTGTTGAGTGGAAATGGTGGGAAGGCCCGACAAGCTGCACGGGCGATCACCTCGAACAGCTCGGCGGCGGCGCGGGCGGTCTGCTCGAAGCTTTGAAACAAACCAAGGTCGTACGCTGCGATATCGCCCAATTCCGCCTGTTTGGCCTGTCATTTTCTGGTTATAACGTGCTGGCCTCCCTGTTCGCGGCCCTCATTGCCAGCCTGGGGATTGCAAGTTCACGGCGAGGTAACCTTTAAGCGCAAAAGCGACGATGTCGCTTGCCCTCGCCGGGCGGGCGTCTTGACAGACAGTCAAGGGAGACCAGTCCCCAAACCCCAATACCAAAGGGCGATGAAAGGGGCGCGCCCCTTTCTGCCTGCTGCACAAGCAGCCAAGCCTCGCAGAGAGCAAAATTGCCCGGCGAGGGCAAGCTGCGATCAGCAGCTTTTCTATTGCGCACGCCCCCTTGACAACCACCAAAGCACCACAAACAAATCATATTTCGCGCTAATTTTAACCATTCTGGCCTGTCTAAATCATCAAACAGGCAACAAATTGTTATCGAAACAAGTCGGTAACAGACCGTATCTGGAATGGAGAAACGCCATGATTACACAGAACCAGATCAATCCCGCCCAATGGACTGAAGCCGTTGGCCGCGCTCATAATTACTGCGAGGCGATTGATCGCCGGGGTGGGTCCCCAAAAGATGCAGTGCGCGCCTATGGTCTTTTCAAGCTGGAGAATGATCCATCAGACTGGGACAAAGCCGAACTCATTATTGCCCTTGCTATGTGCAATACAACAGGCAGACCCAACTAGGTTTTTTTGATCAGTAACGCGTTGTTTATGTAGAGTAAAGTTTTCAGATTCCAAAAAGAGTTGTTGCGTAAAATGAAAAAGGAGGCCCCAGATTCTGAGGCCTCCTTTTTTTATATCCATAGCCGTTCACGGACTTGCTATCTAATCAGATTAAAGTTGCAAGGCTGAGAGATGACCGAACATTTGTGTGTACCATCATCAAAATCTTCACACTTGGTTTCCTTATTGTTGGAAAGCAACCATGTATCAAATTCATTGCCATAATAACTACGAACTCGTTTCGCCCAGGCCTTGCGCGCTTTATGCTTGGCCCACTCTTTGAGTCTGGCTTTTGTGCCAGTGCCCTGAATTTTATAAAACGTACAGACCTTGTGTGGTCCATGCAAAACAACGGTCAGCTTGCATGGTTTTGCTGAAATCTTGCAAATCTTGCGGCCTTTGGCAATTTTACGGCATTTATAGTCTGGGTTTTTGGCATGTGGCCAGGCCGTCCATTGCCGTCCAAACTTGCGTTTGACCTTCTGACGCCAGGCATCTCTTGCTTTTTTACGTGCAAAAAGCATGGTCCGTGCGGAGCCGCCTGAGCGCACAATATTCTGAGATTTACATTCCCTTTCAGGCAACTTCATTTCTACTTTTTGCGCAATTGCCGGAACTGAAATCATTGAAATTGCAAGAACAATACCTGCCGATAAGCCTGTTAATTTTACAAACATATTCGTTTCCCTCTAAGTTGGATCATCATACGCCCCCCAACAGACTACTCCAGAATAGCAAAGAAGGCACGTACTGTCTTCCATTTAGGCACAGTTCAAAAAAGGTTCAAGCACTCGCTTTGACCGACATGATTACTCTGTGGACATTTCTTTTTCCGGCAACCAGCGCAAAATCGGCTTGCGCGCTGCGCCTGTTTCATCAAGACGACCTCTTGGTGTAAACACGGGAGCACTGGAAAAATGTTCACTTTGCCCCTCTTTGGCCTGTTTGGTGAGCGCAATCATCACATGAATAAACTGATCAAGCGACGCCTTGCTCTCTGATTCAGTTGGTTCCACCAGCATGGCTCCATGCACAATCAACGGGAAATAGACGGTCATCGGATGGAAGCCCTCATCAATCATCGCCTTGGCAAAATCCAGCGTTGTGACACCGGTGCCCTTCAAAAAGGCATCATCAAACAAAACCTCATGCATACAAATATGATCTTCACCAAAGGCCAGTGACATATGACCTGACAGGCAAGCGCGCACATAGTTGGCGTTCAGCACTGCATCTTCAGACGCTTGCCGCAAACCATCGACGCCATGCGAGCGCATATAGGTCAAGGCCCTTGTATACATGCCCCATTGCCCGTGAAAAGCCGTCATGCGACCAAACGGATGGTGATCATCCCCTGCGTGATCCGCACTATTTTCTACCAGTTTGGCAGTCTCGCCCTCGCGCTGCAAAAACGGATAGGGCGCAAAGGGAGCCAGACGCCTGGACAACACAACCGGCCCAGAGCCCGGCCCACCGCCGCCATGGGGTGTTGAAAAAGTCTTGTGCAGATTGAAATGCATGGCGTCAACGCCCAGATCGCCGGGGCGCACCTTGCCAGCAATGGCGTTAAAATTGGCACCATCGCAATAAAAATAGGCTCCGGCCTCGTGGATCAGTTCGGCAATCTCAACGATCTCACGCTCAAACACACCGCCCGTATTGGGGTTGGTCAGCATGATCGCCGCAACATTTTCATCAAGCGCTTCCTTGACGCTGGCCGCCGTCACCGTGCCATCACTTTGCGCCGGAACCGAACGCACCTTGTAACCAATCAGTGCCGCCGTGGCGGGGTTCGTACCATGAGCGCTGTCGGGCACAAGGACAATATTCCTATGGCTGTCACCTGCATGTTCATGCGCTGCCTTGATGGCCATCATGCCGCAAAGCTCCCCATGCGCTCCCGCCTTAGGCGACAGGGCAATGGCCTGCATATTGGTCAGCTCCATCAACCAATGCGCCAGCTCCTCCATCAATTCGATGGCCCCCGGCACGGTCGATTGCGGTTGCAAGGGGTGGATGTCCATCATGCCCGGCAGGCGCGCCATTTTTTCATTGAGGCGCGGATTATGCTTCATCGTGCACGAACCCAGCGGATAGATGCCGGTATCAATGCTATAATTTTTCTGCGACAGGCGCACATAATGGCGCATGGTTTCGGGCTCGGACAAACCAGCCAGCCCGATGGGTTCGCTGCGCGCCAGATCGCCAAAGCGCGTTGCATTGTCGTGGTCACTATCGGGCAGTTTCGGCAGATCAACGCCAGTGGTTGTGGTGTCGCCCAGCTCGAACAATAAAGGCTCTTCGATCTGCAAACCGCGATTGCCGGAATGGGTGCTCTGCGTCTGCGAGCCGTCACTCTTTTCATTGGGCTGCGTTTGGCGCCCCTGCCGGTTCATGCTCATGCCAGCACCTCCTTCAAAACTTTCGCAAACAGATCGCTTTGTGCCGCGCTGACCATTTCGGTTGCAGCCACCACCAGCAGATTTTGCCCGTCTTCATTTTCTGGCAACAGCCGCGAGACCGGTACGCCAGCAAGAATTTTTTGTTCGGCCAGTGCTTCAACGACCTCGCTGGCCGGTTTGGGCAGCTTCAGGGTGAACTCGTTGAAAAAGCGCTTTGTCACCAGCTCAACGCCCTTAATAGCCGTCAGTTTTTCCGCCAGTTGCGCCGCCGCGCCATGATTGAGATCGGCCAACCCGCGCAGGCCCTTTTCACCAAGCAAGGTCATGTGAATGGAAAAGGCCAGCGCCATCAGCCCCGAATTGGTGCAGATATTAGAGGTCGCCTTTTCGCGCCGGATATGCTGTTCACGGGTTGAAAGGGTCAGCACAAAACCTTGCTGCCCGTCGACATCGACGGTTTTTCCGCAAAGGCGCCCCGGCATCTGGCGGATATATTTTTGGCGTATTGCAAACAAACCCACATAAGGCCCGCCAAAATCGAGACCACAGCCCAGAGACTGCCCCTCGGCCACCACAATATCCGCGCCCATTTCGCCAGGTGATTTCAGCGCCCCCAGCGACACAATCTCCGTCACCACAACAATCAGCAACGCTTTTTTAGCGTGCGCGGCTTGCGCCAGCCTGGTGTAATTATGCAGATTGCCGTAAAAATCAGGGGTCTGCACAACGACGCAAGCCGTCTCCTCATCAATCAGTGCCGCCAGATCTTCAGCACCGTCATAGGCCGGATCACAAAGCATCAGATCCCCACCGGAAAAATGCTCCATATTCTTCACCACATCGCGATAATGCGGATGCAGATTGCCTGAAACAATCGCCTTTTTGCGCCGCGTCACCCTGCGTGCCATCAACACCGCTTCAGCTGTCGCCGTTGAACCGTCATACATGGAGGCGTTGGCCACCTCCATGCCGGTGAGCAGGGCCACCTGCGTTTGAAACTCGAACAGAACCTGCAAGGTGCCTTGGGAAATTTCCGGCTGATAAGGCGTATAAGCGGTCAGGAACTCCGAGCGCTGAATGAGGTGGTCCACCGTGGCGGGTACATGATGGCGATAGGCCCCGGCCCCGACAAAAAAGCCCTTGGCCTCCCCTGCCGACAGATTGCACGCCGCCAATTGCGACATGCGTTGCTCGACGGCCATTTCACCCACCATCAAAGGCAGGTTTGGCAGATCCTTTAAAAGCTTGCCCGAAGGCACATCGGCAAACAGCTCGTCAATATCAGCAACACCAACCTTGGCCAGCATTTGCTGGCGATCAATGTCTGAAAGGGGCAAGTAGCGCATGGGATACCTCGTTATATAAACATTTGCTTTGCAAGTGGGCTGTCGCCCTAAGCGCCGCGTTTACTAATTCTGGTTCCCAAGTTCTGCTTGGGAACCCGTGACAGGGACGCTCTGCGTCCCGAACACAAGCATGGAATAACCCCAACCACGACGCAGAGCGTCTTTAACATGCATTCCCAAGCAGAGCTTGGGAACGAGAAAAAAGGGTGGGTTTGGGAGGTCTCCTCCCAACGGGGCGCGGGGCTGGCCCCGCTCGCGATAGCGACGCCTAGCTCTCGCTGGCCACAAACGCCTCATAAGCGGCGCGATCCATCAACTCGCCCAATTCGCCTTCATCAGACAGCTTGATTTTCATGAACCAGGCGGCGCCTTCGGCATCTTCATTGACCAGTCCCGAATTTTCCGCCAGAACCGCGTTGGCTTCGACCACTTCGCCGCTGATCGGTGCGAACACTTCGCTGGCGGCTTTAACACTTTCGACGACAGCGGCTTCATCGCCCTTGTCCACAGTATTGCCGGTTTCGGGCAGCTCGACAAAAACGATATCGCCAAGCTGTTCCTGGGCGTGATTGGTGATGCCGATGGTGCCAACGCCATCTTCGACGCTGATCCATTCGTGGTCTTTGCTGTAATAAAGTTTGGCCATTTGGTGCCTCCTTCTTTTGTGGTGTTATGATTATTTCTTTTTACGATAAAAATTGTGAGCGACAAAGGGCAGGCTTTGCACATGGGCTGGAAGCGGTTTGCCACGCACTTCCAGAGTGATTTTTGTCCCCGGCTTGATAAAGTCCACGCCGACATAGCCCATGGCCACCGGCCCACCGACCGAAGGGCCAAAGCCGCCGCTGGTCACAATACCAATCTCGTCACCATTCGGGCTGAATATTTTTGTACCTTCACGTGCCGGAGTCCGGCCATCGGGCTTGATGCCGACCAACTGCCTTTGCACGCCATTTTCAAGCTGCGCGAGCACCTTGTCAGCACCGGGAAACCCGCCATCAGTGCGCCGCCGCTTGCCGATAGACCAAACAAGGTTGGCCTCAACGGGCGAGGTGTTTTCATCAATATCATGACCATAAAGACACAAACCGGCTTCAAGACGCAGACTGTCGCGCGCCCCAAGGCCGATGGGCTCCACATCCTCATGATCCTGCAACATCTGCCAGAATTTTCCGGCCTCTGATTTGTTGATCGACAATTCATAGCCATCTTCGCCGGTATAACCCGAGCGCGATACATGCATCCACAGATCACCATCAGCATGTTTGACAGGAATATCGAGCGAACTCATAAAGGCCATATCCTCGACCTCTGGCGCAAAGCTTGCCAGCACGCAAACAGCCTTTGGCCCCTGCAGGGCAATCAGCGCCAGATCGTCCATTCTTTTCAACTCGACATTTTCCGGCATGGCTTTTTCGATAAGCGCCAGATCCTGCTCTTTGCACGCCGCGTTGACCACCAGATAAATACAGTGCTCATAGCCCTTCATGCCAAGCCTTGTGACCATCAGATCATCAAGCACGCCGCCTTTGTCGTTGAGCAGTTGCGAATAACGCTGACGACCCGGCTTCAGCGCCAGGAAATTGCCCGGCGCCAGTTTTTCCAGCGCACGCGCGCCCGTTTTGAAATCACCATCAGCGGGGATCAAAAAAGCCTGACCCATATGCGAAACGTCGAAAATTCCGGCCTTTTCGCGTACATGTAGATGCTCTTTTAGCACACCCAAAGGGTATTGCACCGGCATTTCATAACCCGCGAACGGCACCATTTTAGCCTTGGCTTCTACATGAAAATCATAAAGCGGCGTCCGCTTTAAAAAGCTATTGTCCTGCTGACCGGCCATAAAGGCTTCTCCCATTCCATAACAAAACGCGCATCTACCCAAGCCCCTTTCGAAAAGGACCGGACACATACCCCCTCTGTCATGGAACCTGAGAGATTTGATCCCTGCTTACCATTAGCAAACAGAAACTTACCCCTTCGGTGGGGCCGCGCCAAAGCGCTGCCCGCTTTCCAGAGTGCCATCTTCCTGCGGTCCTTTTTGCCTGAGAGTTTCCCGTCATTTAGCTGGGGCGGTTGCTCCTTCGGCGCCACTCTGTTCGAAAATTTCAAACAGCACGATCTCTCCCGCAGGGATCAACTGGCTTAAGCGTTCATACAAAAGGCTGACGCGCTGA
>JAKIUO010000291.1 GCA_021647535.1 Hyphomicrobiaceae bacterium
TGAGGTCATCGAGAACGAACCGGCCCGTTTGCGTGATATTGATGGCATTGGTAAAATGCGCGCGCAGATCATCATGGAAAGCTTTCACGATCAAAAAGTGGTGCGCGAGATCATGATGTTTTTGTCAAAGCATGGCATCGGCACGCAGCGCGCTGTACGTATTTACAAGAGCTATGGCGCCAAGGCGATGGAGCTGATCGAGGCCAATCCCTACCGGTTGGCTCGTGATGTGCGTGGTATCGGTTTTAAAATTGCCGATGGTATTGCCATGAGCCTTGGCATTGAGAAAACCTCTCCGATGCGGGCGCAGGCGGGCATCTCTTATGTTCTGTTGGAGGCCATGAATGATGGTCACTGCGGTTTGCCGCGCGGTATGCTTTACGAGATGGCAGAAAATCTGCTGCAGATACCGGACCACATTATTGACGAAGCGGTCGAGCATGAGGTCAGCGAGCATAATGTGCTGCTTGGTGATCTGGTGGGGGAAGAGGGCGAGGTGCCCGCCGTGTTTTTGCGCACTCTTTATGAGGCGGAACATGGCATTGCCGGACATTTCAAACGGCTGATGGTGGAAGAGCCGCCATGGGAAAAGGTCGATCTTGAAAAGCGCCTGCCGGATTTACAAAAAGAGACCGGGCTGGAGCTGGCGGATAGTCAGCTGGCCGCGCTTGAACTGGCTCTGACCTCTTCGGTTCTGGTCATCACCGGTGGGCCAGGGGTCGGCAAAACAACGCTCATCAACACCATCATCAAGCTGATCTGCGACACGGATCTGGAAATTACCCTGTGTGCGCCGACCGGCCGGGCCGCCAAACGCATGTCTGAAACCACCGGCATGGAGGCCAAAACCATCCATCGTCTGCTCGAAAGCGATCCCTCATCCGGGGGCTTTCGCCGCGATGAAGAGGATCCCTTGTCCTGCGACTATCTGATTTGCGATGAAGCCTCGATGGTCGATGTGCCCTTGATGTATGCGCTGACCCGTGCGCTGCCGGACAAATCCGCCTTGCTGCTAGTTGGAGATATTGACCAGCTGCCCTCCGTTGGACCGGGGCAGGTGCTTGGTGATATTATCGAAAGCGGAGTGGTGCCAGTGGTGCGCCTGACCGAAGTTTTTCGCCAGGCGCGCGAGAGCCGCATCATTTTAAACGCCCATAAAATCAACCATGGCGAGCTGCCGGATCTTGGCAAGCCTGAAGGAAAAAGCGATTTTTATTACATTGAAGCGGTGAGCGAGGACAAGGGCCGCGATAAAATCATCGAACTGATCGCCAATCGCATCCCGCGCGGTTTTGATCTGGATCCGTTGCGTGATGTGCAGGTCTTGACGCCAATGAACCGGGGGGGGCTGGGCACGCGCTCTCTCAATATCGAATTGCAGCAGGTGCTCAATCCTGAAAAACCGGGCCATCCCAAAGTGCAGCGTTTTGGCTGGACCTATCGCATGGGTGACAAGGTCATGCAAACCGCCAATGATTATGATCGCGAGGTCTTTAATGGCGATCTGGGTTATATCACTTCGATTGACGAGGCCGAAAGTGAAATGATCATTGATTTTGATGGCCGCCCCATCAGTTTTGATTTTAGCGATCTCGACAATCTGACGCTGGCCTACGCTACCACCATTCACAAATCGCAGGGCTCGGAATATCCCGCCATCATCATGGTGCTGACCATGCAGCATTTCCCCATGCTGGGGCGCAACCTGATCTATACTGGCGTGACGCGTGGTCGCCAGCTGGTCTTGCTGGTCGGCGAAAAGCGCGCCATCGAAAAAGCCGTCAATGGCGACCGGCAAAGACATCGCTGGACGCGGCTCAAACAAAATTTGATAGAAATTGAGGATAGATCGTCTTGAATTGGGGAAAAACCCCCCTTTTATTGACATATTTAGAGGTGAAACTTACTTAAATTTTGAATGCATATATATAGGGCCTCATTTTAGGTCGCTTTTTTTGTTCTTTTGAATGAGAATAACACAGTCAAACAGAATTTAGCAGAATGCATCAAATAATGACGACCAGTGCAGGTTGCCGGCAAGCCCTGGCGCTGCAATCTGGAAAACACGAAGAGGAAGTGTATCATGACGGGATCAAAAGAAGGATTTGGCTTGGCTGGGAAAGCCGTTGACATCGTAGAGAATGCCGGTGCCAAAGTGGAAGATATGGTTGGTGCAGATCATGTTGTCGTCAAAAAAACCAAAAAAGTCTGGCAGTATTTTTTGCTCTATCCAGCGGTTTTCGGTGTTTTGCTCGGGGCCATCCCAACTGGCATCAATATTTACAAGAGCTTTAAATATGGCATTGAAGTGTCTGCTGTGGCTCATGCTGAGGAGCAGAGAAGTCTATGGATCAAGAACCTGCATTGCGTTCAAAGTCTGAGCTATCATGCCGTTGAAACCGAGAGTGGCGCAACGGTTCAGTTTGGGGCGTGCAAAAATGGTGATGTGTTGATTGAGGTCATCCCAAAAGACAAAGAGTCTTCGGTGGCGCAGTGGGTGTCTATTAATCGCGTGCAAACGTCTAATGCTTTAAACTCGCTGCTTATTTCCACAGCCTATGCGGCGCAAGGCGGGGCTTCTTCCTTCAGGCAGGCTGCGGCCGACAAAACCATGTTTGCC
>JAKIUO010000069.1 GCA_021647535.1 Hyphomicrobiaceae bacterium
GAAAGATCAAAGAATGTCATTACTTTTAAGACCTGGCATCACTCCTTGTTAAACAACAGCATGGGGTCCAGATCCATCTCCTCAAAATGCTTGTGCAACGGGGCGATCACCGCATGATCCCGACGCACCAACCCGGCGAGTTCTCGCCATTCCGGGTGCTTTTCATCAATACGGTGAAACAGGATGGGTGTTGCCGCCGGGTGCAGATCCGTACCCTTGACCTGACTGGAAATGGTCAAGGACAGACCGCGCATCATCTTCTTGCCTCGCGCCATATGATACATGGTCATAAGGCGGGCCGAACCGCTCGACATGGTCAGAAAATGCAAAAATGGCGTGCCGATCGGCACCAATATCTGTCCGCCCTGCTCATATCCAGGATTTTTATCCCGAAACATCAGCCCTGGCCCGATATCCGACCAGTAGATTTCCATCTGGTAGATCATGTAGCGTTCGCCGTCGACGAAGGCCGGGCGCAGACAGATATAATCGCCCTCATAATAGTCATAAAGCTGCTTGTTATAGCCCCCATGACGGATATTGGCCACCATGTTGAGTTCGTCGGCTTTGGCATTTTCGCCTTCTATATCAATATCCAACGCCTGTTCGATGCGGCGCAGCGTCTTGATGGTATAATCGCCTCGAAAAAACCGAAAAATAGTAGCATCACCCAGCAAGGCTTTTTCGGCGAGTTTTGTCTGCGACCACCCTTTACGGGCAATCTCGTCACGGATGCGTGCGACAACGGGATCTATGTCTTCGTTCATGCTTCCCCCCCAAAAAGATCCTCTCGCCCATGATCACCTCTTCGTGATCCAGCAGAACACACCCCCCCCAGGTGAACCGTCCAACGGCGCAACATTTTGATTTCTCTCACTTACTATCACCCTTTCCATTTTCACCCAAATGGATAATCAGCCGATCACAATTTAGCAAAAATGACGACGGACTGACAGTTGGAAAATCGAACATTCACTGCGATTGTGAGACTATGGAAAAACAAACCATTCATTCGAACGACACATCACTAACCCTTCTTAACTGAAAGACCACAGCTCATGCCAAAAGGAAAAAAAGACCCCAACTCCCCGCAGATGACTGGCGATCACAATTACAGTTTTCCCCCGTCGATTATTCTGCTGCTGATCTCTTTTTTGACATTCTGGTCTGTGGTTCTGAGTTCACTTCAACCTCCCGCACAATCGCCTGGCACCTATCGCTCGGCAATTATTTCAAACCTTGGTTTTCTGGACCGTGAGGCCCCTTCCCAAAAAATCAAGATCGAGTTGAAGTCGGAAACAACTCATCATTTGAGTTTTTGATGTTTCGTTCCAATGCATGGTGTAAGGGGGCTTACCTGTACCCCCCCAGCCCCCTTATGCCTGCAAGGGGGGGCGGGTAGGAACAAGCTTTGGCTCGTTTTTACCTGTCACCCCCCTCATTACAATAACGGCGCAGCCCCACGCCGTCATTTTAGTGCCGTAAAGACCTTTTATCCCCGAACGACCTGTTAGTTCTTTCGCAATTGGCTTATATTAAAGGTAAGTTCGTTCAGGGGAATCAAAAAAACACTAACATCAGAGTTCGAAACATGAAGCGTCTGACCAAGCCTAAAAGCAGATTTTATACACTTTGCGTTCTGCTCCTCATCGGCCTTTTTTTCGATAGCGGTCTGTCTGTTCACAATTTTTCTGCCAATGCCCAGATTTATTCAACCGAACGACCAGAAGGGCGCTATCGCACGCTCAGCCCTTATTGCAGGGAGCTGGAGAGCAAGCTGGCGGCTGACTGGGTGCGTGGTAATCAGTCCGGCAATCTGCTCCCCGAACTCAACAAGAAAATTCGTAAGCAGGACAGACTTTTCAATAAATTGCAAAACCGGGCTGATCGCATGAACTGCTATGAAAACATGTTCATCTTTGGCCGCACCCTGCGCCGCACCAAAAAATGCCATGCCATTGATCGCAAAATACGCAGAGCCAAACGCGATCTGGCACAATTAAACGATGAACGTGCCTCCATAAAAGATGCCAGCCGCGATGGCAATCGCCGCCAGCGCATTATCAAGGAACTGGCGCGCAATGATTGCGGCGATCAGTATCGCTATGAAGCACGGCGCAGCTCCAGCAACTGGTTAGAAGATAGTGGCCTTGGTGAACTATTTGGGGGACCGCGTCGTCGCCGCGCGCGTCCACGCGATGATTTTAATGGCAGCATCCAGCCCTATGCCACCTATCGCACCATGTGCGTGCGTCTCTGTGATGGCTATTATTTCCCGGTCAGCTTTTCCACCCTGCCCAGCAATTTCCCAACCGATACAGATGTTTGCCAGAATAAATGTGCCGCCCCCGCAGAGCTTTATGTCTATCGTAATCCTGGCGGCGAAATCGAGCAGATGATCACGCCTGATGGCCGTCCCTATGACAGCATCGAAAACGCCTGGCGTTATCGCAAGGAATATATCAAGGGCTGTTCGTGCAAGGAAACCGAATTTTCGGAAGCCGATATAGACGCGCACAATAACCCCAAAAAACAGGCCAGCAACAGCGCTGCCTCTGGCAAAAAGGCCCAGAACAAGAGGGCGCCATTCACGGAAGACTCAAAACTTGGCGGTGCCAAGAGCATTGAAGACCTTATTCGCTAGAGCAAATTGCACCCACTTGAAATAAGTCTAAATATTGTTTGAAATATTATGTAAATATCATCACTAAACCATAATCTTAACAAGCAAGGGTCTTTGACGGAACACAACTAACTCCTCTCATAATAACTAGAGTTTTAACGATTAGATTATCGTGGGGGTTATATAATGAGTTTAAAGTCAGATCATAAATGCGAGTTCATGAAACTTGCTTCCATCGCGCCGGCTTCCACTGAAGATTATTCTGATGTCAGGGAGTTGCACAAATCAGCCATTAGTTCGGTTGGCTGGCGCTTTTACAGCCTTGCCGAGGTCGCTGCAAAACTTGAAGCAATCGACCAGCCAGACTATACTGCTTTGATGTTGAAAGAAAATGTGCAGCTGGCAAGGCTTAGGCACGTGCTAATCGGTTCATCATCATGGCGGCCCTCCAATGAGCATATGCAGACCGCCACCATCACCCACCTCTATGTCAATCCACTGTTTGCCAATGGCGGAGTGGCAACGGCGCTCATCGAGAAAAGTGAGCAGCTCGCCTATAAGAGCGGGTTTCGCTGGATATCGGCCCTGTCCGATTTCAATTCGCGCTCCTTCTTTTCGCGTTTGGGCTATGAGGCACAGGGCTTTCGCGGCTGCAAGATAACAAAAACCACGCAATATCCCCTGCAGATCATGACCCGCCATATCTCCAGCCAATATGCCAAGAAACAGTTCAGCGCCAACAATCCTCTTATTGACACACATTCTACATGAATAGGCTGCCAATATTTATGCGAGCTGGTATTACCCATAAAAAATGTCCCCTCACTTTGCAAGGGGACATTTTTTGTTTTCTGACCCTCTTTTCACGAAGCCTTGATTATGTGCCGTGCACAACAGCTTTTGAAAAGATTCGCGTGACCGCGTTGCGATCTATTTGTAGCGTGAACCATAAGCAGGTGCCGGAGCTACATCTTTATAAGATACCTCTTCAACAGCCTCGCCACGGTCAAACTTGTAAGCGACGGTCAAACGGAAAGAATGGCTGTCGAGATCGAAAGTGTCAGCTTCAGACTGACCTGTAGCGACACCAAGATCTGTAACCTCCTGATTTTTTCCGAAATATTCGCTACCATAGTTTGTATAGCGATATTCGCCCTTCAGAGAGAAGCCATTGCCAAAGCTATGCTCCATACCTGCACCAAGAACAAGACCACTAAATTCAAGGTTTCTGGAAATCGGACGAGTTGGAATAGAAGTTCCATCAATTTCTGTGAAGACACTCACATCCATATCTGTCCGAGAATAACCAATCAAACCATAAAGCATGGAAGTATTGGTGGTAAGCAAACCCAGACGAGCGCCAATAGTCCAGGTTGTATTTCTTTCAATGTCCCAACCGGCTGTTTTAAAGCTACCACCGCCAAGGGCAAATGTATCTGCTTCACGATGATCCGATTTACCAAAATCAAAATCGGTAAAGGCACCAATTACGAAACGATCCCGAACCTGCCAGTCATAGCCGATGCCAACGGATCCAAAAAAACCAGCACCACCACGACCATCATCCAGGCCAGAACTATTATAGGCACCAGTCGCATCATTTGTTACGACATAGTCATGACCAATTATATCGGCATTTCCACCAATACCCACACCAATCGAAAAACCGGTCCAGTTAACTGCGCCATCACACCCTACGGGACAAGAACCCTGAGCGGAAGCTGGGTTGGACCCGGCTGCCATCATCATCATTACGCCAGCTACTCCGGCTACTGTACTGCGAATTACCATCACTAATCTCCTTAATATTGCTCACTTTCGCAATGGAGCACCAAGAAGAAATCCATTGGACTTCATTGGCTGCTTTCAGGTCTCTTAAACAAGCAATACAAGGAGTAAGGCTGAACGCTCCAAAACGAGATACCAAGCAGCCCACTACATAAGCTGCTTGCCCGAATTTATAGCGAATAATGGTGAATAAACTGATAAGTCGGACCGGGTGCCTGCCCCAAAGCGACACCTTCCCTTCCCCAATAAGAAGGGAAATTGCCAAGCCGGATTAACGAGATATTGATCACGCAAACCCTTGTATATTAATATTATAAATAGTGAATATACACTTCTCATCGTACTGAAAAATGCTGTTGCCAGCACACCGAAAAAATCATTGAATAATGCGCGATGAAATTTCCGGCGACCCTAAACGAATCACCAGCACACGTCCTAGTTTCCCTAAGCTGTCTGGCCTTGCAAGCGCGCAATTATACGCGCACGATCCATCATCGGCAGTAGCAATTTAAGCTCCGGTCCATGCTCTTGCCCCGTCAAAGCCTTTCGAAGCGGCATGAACAAACCCTTGCCCTTGGCCCCGGTTTCGTCCTTGATAGCTTTGGTCCAGCTCGACCAGGTTTGTGCATCAAACGGTTCGGACGGCAACAGATTTTGCGCGGCTTCACACAAAGCTTCGTCGTCAATCAGCGGCGTAATTTCCCCTGCCACGACGCGCCACCATTGCTCGACATCGCCAAAAAGGTCGAGATTGCCACGCACAGCCAACCAAAACGGCTCGCCGCCTGTGATTTTCAGTTTTTCCAGATGTTCAGACGCACCAGCATACTCAAGTTCATGCAAAAAGCGGGCATTGACCTGACGCAGCTCATTTTCATCAAACCTGGCTGGGGCGCGCGACAGCTTTGAAAAATCGAACAGCTCGGCAATCTGTTCCATGTGCTGATAGGGGGCAACAGGATAAGAGGTGCCAATGGTCGCGGCATGTGAATTAACGGCCAGCGGCTCAAGACCATCTTCGCGCAATCCGGCAATCGCCAGAGAATTTTTGCGCTTCGACAAAGCCTCACCATCGGCATTGACCAACAGGTTATGATGCCCAAACTGTGGCGCATCAGCTCCAAGAGCCTCAAACAACTGAATCTGCGCGGCCGTATTAGCGACATGATCCTCGCCACGAATAACATGACTGATCTGGAAATCAATATCGTCAACAACGCTTGGCAACGTATACAGATAGCCCCCGCCTTGCCTGATCATCACTGGATCGGAAAAGGAAGCCGCATCAATCTTTTGCTCGCCGCGCACTAGGTCCTTCCAGGTAATCACACGATGATCGAGCTTGAAACGCCAATGGGGACGCCGCCCCTCTTTTTCGTATTTGTCCAGCTCTTCCTCGCTCATGGTGAGCGCCGCCCGATCATAAACCGGCGGACGACCGCGCGCCAATTGACGCCGACGCTTCAAATCAAGCTCGTCAGCCGTCTCATAACAAGGATAAAGCCGCCCTGCTTCAGTGATCAGGCGCACCGCCTTTTCATATTCCACATAGCGCTCTGACTGCTTGGCCTCAATGTCCCAATCCAGCCCCAGCCAGGTCAGATCATCCTTAATGCCTTGCGCAAACGCATCTGTGGAGCGTGACACGTCCGTATCATCAAGACGCAGCATAAACTCGCCACCACTATGGCGGGCAAACAAAAAATTGAACAACGCCGTGCGTATATTGCCCACATGCAAACGCCCCGTTGGGCTAGGCGCAAAACGCACCCTTACCTTTTTGTCATCACCGCTCATATTTTTTTATCCAGTTATTGAATTGCAAGTCTCACGTTTTAAAGGTGATTCATGCGATAGGTCAAACTCTATGCGCGAATGACCTCGCTGTCCCCTTCTTCTCTCTGCGAGGCTGGCGTGCTGCGCGCACAGCGCCAAGGGATGATCCCTTGGGACTGGACAGCGGATTGGTAACGACGAGGGATTGGAGGGTGTCCCCGTGCAATTCAATTCTGGCTCTGACTCGCTTCGCGACGGGGCCAGCAGTTTAATGTTTGCACTATCGCTCCGCTGTTTGAGCGCTCTATTCGTTTGCGCTACCGCTACGCTATTTGAGCGCTCTATTCGTTTGCGCTACCGCTACGCTATTTGAGCGCTGGACCCCGTTGGAGGAGCCCCTCCAAACCTCCCGTTTTTCTATCATCAAATTCAAAAAGTAAGGGGTTTGGGGAACAAGTTCCCCAAACGGGCCAGAAAGCCAATAATCGGCAGCAGCCCGTTTGCGAAGCAAAAGTAGCGATCACCTACCGGCTTTTCGAAACGCATCGGCGAACGGATTGGCGGGCGGGGCTTTGGAAATTTTGCTTTGCCCGCCTGAATCCTGCCCCTGATGAGGGGAGCGACCGGGGTCTTCGTTACCGGTTTGCTCGCGCCCTGACTTCATCGAAAGGCCAATGCGCTTGCGGTCCACATCAACCTCAGTGACCCGTACATTAACGACATCACCAGCTTTGACGATCTCATGAGGGTCTTTGACGAATTTGTCAGCGAGTTGTGAGATATGCACAAGGCCGTCCTGATGCACACCTATATCGACAAAAGCCCCAAAACTGGTGACATTGGTAACGACACCTTGCAAGCGCATATCGGCTTTCACGTCAGAGATTTTCTCCACCCCTTCGGCAAAGCTGGCCGCCCTGAAGGCCGGGCGCGGATCACGGCCCGGTTTTTCCAGCTCGGCCAGAATATCGGCTATGGTCGGCACGCCAAAACGGCTGTCAGCAAAGCTTTTGGGCTGCACCGATTTAAGAAATGGCCCGTCGCCAATCAGGCTCTTAATATCGCGTTTGGCTGTTTTGGCAATGCGTTCCACCAGCTCATAAGCCTCGGGGTGAACGGCAGATCCATCCAGCACATTGCGCCCATTCATGATGCGCAAAAACCCGGCCCCTTGCTCGAAGGCGCGTGCACCAAGGCGCGGTACTTTTTTGAGCGCAGCCCTTGATTTAAACGGTCCAAATTCATTTCGATAGGCGACAATATTGCCCGCCAGCGTCTTGTTGAGCCCTGAGACATGGGTCAGCAAAGCGGCAGAGGCCATATTAACATCGACCCCGACCTTGTTGACGCAATCCTCGACAGAGGCTTCAAGCGAGCGGGCCAGCGCGCCCTGATCGACATCATGCTGATATTGACCAACGCCAATGCTTTTAGGGTCTATTTTGACCAGCTCGGCTAGTGGATCCTGCAAACGCCGCGCAATGGATACAGCGCCGCGCAAGGAGACATCAAGGTCGGGAAACTCATCGGCAGCCATTTTTGAAGCAGAATAAACCGAAGCACCGGCCTCTGAAACCATCACCTTGATCGGCTTTGGTCCCTCAACGGATTTTGGCAGGTTCTTAATCAGTTCGGCGGCCAGCGTATCGGTCTCGCGCGAGGCCGTGCCATTGCCAATGGCGATGATCTCGACCCGGTGTTTTTTAACCAGCGCAGCAAGGGTCGCCAGCGAGCGGTCCCACTGTTTTTGCGGCTGATGCGGATAGATGACATCAGAGGCCAACAGCTTGCCGGTCTGGTCAACCACCACCAGCTTGACACCATTGCGATAGCCCGGGTCCAGCCCCAGCGTGGCGCGTGGACCAGCGGGAGCTGCCAGCAGCAGATCCTTCAGATTGGTGGAAAAACCCTTGATGGCCTCGGTTTCAGCCTGTTCACGCATCTGGTTCATCAGTTCCAGAACGAGCTTGCGCTTGAGCTTTGAAATCCATGCTTTGTGGACGGTTTCGCGCAAAAATGCATCGGCAGGACGGCCCTCATCGCGGATGCCAAACTGATTATTGATGGCCAGCTCCGCCGGGTGCAGACGGCGCGGCTCGGTTTCAAGGTCAAGGCTGATGGAGAGGACTTTCTCCTCAACGCCGCGCAACATGGCGAGCGCCCGATGGGAAGGGATATCCTTGAAATCTTGTGCAAAATCGAAATAATCGGCAAATTTTTGACCATCGGCCTCTTTGCCCTTTTTGAGCTTGGTGGCGAGGCGACCTTGCCCCTTCAGCTTGCGGCGCAGAGAACCCAGCAATCCGGCATCCTCAGCCATTTTTTCCATAATGATTTCGCGCGCGCCCTCAAGAGCCGCCGTGCTATCATTGATCTCATGCTCTGGGGATAAAAAAGCTGCCGCCTCACGCGCCGGATCAAGCGCCGGGTTTTGCAAGAGCTTTTGCGCCAGGGGTTCCAGCCCGGCCTTGATGGCGGTTTGCGCCTTGGTCTGGCGTTTGATTTTGAAGGGCAGATAGAGGTCTTCAAGCTCTGGACGATTATCTGCTTTTTCGATTTTTGCCTTAAGAGGAGCGTCAAGCTTGCCCTGTTTGTCTATGGCCTCAAGGATAGAGAGACGGCGTTTCTCCAGATCTCGCAAATAGCCCAGCCTTTGCTCCAGCAAGCGCAATTGCGTATCATCAAGCCCGCCCGTGCGCTCTTTACGATAACGCGCGATAAACGGCACGGTTGCCCCGTCATCCAGCATCTCGATAGCCGCCACCACCTGCGTCTCCCGCGCTTTAATCTCCTGCGCCAAAACCTGCGCTATTTTGCGATTTATGTGCTCTGCCAACCCTGCCATAATTCCGATCCCCACCTGTAGCCAAGTTATATCTTAGTAATATTATACCAGATCACATAATAGTTTGTACATATCAGGCCTGTTCTTTGTGGTTTTCCAGAGCCACTTCCAGTTCGCGTTTGACATCATCTTTGAGGCCGTTACAACGCTCCAGAATGTCTTTCATCTTGAAAAAGTCGAGCACCTTGAAGCGGCCCACCGGGGGAGAAATAAGAATGTCTGGCTGATGCCTGCGCAGTTTCTCGCGCAAAATTGAGCGCATGACCACTTGCGACATGACAATAAGCGCCTCCATGGAGCTCGGCACGCTTTCGCCATCGCCGCGCGGCTCGCCATTGACATCAATCGCCAAAGCAATATCGCATTTCCCCTTGAGGCTTTCATAGGGCAACGGGTTGACGAAACCGCCATCAATCAACACATGATTGTCAATAATCACCGGCTCCAGCAAAGCAGGCAGCGCTGCACTTGCCGCAATCGCTGGCAGCAACGGGCCACTTGTTATATCCCTTTGCATCTGCGTGTGAAAATCCGTGGTGATGGACGTAAACGGAATTTGCAGGCTCTCGAAATCTTTCGCCATGCCATCAGGCAGTAAGATGCCGAGCACGGTTTCCACATTGAAGATAGCGGGGGAAAACGGATTCCAGATCTGCTTCACAGAGCCCGGCCATTTGTCGATGAGCTTGCGCATAAGCCCACGTTTTGTATGGAATATCTCCTCGCAATGCTCTCGAATTTCTCGCCCACTGAGCCCGGAGGCGTAGGCCGCGCCAAAGATCGCGCCGATGCTGGTGCCGGAAATAAGGGTGGGCTTAACCCCCATCTCATCAAGCGCTTCAAGCACCAGAATATGCGACAGTCCGCGCGCCCCGCCGCCGCCAAGTGCGAGACCAAGAGAAGGACCGTTTTTATGTTCAATCTTGATGCTGGACATGCAAGTCACTCCCCAACAAGTTAGTGTCTCAGATAGTTTTCAAGTTCAGAAGTGCGCACGATTGTAAGGCGCAAAAAGCAACCAAGAGATTCGACCGAGGCCATCGTCCCTTGCCAGAATTTATAAGGTGCAGACCCCCTGCATTCCGCTTCTTTAAACCTTACCCAGAAACGCTACCCCTCGATAATATTATGTTTCCAGCTATTCCAGTCATTAACTGGAATATGAGTGCTGCCCGCGATCATCGCCAGGACTTTTTTCCAAACCACGTTTAATTCGGCATCAGCATTTCCATACTGTCTGCCAAGGCATTGGCTGATTTCCAGGGTGGAGCTTTGCTCCGCACAATTGTCAAAATATCTGTCAATTTTTGCATCCAGACCTATGGCGAAAAGCGGACCGCCGCCCAAGGAGAGAGCAAGGGGCAGAACAAAAGCCAGAAGCAGAGCAATTTTAACAACTGATCTCATTTATCCATTCCTTTTTCGCGCTCAATGGCCCGCCAGCCAATATCCTTGCGATAAAAACCTTCTGGCCAGTCGATTTTATCAATGGCCGCATAGGCCTTGTCACGCGCTTCGCCCACCGTTTTGCCCAGCGCGGTGATATTCAGCACACGCCCGCCTGTCGCAAAGATACGGCCCTCTTCATCCCTGCGGGTGCCTGCATGGAAGATCATGATATCGGGATCACTGGCCGCCTCTTCAAGCCCCTTGATCTCACTACCGCTTTCATAATTGCCAGGATAGCCCTTGGCCGCCATCACCACTGTTATGGCCGCTCGATCATCAAAACGATGCACCATGCGGTCCAGCATACCATCGCTCGATGCCATCAAAACCGGCGCAATATCCGAGCGCAAACGCGCCATCAACACCTGACATTCCGGGTCACCAAAACGCACATTATATTCAATGAGCTGCGGCCCTTTATCGGTGATCATCAGCCCCGCATAAAGCACACCCTTGTAGGGCGCACCATCGGCTTTCATGCCTTTAAGGGTTGGCATGATGATTTCGTCCATGACCTGTTTGCGCAAAACATCTGTCATGACCGGAGCTGGAGAATAGGCCCCCATACCGCCGGTATTTGGCCCTTCATCGCCTTCAAAGGCGCGTTTGTGATCCTGCGCGGTTGGCAGCTCCATGGCATATTCACCATCGCAAATGGCGAAAAAACTGGCCTCTTCGCCCACCAGACAGTCCTCAATCACCACCTTGCCACCCGCACTGCCAAAGCGCCCGTCAAAACATGCGCGGACCGCATCCAGCGCCTCTTCATGGCTTTGTGCTATCGTGACGCCCTTGCCCGCCGCCAGACCATCCGCCTTGATCACAACAGGAAGAGCACAGTCCTTGAGATAGCCCTCAAAGTCATCGCCTTTGGCAAAAACCTGGTAGCTCGCTGTCGGGATCTTGTATTTTGTGCAAAATTCTTTTGTAAACGACTTTGAGGCTTCAAGTTGTGCCGCTTTTTTCGTCGGGCCAAACGTCTTGATGCCCTCGGCTTCCAAACTCTCGACAATGCCCTCCACCAAGGGCTGTTCGGGGCCAACCACCACCAGACCGACATTATTCTCCCAGCAGAATTTGATCAGTTCCTGATGGTCGCTGGCATCCAGATCAATGCATTTTGCATATTCGGCAATGCCGCCATTGCCCGGCGTACAATAAATATCCCCAGCCATTTGACTACGAGAAAGCGCGTAAGCAAGGGCATGTTCACGTCCGCCCGCGCCGATCAATAAAACACCCATTTGATTTTAACCCCGATTTATCTGATTGTATCATTGGTCAGTTTCTAGCACCCCGCAATTGCAAAGGGAACATGCAAAAATGCCGAGCGATGGGCTTTTCGCCGATAAGGACGACAAAAAAGATAATGTGGCCGAATTCACGGTTTCCGAGCTGTCTTTTGCGGTCAAGCGCACCGTTGAGCGTGGCTTTGAACATGTGCGGGTGCGCGGTGAGCTGGGGCGCATCTCGCAGCCCGCTTCGGGGCACATATATCTCGATCTTAAAGACGACAAGGCGGTGCTCAACGGCGTCATCTGGAAGGGCAATGCCAACAGACTGAAAATCCGCCCTGAGCAGGGTATGGAAGTCATTGTCACCGGCAAACTCACCACCTTTCCGGGGCAAAGCCGCTACCAGATCGTCATTGATCATATGGAACCGGCTGGCGTTGGCGCGCTCATGGCTCTTCTGGAAAAGCTCAAGGAAAAGCTGGCGGACGAGGGTCTGTTTGACGAGGAGCGTAAAAAACCGCGCCCCTTTCTGCCGCGCACCATCGGCATTGTCACCTCCCCCACCGGCGCGGTTATTCGTGACATGATGCATGGCTTTACCGAGCGCTTTCCCTCCCATGTCATCATCTGGCCGGTACGTGTGCAGGGTGAAACCAGCGGACGCGAGGTGGCAGCCGCTATTCGCGGTTTTAACGCACTCAAAGAAGGCGGCCCCGTGCCGCGCCCTGATGTGCTGATTGTGGCGCGTGGAGGCGGCTCTCTGGAAGATCTGTGGGGCTTTAACGAGGAAATCGTCGCGCGCGCTGCCGCTGACAGCACCATTCCGCTGATCTCCGCCGTTGGCCATGAAACCGACTGGAGCGTACTCGATCTGGTCGCCGATTTTCGCGCGCCGACCCCGACAAAAGCTGCCGAATGGGCCGTACCCAAACAATCTGAACTGATCGAACGGCTTGGCGAAATGGGTCATCGGCTAACACTGGCCAACCGCCGCGCCCTTGAAGCCCGCCGCAACAAATTGCTGGCTGCCTCTCGTGGCCTGCCGCGCCTTTCCGACCTGCTCGCCCTGCCGCGCCAACGCGTGGATGAGATGAGCCGCCGCCTGTCGGGCAGCCTGCTGGCCCTCGTGCGCGAAAAACGCTCCCGCCTGGCGCGCCTGCATCTATCCTCGCAAATGCTGGTGATGCGCCAGCGTCAAGGCCGTGAGCGCCTGCATATGCTGGAAGCGCGCCGTCAACGGGCCTTAACAACCATCCTTGAACGCAAACGCGCCGCCCTGTCCGGCCAAACCAAGCTGCTCAACTCGCTAAGTCATAAATCTGTGCTGGAACGCGGCTTTGCTCTGGTGCGCGATGAAAACGGCGCGATGATGCGCAAGGTCGGTGACATAACACCTGATCAGCTTATCCATATCGAAATGATTGACGGACAGATCACCAGCCGCGTCGAGGGCACGAGCACGAAACCGACGACACCCCCCAAAAAGAAAACCGCTTCCGCTCCAGAAAAACCTGTCAAAAAGCCTGTAAAAAACAAAAGCTTCGACCGTGGTGGCCAGGGCTCGCTGTTTTAAATTATGTCCAGGCTCAGTGATCGGCTTTATCACCTCCCTGCCAATCAAGCTTGCATCACTCGCAATGAGCGCATATAACCCGCGCTAGTAGAATTCACATTGGAGGCTCCCAAATGGCATCGCGCAGTATTCATATAATGGCTTTTGGCCTGATTTTCAGCCTGTTCAGCGGCCCTGTGCTGGCCGCCAAATGCGGCAACACATCCAAGGGTTTTAGCCACTGGGTTGTGCAGTTTAAAAAAGAAGCCCGCAAAAAAGGCATCAAGAAAAGAACGCTGCGGCGCACCCTGCGCGGGGTCAAATATGACCATTCCGTCATTAAAAAAGATCGCAACCAGAAGCATTTCAAACTGAGCTTTAGCAAATTTTACAAGCTGCGCGTATCGCCCGGTGGCCTCGCCAAAGGCCGCACCATGATGCGCCGTCATCGCAAGCTTTTGCGCCGCGTCTATAAAAGATATGGCGTGCAGCCGCGTATCATCACCGCCATCTGGAGCCTTGAAACTTTTTATGGCGGCTTCACTGGCGACAAGCCCATTTTTCGTTCGCTGGCCACCCTTTCCTATGATTGCCGCCGGAGTAAAATGTTCACGCAAAACCTCTATGCAGCCCTGCGGGTCGTGCAACGCGGCGACATGAACCCTAAAAAAATGAAGGGTGCCTGGGCGGGAGAACTTGGCCAGACCCAGTTCATGGCCAAGAACTATTACCGCTACGCCGTCGATTTTGATGGCGATGGCAAACGCAACCTCATCCGCTCAAAAGCTGACGCACTGGCCTCAACCGCCAACCTGCTACGTGCCCACGGCTGGAAACGCGGCGGCTGCTATCGCCCCGGTTGTGCAAATTTCCGCGTATTGCACCACTGGAACAGATCAAAAGTCTATCAGCGTACTATCGCTAAAATGGCGTCACAGCTGTAAGCTGCTACGCAGCTTTGCAACGGTTGTTTAATTTTGTATGGAGTTGTATCATGAGTTTGTCTTTCGTTCGT
>JAKIUO010000070.1 GCA_021647535.1 Hyphomicrobiaceae bacterium
AGATTACGATCACCTTCTCGATGCAACATGCCACGCATGGAACAATCTGTGCGACATGCCCGGAAAAATCCGCCAGATAACAAAACGAGAATGGGCAGAACGCGTCATCTTTTAGGGCGGTTGGTATTACACGGAAAACCAGAGATTTTTAACAAGGATCAGGGAAGCCAGTTTACCAGCATGGCCTTCACGGATGTGCTGAAAAATGCTGGCATCAAAATCTCGATGGACGGCAAGGGAGCCTGGCGCGACAATGTCTTTGTCGAACGTCTCTGGCACACCATCAAATATGAGGAGGTCTACCTGCATGCTTATGAAAACGTGCCGCAAGCAAGGACGGGTATCAAAAAATATCTGACCTTCTACAATGAAAAAAGACCCCATTCATCGCTTGACCGGCAAACCCCGGATCAGTTTTACTTCAACCCGCCGCAACCCATCCCGGTCGCAGCATGAAAAAGGCCAGAACCCACTTATAAAACCAACCCAAACTGTCCAAACAAACCGAGCCACTTCTAAGGGCATCAAACAGTGTCGCATTGCTCATAGATTGAGCCTCCTCATCTTCATGAGGAAAATATGAAACCCATTTACCCACTCATTCAATGCGGTGAATTGAATCGCCCTGACTCACCCCCGCACCAGCCAGACGACAAACACCCCAAAGGCGATCGCAACAGCGCCACTGGAGCGGATCTGTCCGTCGGAAACCTCCTGCATCTGCAACGCCATTTTCACGAAGAAACGCGGAAAAAGCGCCCAGATCAAGCCTTCAATGACAAAGACCAGACCGAGGGCCGAAAGTAATTCAGTACTCACCTTTCGCCCTCCTTTGTGGTCTGTCCCCAGAAAAGACTATCGCTTTCCTGAAGCCTGATTGAAATAGCGGAAAAATTCGCTATCTGGTGACAAAAGCATACGGGTATTGCTCCCTTTCAGGCCCTTCTCATAGGCTTCCATGGAGCGGTAAAAGGCGAAGAAATCCGGGTCTTTGCCAAAGGCCGCCGCATAGATTCTATTGCGCTCGGCATCGCCTTCACCTCTAGTGATAGAGGCTCTTCGATTGGCTTCGGCCTTGATCTCAATGACTTCACGATCCGTTTTGGCCCGAATGATCTGTGCCTGTTCATTGCCCTCGGCTCTGATTTTCTTGGCGACGCGCACACGTTCTGAAATCATTCGCTCAAAGACTTTTTTCGAGTTGTCAGCCGGCAGGTCAGCCCGCTTGATACGCACATCGATAAATTTAACGCCAATGCTCTCTGCCGTTTGGTTCATCTCTGTCAGAATGCGGCTCATCATCAACTCACGCTTGTCACGGACAATTTCCAGATAGGTCGAGGCCCCGAGCACGCCGCGCAAGGATTTCTCCAAAATGGATTCCAGACGACGGTTCGCCCCGCTCACATTGCGAACGGACTGAAACAGTTTCAACGGATTATTGATCTGATAACGCCCAAAAGCATCAATGATCAAGGGCACTTTTCCAGCCGTCACAGCTTCGAGTGGACGCGCATCAAGGTCAAGAATACGCTTGTCGAAATAGATCACGTCATACCAGGGCATTTTGGTGTAAAGCCCGGCATTGTTCTCTTTTGGATGGGCGTTCACCACCCGCACCAGCTCGCCAAATTCAAGAACGACGGCTTGCCGGGTCTGCTTGACGATAAACAGGCTGAAATACGCCAAAACGGCGAGAGCTGCCAGCACAATTAAAGTTAATCCTGAAAGAATACGCATTAGCGTGACCCTCCTTGTCCAGAGCGGTTTTTCGTCAGACCATCCAAGGGGAGATAAGGCACGACACCGCTGCCGCCCTTGCCTTTATTGTCAAGAATGATTTTATCCATGCCGCCCATAACCCGTTCCATGGTTTCCAGATAGAGGCGCTTGCGCGTCACATCTGGGGCCTTTTTATATTCGACATAAATTTTATTGAAGCGCTCGGCCTCACCCTGAGCTTCCTTGACAATGCGTGCCTTGTAGCCTTCTGATTTCTCAATCATTTGCTGAGCATCACCGCGCGCTCTGGGAATGAGCTTATTGCGATAGGCATCTGCCTGCCTTTGATAGCGCGCCTTGTCCTGCTGAGCCGCCGTGATATCACGAAAGGCCGGTTTGACAGGAGCGGGCGGGAAAGCGCTTTGCATATTGACATTGACGATCATGACGCCAGCGTTATAGCTTTCCAGCGTTCTTTGCATGATCTTTTTGACTTCAACCTCGATATCGGCGCGATGATCTGAAATGGTTGTATCCAATGTGTTACGACCAACAACCTCACGAATGGCACTCTCGGAAACCTCTTTGACGGTATTGACGGGATCCTGAATGTTGAACAGATATTTATACGCCTCCGCAGGATTGACCTGCCATTGCACGACGAAATCGACATCGACGATATTTTCATCTCCTGTCAGCATCAGGCTTTCTTCTGGCACATCACGCACACCACCACCTGCCCTGACACGACCAAAACGGTCAGGCCGACTGCCACGCAAACCGATTTCCACAGTCCGCAAGCGGGTTACATTGACCTTTTCCACATCATCGATTGGATAGGGCCAGCGCAGTTTCAGGCCGGGGGACAATTGATGGTGATATTTGCCAAAGCGCGTCACCACACCAAGCTGATCCTGGTCGACGCGCACAAAAAATCCGTACCAGATGATAGCCATCAAGCCCGCAATAGCCATCAAAAGGATCAAAGGCCAGCTGCCATTATTGCCCGGCATGGCCTGTTTCAAACGGTCTTGCGAACGTTTCAGCATTTCTTCCAGATCGGGCTGGTTGCCAGAGCCGCCGCCCTTTTTGCCGCCGCCCCAAGGACCACCGGGACCACCACTGCCACCACCGCCGGGCTTCCAGCCGCCATTTCCGCCGTTTTGACCACTCCAGGGCATGTTTGCCTATCCTTCATGTTGCGGACCATTAGGGTCCATAATAACAGTTTGATGAACGTGTTGCGCTTGATCTGATCCAAATTTCTGTATCCTGAGCCTCTCGGATAAAGAAAATCGAATAATCAAAACCTTGTTTTGTTGCGTATATAGGATAGCCGTACCGTGTATGCAACGATACTCCCGGCACAACTTAGCGTTTTTTTTATTTTTCCAGAACTATAAAAGACATATCGGCTTCATCTTTGGGGCCGGCCTCGCGATATTCTCGCGAAACTTCCACAAAACCCAGCCTGTGTAATTCCTCATCTGGCCAGAAATGCGTGTCCCCTTGTGGTTCCATATGAATTTGCGTCTTGTAAATCCGGCAAACCAGTGAATTTTGCAGCATTTGCACATAAATCGCGCCGCCGCCAATCACCATAACTTCATCGCCCCCTTCCTTTTTCAAGGAGGAAAGGGCCAGACCAAGGGCGCGATCAATCGAAGTCACACGAAACACGCCCTGCGCCTCAAAATCAGGGTTTTGGGAAATCACAATGTTTTTGCGTCCCACCAGCGGCTTGCCCAGACTTTCAAAGGTCTTGCGCCCCATGATCACCGGCTTGCCCATAGTGGCCTTGCGAAAATATTTCATATCGCTGGAACATTTCCACGGGATCTTGTTGCCCGCCCCGATCACCCCATTATCCGCCACCGCAACGATCATGGCTATTTTGCACCTTGTTTCACTCACACTGACACCTTCGCCTTGATATGGGAGTGCGGATCATAGCCGACAAGCTCAAAATCATCGAATTTGAATGAGAAAATATCCTTGGTGTCCGGGTTGATATTCATGTGCGGCAGGGCTTTGGGCTGCCTTGAAAGCTGCAAATCAGCCTGCTCCAGATGGTTCAGATAAAGATGGGCATCGCCAAATGTGTGGATAAACTCGCCCGCCTCATACCCACAAACCTGCGCCATCATTTGCGTCAGCAAGGCATATGAAGCGATATTAAACGGCACTCCCAGAAAAATATCCGCCGAGCGCTGATAAAGCTGACAGGACAATTTACCATCCGCCACATAGAACTGGAACAGACAATGACACGGCGGCAGCGCCATCTCATCGACCAGCGCCGGGTTCCAGGCCGAAACGATATGGCGGCGACTGTTCGGGTTGGTTTTGAGACTCTCAACCACTTGCGAAATCTGGTCGATGCCTTGCGCACTCCCATCCGCGCCCCCAAACACGGGCCAAGAACGCCATTGCGAGCCATAAACCGGTCCCAGATCGCCATTTTCATCAGCCCAGTCATCCCAGATACGCACTTTATTATTGCGCAGATAGGCAATATTGGTATCTCCCGTCAAAAACCATAACAGCTCATGGATAATCGAACGCAGATGCAGTTTTTTGGTGGTCAGCACCGGAAAGCCCTTCGTCAGATCAAAGCGCATCTGGTGGCCAAACACAGACAAGGTGCCGGTGCCCGTGCGGTCCCCCTTGCGGGTTCCGTCTTCACGCACAAGGCGCATCAATTCGAGATATTGCTGCATGTAAATTAACCCTGTTTTTGTCCGTATAGCGCCTGAGCCAACCAAGGCTTGAACTTGTCACCTAAATATTGTTGTATACTCGAAAACCCGAAAAAGGTTGCGAAAAACCGTTGTCCGTTCAAAGAGGTTCACCCGTCAGCAGTCAAATCTCTTGTAGCCGCTGGCTATAATACGCCACATATGACACAGATTGATCCACAAAACCAAAAAAAGAAAAAGCCCCCTTCCCTTTTACGTCGGGGATTGGCTTTCCTCTATTTCGACGACAACTGGACCTCAACGATCTTTCGTTATTCCATGTTGGTCTTTGACATTTTCACCGTGTCGTTTTTTATCTATCTGTCCCTGTCAGACCACTCCAACCCGTTGTTCCGGCCCATTGAAATCGGCATTGGCATTGTTGTACTGCTGGATTTTCTGGCGCGCTATTTTCTGGCCCACCGCAAATGGCGCTATTTGCTGCAAATCACCACACTGGCCGATATTGTCGTACTGTTTTCGCTGTTCATCCCGACTTTTATCGACAATTACGCCTTTTTGCGCATATTGCGTGCCTTGCGGATTTTGCGCTCCAAACACATTATGCAGGATCTGCGCGAGCGCAGCCGCTTTATCCGCCGCAATGAGGAGGTCATTCAGAGTTTCGTCAACCTGTTTGTCTTTATCTTTGTGATGACCTCGATTGTCTTTGAATTGCAGGTGCGCATCAACCCCGACATCAATAATCACATTGACGCGCTGTATTTCACCGTCGCCACCCTGACCACCACCGGCTATGGCGATATTACCATTGTCGGCACGCATGGCCGCTTGCTATCGGTGTTTATCATGGTTTTGGGGGTTTCGCTCTTCTTGCGCCTGCTGCAAACGCTGTTTCGTCCCATCAAGGTGCATATTCGCTGCCAGCATTGTGGACTGATCCGCCACGAACCTGATGCCTCGCATTGCAAGCATTGCGGCAATATTATTAATATCACGAATGAGGGAGATTAGCCGCACGGCGAACTCGCTACGCGAGCGAGGCCAGCCTCGCGCTCTGCTGGGAGAAGACCTCCCAGACCCACCCTTTTTTAATTTTCAAAAAGAAGGGGGTTTGGGGGAAAACTTTTCCCCAAGCAGGTGTGGACGGCAGTCCACTTGCAAAGCAAAACCCGCCCTTACGCAGCATTGCTGACGACCTGGTTTCGTCCTGATTTCTTCGCCTTGTAAAGAGCTTCATCGGCGCGTTTCAGCAGGCTGTCAATGGTATCCTTGCTTGAGCATACAGAACTCAGGCCTATGCTGGTGGTCACCGTAATATTGTCGTCCCCTTCAGAGATTTTAAAAGGCGTGTCCTCGATAACGGCCCGCAATCTCTCGCCAACGATTTGTGCTTTTTCCTCTGTGGTTTTGGGCAGCACAATCAAGAACTCCTCGCCACCAATACGAAAGGCCATATCCAGTCGACGAATATTTTGCTGCAAACGTGAGCTGAACTGGCGCAAAACCTGATCGCCAATATCATGGCCGTAATTGTCATTGACCGACTTGAAAAAATCAATATCTGCCAAGATCACCGATAGGCCCTTTTGGGTGCGCAGACTGTCTTCAATCATCGCTTGCAACTGCTCTTCGAGGTGGCGACGATTAAACATACCGGTCAGCGGGTCGCGAGAGGCCTGCTCAACGCGCTCTTCAAGACGCTTGTAAAGATGTTCAGAAAAACGGCGGCGCTTGATCTGGGTCCGCACCCGAGCCAGCAGCTCGTTGCGATCAACCGGACGAATAACAAAATCATTAACGCCCAGATCAAGAGCGCGCAGCATACGTTCTTTATCCCCCTGCTCACTCAGCACCATAATTGGCAAATGCCGTGTTTTGCCGAGCGAACGGATATGGGAACAAAAATGCAAGGCATCGGCGCCTTCCATATCCAGGCTGACCAGCACCAGATCTATATCATGCTTGCCCAGCAAACCTTGGGCTTCTTCCTGAGAGCGAGCGAGCAAAACCTCGTGGTTCTCTTCAAGCACTACTTTTATTCTTTTGGCGATCGCAGCACGATCTTCAACCAGAAGCAAAGTGCCCTTTGCTTCCTTTGAATTTATATCATTGATGAGATCTGAACCCGCAATCCCTTGATCCATAGTGGTGAGGCGCATCACCAACTCATCCGAAAGCTGCTTGACCCGCGCCAGATTTTTGACCCGTGTTATAAGGGCAATATCATCGACCGGCTTGGCCAAAAAATCATCAGCCCCCGCTTCCAGCCCGCGAATACGGTCAGAGGGCTGATCAAGCGCTGTCACCATGACCACTGGTATCATCTGTGTTTTGGGATCGGCTTTTAACCGCCTGCACACCTCAAAGCCATCCATCCCCGGCATCATGACATCAAGCAGCACAACGTCAGCATGTTCGCGCCCGCAGATTTCCAGCGCCTCATAGCCGCTATTGGCGGTCAGCACTTCGAAATATTCCGCCCGCAAACGCGCTTCGAGCAATTTAATATTGGCTGCATTGTCATCAACAACAAGGACGCGGGCGGTCATAAGGATCTCGTTTGCTATCAGCTATTTAAAATGGGACTCCAGAAACTGCATGATAGCGCAAACTTATTAAAATTTTTGTCCAAACAATCAGGCATCACCAATAAATTTGCGGATGGTTTCGATAAAGGCCGGGATGGAAATGGGTTTGGCGATATAGGCTTCGCACCCCCCTTCCCTGATGCGTTCTTCATCCCCCTTCATGGCAAAAGCGGTAACGGCAACCACTGGAATATCGTGCAGCTCATCATCATCCTTGATCCATTTGGTGACTTCCAGCCCTGACACTTCAGGCAGCTGAATATCCATGATGATGAGATCAGGGTGGTGCTCGCGGGCAATCGCCAGAGCATCCATGCCATTGCGGGTTTCCAGCACATTATAGCCGTGCGCATCGAGCAGGTCATGAAACAGCTTCATGTTGAGCTCATTATCTTCAACGATCAATATGGTTTTGGTCATGGGTTCCATCACGGTTTTGCTTGAAGGACCTTCTTCTACAATTAAAGAAGAAGTATCCAATTCCCTCCAGATGGCTATCGCCTGAATTGGTTTCACCTGTCAATAGCTTGCAATTCCAGCACCACAGCAGCTATCGTGCAATTATAGTGGTAACCAAGCTGTTAATGGATTGGAAATATATGCTCGGACAATCGAGAAAACCTCCCTTGAGCCGCGAAGATGCGCGCGAAATCGCCATCCGCGCCCTCTCCTTTTTAGCGGGAGACGCCGAACACATGTCGCGCTTTCTCGCCCTTTCTGGTATGGGGCCACAAGATATTCGCGAAAATGCGGATGAGGCTCCTTTTCAAGCTGCTCTGCTCGAACATTTGATGAGCGATGAAGCGCTGCTTTTGAGCTTTTGCGGCAATGAAAATATTGATCCCCAGCTCATCTCCCCGGCGCTGCACTTGCTGGAGGACTGACCCAAAATGCGCATCGGCATTGATCTGGGGGGCACCAAAATCTCGCTGATCGCCCTTGATGAGGCGGGACAAACCCTGTTCGAGCGCCGTGTTGATACGCCCAAAGAGGATTATCACGGCACCATAGCGGCGCTGCACCAACTGGTTGTTGCTGCAAAAAACGCAACTGGGCAAGACGGCACTATTGGCATTGGTATGCCGGGCTCCCTCTCGCCGCGCACCGGCCTTGTGCAAAACGGCAATTCCACCTGGCTCAACGGCAAAGCCTTTCAAACAGATCTCGACCAGGCTCTCCAATGCGAGGTTCGCCTTGCCAATGACGCCAACTGCTTTGCCCTCTCTGAAGCGATCGATGGCGCGGCCAGCCCCTATCAAAATGTCTTTGGGGTGATCATTGGCACCGGCTGTGGCGGCGCTTTGGTGGTCGGTAAAAAACTCATCAACGGCCCGCGCAACATCACGGGCGAATGGGGCCACGTACCTCTCCCCTGGGCGTTACCAGACGAGCACCCCGGCTCCCCTTGCTGGTGTGGACAACGGGGCTGCATGGAAACATTTGTCTCGGGGCCAGCACTGGCGCTTGATCATTTTCAGAAAACCGGCGAGCAAATCACCGCGCAAGAACTCCACCAGCGCTCGCTTACTGGCGATGAAGCGGCGCTGGCCAGCCTGTCGCGCCACAGCTCGCGTCTGGCGCGAGGTTTGGCCATGGTCAGCAATATTTTTGATCCAGATGTCATCGTGCTTGGAGGCGGTCTGTCGCAAATGCCCCATCTTTATGAGCAATTACCCGCTCTCATCGCGCCCTATCTGTTCACCGATGACCGACGCGCCGTTGTCGTTGCCCCTTTGCATGGTGACGCCAGCGGTGTACGCGGTGCGGCCTGGCTGTGGAACCGTTAGGTCATTTTTGATCACACGGCTTTTCGCGTAGATATTTGACCTGTCCAAGCCTGCCAGATATAGCAAAATGACCATAATTCATGAGCATAGAGCTGCTGACGCCATTTTCGAACATACGAAAGGACAACTCATAAACCGGCGTTTTATCATCATTCTTGTCCGTAATATCAAAATAGCTGACAGCCACCGGCCAGGAAGCCAGACCAGACAATCCAACAACAGCTAATCGTTTGTTTTTTATTGCCTTCCTGGTCTTTTCTTTAATCGCACCGGCTTTTTTGAGGGCCGGTAATTTACGGCCAATAAAACTATAGGTTTTATAAAAACCCTGCCCTTGTTCCGAGCCATCATAGACCCGCACATCCAGATGGTTTTGTCCCTCTCTCGCAGCCCGTTGCAAAGCCAGACTGTGCTGGACCGGAAACAGCACATCGCCGGGCAATTCGAGCTTGACCATATCCGGATTTTTTATCTGCACTTGCAATTTTGACTTTTTACGATCTCTTTTTGCCAAACCCACTACATATTCTTGCAATTTCTTGTTGGAAAATTGCCGCGATACAAAGCGAAATTTCTGATGCTTGCCGCCCTCCCAACTATCGGAGCGCACATCCAGCAAAGTTGGCTGGCCCTTGCCATCAATAATGCGGGTAACCATGCGCATATTCTGCGTGTAGCCCGTACAAGGCGACCCGGTAAATTCAAAAACCAAACGTCCGGTGATCGCAGAGACAGAAAGGGTCTGATGCTTGTTGGCCAGCGAGAGGTCATATACGGCTCTATGGGGCACCATAATGCGCTTTAAGGACGCCGCTTTACCCTTTGGCGGCAGGGCAAAAGCTCGATGTGCATTTGCGAACAACCCCCAGATAAAAAGCCCCGCAAACAGTCCCAAAAACAGTTTTTTCATACAACCAACAAACCCTTTTCATCCCGTCTCGAAACCATATACAGTCCTGCAATATTGGAAGACTGCAAATCCGTTTTGCCTCTCTTCTATCACGTCTGCGGCGCGCCACAAAATCAGGGGAGAAAAGCACCATGAACAAGATTGAAAAAAGGCTGGAGGAACTGGGCATAAGCTTGCCGCAGGCTGCAGCTCCCGCTGCCAATTACATCCCCTTTCTGGTCACCGGCAATCAGCTTTATATCTCCGGGCAACTGCCCATGCAGGGCGGCAAACTGCATGTCACTGGCCAGCTTGGCGAGGGCCTTTCCATCGAGCAGGGGCAAGAAGCGGCACGGCTTTGCGCCATCAATATTCTGGCCCAGCTGAAACAGGCACTTGGTGGATTTGAGCGTTTTGAGCGCCTCGTCAAGCTCGGAGGATTTGTCAATGCGCCTGCAAGCTTTGTCGATCATCCACAGGTTATTAACGGTGCTTCTGATCTCATGGTTGAGGTTTTGGGCGATGCGGGCCGCCACACCCGTTTTGCCGTAGGTGCTGCTGGTTTGCCGTTTAACGCTGCCGTTGAAATCGACGCTATTTTTACCCTCAAGTCCTGAATATGAGAACTGATCTGTCATGCCCGATCTATCATGGATGTCCCAGCCCTTTGCCCATCGCGGCTTGCATGACCCCGCCAAAGGTATCGTTGAAAATACACGCTCTGCCGTGCAGGCGGCAATAGATCACGGCTTTGGATTTGAAACCGACCTGCGCCTTGCCTCTTGCGGCGAGGTCATGGTGTTTCACGACGCCCGGCTTGATCGCCTGATCGAGGCAACCGGCAATTTCGACCAGTACAATAAAGAACAGCTGCAAGCGCTCACATTCAAAGGCACCAGTGATAAAATGATGAGCCTGCCCGAGATGCTGGCGCTCGTTGAAGGCAAAGTGCCCCTGCTGCTGGAAAGCAAAAGCGACTGGCAGATGAGCCAAAGCGAAACCGAGCGCTTTGTCCGCAACATTGCGCGGCCCTTGCAAACCTATTCGGGACATTTCGCAGTGATGTCATTTGATCCCGCAATTGTCGCCGCCTTTCGCAAGCTGGCACCAGAAATTCCGCGCGGGCTCATTTCAGAGCGATACAACGATGGCAAATACTGGCATTTTCTCTCCCTTCGTCAACGCCTGTCACAACGCTTCTTGCTGTCCTTCTCGCGAACCCACCCCGATTTCATCGCCTACAACATCAAAGCGCTACCGGCCATCGCCCCGCTGATCGCCCGCCATCTGTTCAAGTGCCCCCTGCTCACCTGGACCGTGCGCACGCCCGCCCAACAAAAACGGGCACAAAGATATTGCGATGCGATGATCTTCGAAGGCTTCGTCCCCCCGATGCAACAGAGCAAAGCGAGCCGTAGCCCATGACCGATACACAAACGCTTGCCCTGCGAACCATCACCAGTTTTAAGGACATATCCGCGCACAGCTGGGACGCCTGCGCCAACCCATCCTCTCTGCCCGCCGATCCATTTTTGACCCATGCCTATTTGTCAGCGCTAGAACATAGCGGCTCGGCGACAGAAAAAACCGGCTGGCAGGCCCTGCATATTCTGGTCGAAGACCAACAAGACAATCTGCTGGGCTGTATGCCGCTCTATCTAAAATTTCACAGCCGGGGAGAATTTATTTTCGATCAGGGCTGGGCGCAAGCCTATGAACAGGCGGGCGGTCAATATTACCCCAAACTGCTCAGCGCCGTACCCTTTACGCCGGTCCCTGGCAGGCGGTTCCTGCTGGTCGATGGGGAGCGCCAGAACGAGGTCGCCGCTTTGATGATCGGACACGCCATCGCTCTTTGCGATAAATATCAGCTGTCCTCTCTGCATATCAATTTCATTGCCCCAGAGCAGCTGCCCCTTTTCGCCCATGACGATCTGCTGCAACGCAGCGGCCATCAGTTCCACTTCGAGAACAAAGGGTTCAAGGATTTCGATGATTTCCTCGCTTCCCTGTCCTCGCGCAAACGAAAAACGATCCGCAAGGAGCGCCGCAAGGCTGTCGAGGCCGATCTCACCATCCAGCAGCTCACCGGCCAGCAGATCACCAAAGAGCACTGGGATATTTTCTATGATTTCTACACCGATACGCACGAACGCAAATGGGGCAGCGCTTATCTGACCCGCACATTTTTCTCCATGATCAACCAAACACTGGCCGACCAACTCTTGCTGGTGCTGGCCTATCGAGACGGCAAAGCCATCGCCGCCGCGCTCAATTTCATCGGAGCCGACACACTCTATGGCCGCTATTGGGGGGCCAGCGAATACCACCCCGCGCTGCATTTCGAACTGTGCTATTATCAGGCCATCGACTTCGCCATCGCCAACAATCTCAAAACCGTTGAAGCAGGAGCTGGCGGAGAACACAAGCTCGTGCGCGGCTACCTGCCAACGCCAACCCATTCAGCTCACTATCTGCCCGACCCCGGTTTTCACAACGCCGTCAAAAACTTTCTTTCCAGCGAACGCCGCTATATACAAATGGAACACGAAGCTTTAAGCGAACTCACACCCTTTCGCAAAGGTGAGGTCTCGCAAAAAAGGAAAACCGACATGGAAACAAAAACCTACAATATAGACGGCATGACCTGCAGCGGCTGCACCAGCGCCCTGGAAAAAAAGCTGCTGGAAGACCCCGGCATCGAAGCCGCCAGCGCCTCGCACGAGAATGATAGCTGCGACGTAACGCTTGATCCCGCCAAAGTCTCGGATGAACGCATCGCGGAGATTACGGACAAAGCCGGGTTTGAGTTTAAAGGCACCGCTGGATAAGCCGCTGTCGCGTCTTGCCCTCGCCGGGCGGGCAGCTTATGCAGCTGGCAGAAAAGGGCGAGCCCCTTTCATCCCCATTTTGAAAATTGGGGTTTGGGGACTAGTCCCTAATGCCATCTGCAAAGATGCCCGCCCGGCGAGGGCAGCGTCGCCAGACGCTTTTTATCGGATAATAGAGGAACATTATTCACATGACATATGACGACAATAATATCTTTGCCAAAATCTTGCGCGGTGAGATGCCAGCGCACAAAGTTTATGAAGATGACGAGACGTTGGCTTTTCTTGACATCATGCCGCGTTCCAAGGGGCACACTTTGGTGATCCCGAAAAAACCGGCGGTCAATATGATGGATATTGAAGCGGATGATTTATGCGTGCTGATGCGCAGTGTTCATCGGCTGGCCCCGCTTGTGCGCGAGGCCATGGGCGCGGACGGTTTTGTTCTTCAGCAGTTTAATGAAGCGGCAGCGGGCCAGGTGGTCTTCCACATCCATTTTCATATTGTGCCACGCTATCTTGATGTGCCGCTGAAACATGCCCCAAGCGGAATGGAGCAGGAGGGACTTTTATCTACTAACGCAGAAAAAATACGCACCCTTATTGCTCAACGACAGGTTTAGGACATCCGCAGGAATAAGTGAATAGATTTGAGGCCGGAGTTTTGTTTGTCAGCAAGGCGTGCAAAGGGACGTGTAGCTGGCTACATAACCCTTTGCAGAACGAAGCTGGCGGACAAAAATACAAGTCAAATCGTTCAGTTATTTTTGCGGCTGTCCTTAATTGATTTTGAAGATAAAAGAGAAGGGGGTCGGGGAAAGCATTCCCCGAGCGGGTCTGGGTGTCAACCCAGTCGCAAAGCGAATTTACGCAAGGCACACTTTTAATTCAGATCGTTGCCAGCTTGGGCTTGGGTTCCAGCACGCGCAGCACCTGCCCCAGATCACGTCCGCGTTTTAAAATATGCCCTGAAGCGGCAACGACGCTATAAGCCCCCTGACGGCGCGCCAGTTTTGGGTTCTTCTCAATACGATAAAGCGGCACATCAGAGGTGTGGCGAAACACGGAAAACACCGCCTGCTCGCGCATCATATCGATGGCATAATCGCGCCACTCGCCAGCGGCCACCTGAAATCCATAAACACGCAAAATCTGATTAAGCTCCGTGCGCGTAAAAGACACTGTTTCAAACTGCGATGCTCGCCCGCCGTCCGTCGCCCCGGAACCTGTACGCTTCAAACCAACGTGCCGGGAAAATTTTATGGGGTCAGAGTCACTCATACCGCCTCCTTTTTAATAAAAATGCCCCGTTACAACATGATCCCAGCTGGCGAGATAAAAAGCAAGATGCCCAGACAGCAAAACAATCATAATGATGCCCCATTCACGTCTTTTGAGCGCCTCATTAAGCTGTAGATTAGATGGTGTTGCAGATGTTCGACTTTCGGGAACAAAAAGAATCGATGGGAATATAAGCCCCCAAGCCCCATTCCCCGATCAGACCTGAAAGTCGAACTGCAGCAAATCCTTCAAAAGGGCCTCCACTCCCTTAAGAAGATATCTGAGATAATCAAACAAGACCGGTGCCCCAAGCGCCGGTTTTTGTTTGTCTACCCCCCCCAGAGAAACATTACATTTTTGTTAGAAACCATAGTCTCGCCCTATTTCCCCCCTGCTTGCGCCCTATTTCATTGCGACA
>JAKIUO010000071.1 GCA_021647535.1 Hyphomicrobiaceae bacterium
TTTACCTGCTCACCATCGCTGGCCTCTTGTTTGCGCGATACGCCTATACGCACACTGGCAAGACCTTTATGCCGACCATGGATGAAGGATCCATCATTCTACAAACAACAAATCTCCCCTCCATTAGCCTCAAACAAAGTATTGATGGAGATTTGTTGGTACAGCATCATTTGATGAAGCAGGTGCCAGAAGTTTTAAACGTGATATCCAGAGTTGGATCCGATGAGTTGGGACTTGATCCTATGGGGCCTAATGAAACGGATGCCTTTCTCGTGCTCAAGCCAAAAGACCAATGGCGTGTGCAGGACAAAGAGTGGTTGTTGGGCGAGCTGCGAAAAGCCATGAACGAATTGCCCGGATTTGAATATGCCCTGACGCAGCCGATTGAGATGCGAACCTCTGAAATGTTGACCGGGGCGCGTGGCGATTTGGCGGTTAAAATATTTGGACCAGATCTCAAAATTCTTGCCCGGCTGGCTGGAGATATACAAAAAGCCGTGGCCAGGGTCAAAGGCGCATCTGAAGTCCTTACTGTTTCAAACGACACAGTCGATTACCTGCAGATCAAGATTGACCGGTTGATGGCGGGTCGTATGGGGCTATCTGTCAGCCGTATCGAAGATGAACTTCGTATGATGCTGGAGGGCACACCGGCGGGTCTCATAGAAGAAGCTGGGCGGCGCACGCAGATTATCATTCGCGGAGATGAACAGATGCGGAAAAACCCGGATCTGTTTGCTCAGGCACAGCTGGCGGGAGGCGATGGTGGTTTGGTTCGTGTCAGTGAAATTGCCCAGCTTCAGCGCACCGCTGGTGCTGTCAAAATAGACAGGGAAAACGCCTCGCGTTTTGCCATCGTGCAAGCCTTTGTTTCTGGTCGTGATCTTGTGGGTTTTGTCGAAGACGCGCAAAAAGTCGTGGCCGAACAGGTGAAAATCCCGCCGGGCTACCGGATTTACTGGGGGGGAGAATTCGAAAACCAGCGCCGTGCCATGACACGGTTGTCCTTTGTGGTGCCCATAGCACTGGGGCTCATCTTTGCTGTGCTCTTTGTCACTTTGCGATCTGTTCGGCAATCTATGTTGATCTTGTCGAATGTGCCTTTTGCATTGGTCGGTGGTCTCATTGCTTTGTGGCTGTCCGGAGAATATCTGTCAGTTCCCGCCTCAGTCGGGTTTATTGCCCTGCTGGGGATGGCCGTCCTCAATAGTCTGGTGCTGGTCAGCCATTTTAACCATCTGTTAGCGGCGGGAGTCCCTGTCGAAGTTGCCGTGTTCGAAGGGGCATTGCGGCGTCTGCGCCCCGTACTCATGACCGCCAGTATCACAGCTTTTGGCTTGATGCCATTGCTCTTTGCCAGCGGCCCGGGATCTGAAATTCAAAAACCTCTGGCCATCGTCGTCATTGGCGGTTTGATGACTTCAACGCTGCTTACCTTGATCCTGCTGCCCATTCTGTTCAAAAAATTTGGCATTCGGCGTGCCGACCTTAATACCCAAAAAGCGACCGCGACAAAAACAGGAGGTTCCCAATGGATCAACCCTTATGCAAGCTGACTTTGGTTTATCCAATTGATAGTAGCGACATATTCGTAGATTTCATTTTAAGCTGCGACCCTATTGTCCCGGGCTTCACCTCTTGGCAGGTGGATGGTCATGGCCACGATTTTGAAACAGCAAGTCCATCCGAGCAGGTTCGTGGTCACGTGAAACGTGGCACTCTCGTCACCATCATGCCTGAGAAGCAGGCCAAATTGTTGCTCGAAAAAATACGCCAGGAGGTCACTGTCCCACATCTCACCTATTGGACAGAACCCGTAACTGCATTTGGACAACTAAAGTAAGCCTATGCCGGAGAATGTCGCCAGCAACTCAAATTGATGGTACAGACCATATTGATATTTTTTAGGCTGTGCTTCAACCCAGCTTGTGAAGCCCTCAATATATATCGCTTCAAGGTCTCCATATGGCGCATTCAGAAAGTGAGGTTTTAGCCATGTTTCATTTTTGCCCGAGCTGCTTTTATAATGTCCTCAGCACTGACAAAACGATGTTGTGAGGCCACAGCCTCATCAGCCCGCGCCTGTATGACCTCCCGCCGCTCGTCATCTGTCATGGCATTCCAAAGGGCCATGTCTTGCTTGGTTGGTGCAGCAAGGGAGGAAATGGATTTGAGTTTTCTTTTTGTGTCCGTCATGAGCTGAACCATATCACAGGATTCCATCATCGGGCGACAGCAAGCACAACCTGCTTGGCTTCGCAGCCGACCCTTTCGCGCCTCGAAAACGCCCCGACCATCCGCGAACTGGTGCGCATGGCGGTTGGCATGATCGATTTGTTTTGCCTGAGCTTTGGCAAAATTCCCGAGCAGATCATGCTTGACATTGACGACACGGCGTGTGAGCGGCCAGCCAAAAGATAAAATACGGCTTTTTTTTCAGACACAATATGGCGCAAAAAGCTGGTCGAAAAAACGCAAGGTCATTGCCCGTGTGGAAGCGACATCGCTGGGAACAGATGTGCGTTTCATCGTCACAAATCTGATTAAGCAACCTGATGTCTGTATTTTTCAGGAATTATATTCAGGCATCATCGGTGTTCCAGTTGATATATTTTTCTCTTTCCGTCGTCCATTTTTCATCGATTTCGACCAGCACTGCGGTGACCAGGCGCAGCAATGAAGCTTCGTTTGGGAAGATGCGGATCTTGACTGTGCGGCGTTTTATTTCTCGCTGGACACCTCGTTCAATGCCGTTTGAAGTGCGCATTTTCTTCCAGTGTTTTTCGGGCAAAGTGAAGACTGTCATTGCCTCTGGAACATTTTCTTCAAGCCAGTCAGCAAGCTTTGGCGATGCCTCGCGATAGCTCTCGACCAGTCGTGCAAGTTCCTCTTTGGCACGAAGCAGATCGGGAGCATTCCAGACCTGACGCAGCTCTTTGCCGATGCGCTTTCTGGTTTTCAGATTAGGGGCGTGATGGCCAGCATTTTGCGCCAGATGGAACTGGCAGCGCTGCCATTTGACACCGCCAAAAAGCGCCTTGCGCGCGGCCTTCAGACCGGCATGGTCATCCGAGACAATAAACTCAACACCGCGCATGCCGCGGGTCACAAGATTTTCAAGAAAAGAGCGCCAGTGGACCTCTGCCTCCGACAATTGAACCGAGACACCAAGCAGGCGGCGAGCCCCGCAAAGCCCGGTTGTGTAATCTGATGTGGCGAAGGAAAAACTGGACATTCATTGTCTGGAAACCCGCGAGGACTTTCAGATTGAGAACAGTAAAAAGGGGATCAACGCCTTTGCCCGCAAGCACAACAAAATGCTGATGCAGGCTTACATCACGGTGGACACGACCGGCGGTTATGAGCATTTGTGTTGCACCCTTCTGTATGAAAAAGCGTGTACGGTGCATCAGGCCCATAGTTTCTGGGTGAAAAACTTTATTCGCTCCATGGGACAAGAGGCTAAAACCGACAGGCTGGATGCCATGATGCTGGCCCGTTATGGCTTTGAACGTAAGGATAAACTGCGTATTTACGCACCTGCGAGCCAAAATCAGCAAGTGCTGAAAAGCCTGCAAATGCGTCGTGAAGAGTTGGTGAAAATACAATCGTCGCCCTGACCGCAACAGCCCGAAAACTGGCCACAATCGCAAACGCCAGAATAAGGGATATGCAACTGAGTTGATGACGTTTTTTCTAAACTTAGTGCCTATGGGAGCAGCCCCCCACTTGCGAAGCAAAACAGGTGCTGAACTAGCGTTTCAGCGACAGACGGCCCACAATATGACGCTTGCCGTTTTTGGTCTGATACAAGGTAACCGTGTGGCGTTTGCCAGAGACCACCGCACGCATGGCCCCGCGATAGCCTTTACTGGAGCTCACGCCAACGAACAGCTTGCGCGCATTGACGGTGCCTGATGCGCCGCCGCTAATGCGTCCAGTGTGATTATTATAAGAAGTCCAGCTGCCTGAGACACGCCCATTGCTTCTCATTGAAATCTTGGCGTTGGCGGTCATTTTAATACTGCCGCGACAATTGATGGCCTGACGAATAGTCCTGCCGCCAGAGCTAACCTTATAGCGCACCCGGCAGCCCACACGTTCTTTGGAGCCCCCAACAGGTCTGATCCAACAGCCGCCACGCACACATTTCCAGCTGCCCTTCAGCTTGGGAAAGGGGCTCTTGCTGGCCGCATTGGCGCTTGATGCCCCACCAGCTACCATCAGCATGACTGACAAAGCAGAAGCGGCAAAACCAAAACTCATGGCTCTTTTCACGGATTTCATCATCATTTTTACGTCCTTTTGTTTACAAACAACTATTCAGCTGCATCAGTCTTGTTTTTCGTCAATGCAAAATCATGTCCAAAGGGTTTCAATTTTCGTGCCGCGATTATAATCGCAGGCAATATCAGCATATCAGCCACCAAAGCCGCAGCCAGCGTCGCCATGCTGAGCTGACCAAATAACCTGGTGACAGGCAGGTCTGACAGGCTCGTCACCGACAAACCACAGAGCAGCACCAGCGTCGTCAACATCAAAACAGGGCCGATCTGGGCGATGGTTTCGCGCACCTGATCATGTACATCCCCCGCTTTACGCTGCTCCAGCTCATAACGGTTGAGAAAATGGATCGTATCATCAACCGCCAGACCAAAGGCCACAGTCAACCCCATCACGGCGGCAAATTGCAGCCCCTCCCCAGACAGATAGAGAAAGGCCCCCACAGTTACAATAGGGAAGAGATTGGGAACAATGCTCAAAAGTGCCGCATCCAGTGAGCGAAACGCCACACCCAGCAAAAGAATAACAATGACAATGGCCCCCATCAGCCCCAGATTGAGCTGATTAATCATATTGGTGCTTTGCAGAGCCGACACCACGGCCAGTCCGGCAGGGGTGAATCTCATACCGGGATATTCTGCACGCAAACGGACCAGAGCTGGCTCAAGTCCGTGCAGTACCGGCGCGATTTTTGCAGCTTCAAGGTTTTCGATCTGCCCCGAAACCAGCGCCGCGTGTGCCTTTACGTTCACATAGCGCTGTTTGAGACCATCGGGAAGCTTGTTCACATAATCGCCGAAAAACTTCAGACTATCCCTCTCATGGGCATCTTTCAGATAAAGTCGAATGGTTTCCAGCGAGGTTGTATGATGTACTTTGTCTTGTGAAAGCAACAAACGATGGGTTTCGCCAATGGCTTCAATAACCTTTGGCGAGGAAAAACTCTGATCTTTGGGCCATTCCACCAATATATTGATGGTCTGAGCTCCCGACAGTTTTGCATCAATCAGATCCATGGCGGTCATGGAGACATCGGTATCCGGGATCTGGTCAGACAGGCGATAGCGCGGCTCAAGCTGCGTATGAAGCCCGGTGAACAGCACACCGATGAGCAACCCGACAATGGCCAACCCGCGCCATTTCGGCAAAACCCAGGCAGCCAGCTTCAAACAAAGCTGTTCGAGCCATAATAAAGGATTGAAGCCCTTTTTATCCTGCTCCAGAAACGCCTTTTCATCACCAATCAGCAACATTGCAAGGGTCGGCACCAATGTGATCACGGCAAAGAACGCCATCAACGTGCCGCCAGCAGACGCCAGCGCGAACGCCCGAATATCAGCACTATCCGTCAGCGCCATAGACAACAGCGCCACGGTCGTCGTCAGCGAGGTCAAAACGCAGGCCGGTCCCACCTGCATAATGGCGGTCTTGACCGCTTCATATTTGCTTTTGCCCGCCCGCAGGCCCTTCAGAAGGGAAAACACCATATGCATACTGTCCGACAGGGTGATCACCATAATGAGCGGCGGCAGGACATTGATAAAAGTATTGATGGGCTGCCCGATCCAGCCCAGAATGCCCATGATCCACAACACCGCAAAAGCTGGACAGATCGAGCTGATAAACACCAGCGTTGGACGGCGAAAGAAAAACAGCGAAATCAGCACGCCAAAGGTAAAGCCAATGACATTAAAGGTGATGCGGTCATGCTTGATGGCCTTGCGCACTTCCAGCTGCATGACCGGCGCGCCGGTGAGCATATAGGTGACGCCAGCCGTTTTCGTTTCGACCTCGGCGATCTCGTGGATGCTGTCAATGACCTTTGCAAGCACGCCCGTCTGCGTCGATCCAGCTTTAAGGGAAATTACCATAAGAGCCAGCTGATTGCCGTCTTTATCAGCTTTTGAGAGAAATTTATCTTTGATTTGCGGGTGCTCGCGCACCGTTTTCATGAGTTTTTCAAACGCTTTGCCCTTCGGCATATCCGCTGGAAACAAGGGGGGCGCATAGCCCGTCTTATTGGGGGTGCCGCGCAGGGTGAACATGGAAATCGTCGAGTCGACGCCTTCGGCAAAGGCCATTTCCAGATGAATATTGCGCACATCATCGAGCTTTTTGGAAGACAGCAAATCCTTGCCCTGCACCAGCATCATCACGTCATATTCAGTCGTCGGGAACAGTTTTGCCAGCTTTTGGTAATTGGCAAACTCAACAGAATTGGAGCGAAACAGCTCGGACAGGCTGCCCGCAGGCTGTAGGCGAAGCAGGCCCAATCCGGCAACCAGCGACACCAGCGCAATGAGGAGCAGAGACATTTTCGGGTTTTTCAACGAAGGCAGTCCGGCCCTCTCCAACCCAAAACCAAGCGATGGCATACGCGTCTCCAGTCTAGTGACTTTACTGATGTTACGCACCCGACTTTTGGGTCGATCTTGAAAAAAAGCCTTCAGCAACGCTCATGCAGCGGGCATTTCGGGACTAGTCCCTAAAAACCCAACAATTGGGATTGCACAAGGGTCTCGACCCTTTGCCGCTTTCGCGCGTAGCGAACCGCCGGAGGCCTTCTTTTCTTCTCTTGCGTAACATCAGTGACTTTATAAAACTTCAATTGTGCGAAACATCCCGCCTCACCGACCCGCAACATCTCCGATCGAACAGGCAACAGCAAGCCTCTTCACTGTGACATAGTAGCGATCAGGCGCAACAGTCTTCCTCAAAAAAAACCGTTTGAACGACAAGCAAAGCAAAGATCATACCAGATTAATTGCAGGGCTTTATTGTTGAAGATTGGTCTTTGAGGAAAGACGACAGCGCCAAGTGATCCAGATGCCTGACCTTATCCTGCTGATATAGCTTCATATTTACCCCCCAGAGCTGCAAGAGCCAGGACCTGGCCCGCTCAACTGAAGCATAGAGGTCATGGCCGTTCGCCAGATTTGCCGCGATCGCCGAGGTCAGCGCACAGCCCGTGCCATGCAGCTCGCAATGCTCCCTCTTTTTTGGGGGGAAACTGTGGATTGCCCCCTCGTGAAAGAGAATATCGACCGCCTCTGGCCCTGACAAATGCCCGCCCGACAACAAAACAGAGCCTTGATAACGCTGCGCCAATCGGTGCGCCTGCTCCCCCATCTGCACGGGATCCAGCGCTTCTTTTTCGTCAAGCAGAACAGCCGCTTCATAAAGATTAGGCTTGATCAGCGTGCACAGGGGTAAAAGTTCGTCGCGCAACAAGGCCAGCCCATCACCCTCTAGTCCGGTTCCGCCATTGCTGGCTTTCAATACGGGATCGAGCACCACCGGGATTTTCTGATCATGGTTATAGCGTTGCAGACAGTCTATAATGGTGCCCACCGCCTCAACAGTGCCAAGCATACCAATTTTGATGGTCTTGATCGCAAAAGCCTCGAACACCGCCTCAATCTGCGCGCTGATAAAAGCGCCCGGCACCGGAAAAACCTCGAAACGGCTGGCATTTTGTGCCGTGAGGACGCTCACCACGCTGGCCCCATAGACTTTGTGGGCCGCAAAAGTCTTGAGATCGGCCTGAACACCGGCTCCCCCTGTTGGGTCGGAACCGGCAATGGTCAGGGCAACAGGTTTGCTCATGGCATGTCCAATAACACCGTGTGTAAACGACCACCGGCTAAAGGCCGGTGGCTTCTCGTTACGGCTAAAAGCCGGATTGCTCAGCCTAAAGACTGAGAGCCTCATGCTTACGGAACGACTTCAACAACAATGCAGAAGTGTCATCCCCTCGCAGGAGGGGGGATCCATACGCTGAGTCTGGGAAAGCCAGGCGATAAGTTTCGTTCAATCTCTCAACGATTCAGAGTATGGATTCCCGCCTGCGCGGGAATGACATTTTTTTTCGGCTAAAGCCTGTTCACCCCTGCCGCCTAAAGGCGTCGGATTTACGGATCTCCTATAGGGGATTTTAAAGCTGCCATGCAGCAATTCCTAACCCAGAGTGGCCAGCACGGGGAACAGATCGAGGATCCAGACACCGATGGAGTTAATGCCGAAATAGCCCAGTGATCCGGTGATGAATAAGGTGCCGGTAATGATTAACAGCAGCCCCATAACACGCTCAACCGTTATCAGATGTTTGCGGAATTTGACCATGAATCCCATGAACGGCGTAATGGCTATGGCGGCCAGCACAAAGGGGATACCGAGCCCCATGGAATAGACAAACAGCAGGCCAACGCCCTCCATCATGCTATCACTATTTCCCGCCAGCGTCAGGATAGGTGCGAGCACCGGCCCAACGCACGGGGTCCAGCCAAAGGCAAAGGCCATGCCCATCAAAAACGCACCGATAAAGCTGGCACTTTCCATCTGCACGTCAACTTTGGCAGAGCGATACAGCAACGGGATTTTCAAAATGCCAAGAAAATGCAGGCCGAATATGATGATCAGCACCCCGGCGATCATGCCCAGCTCATTCTTGTAAACCGCCAGCAGTCCGCCCAAAAAAGAAGCTGCCGCGCCCAGTGTGACAAAAACCGCCGTCAGGCCGAGCACAAAAAACAAAGAGGCAAAAATCACCCGGCGCTTGGCACCCGAGTCAACCTCGTCACCCTCCCCAGAGATCTGATCAATGGTGGTGCCCCCGAGGAAACCGAGATAGGCCGGAACAAGCGGCAAAACACAGGGCGACAAAAAACTGATAAGGCCCGCAATCAGCGCCCCCCAAATCGTAATATCAAACATCATCTGCTCGCCTGTCCCTTCATATTGTTTTTGTTCTCACCCGATTTTACACCAACAGGCCATTCAGGTATATCAAAATTTCCGTGATCAGCGCTATAGCCACTCCAGCCGCTCCACCACCCAGTAAAGAGCGACAATTGTGATGATCGCGGAAGCTGGAATGATAATGCGTTGGCGATACCAGGGTTTTTCACCAAACCAGTGGCCCAGCAGGGCATAAGCCCCGGCGATAATAGTCAGTTGCCCCAACTCAACGCCTATATTAAAGCTGAAAAGCGCTGTAAAAAACGACTTTGGTGGCATACCAAACTCGGCCAGCATACGCGCAAAGCCCATGCCGTGCAGCAGGCCAAAACCAAACACCATGGCAAGGCGTCCCCAGCCAATGGTTTTGCCGCGATTGAAAATATTTTCCAGCCCGACATAGGCAATGGACAAGGCAATCAGCGGTTCGACAATGCGGTCAGACAGCTGGATATAGCCCCCCATGGTCAGCCCCAGCGTCAGCGTGTGGGCCAGCGTAAACATGGTGACCTGCGAGAGCAAAGGCCGCCAGCGGGCACTGAACAGGAACAGGCCCACTATGAACAGAATATGGTCCGTGCCCTTGGGCAAAATATGCACATAGCCGATGCTCATATAGGACCAGACGACCTTGTGCAGGGGGCGTCTTGTGAACAGATCGGCCAGCGAAAACGACTGACTGCCCAGATCATCGCGCACCCATTGCCATTGCGACCAGTGATATTTGCCTGCCTGCTCATCGACTTGCCGCACCCGCACAGCATAATCCGCGAAGCGCTCTGGATAGTAAAAGCTGAGCGCTTTGGTGTCGCGATCCAGCGGCCCCTCCAGCACAATCAGGCTGATACGCGGCACTTTGGTATAACCGGCGGGTTCAATTTTCACCCGGGTGATGGTAAGCGGCACCTTGCGCCCATCAGCCTTCAGAGCGATGGCCTTTAAAAATTCACCCTGAAACGGCTTGAACTTTTCGGCGAGCTGGCTTCCATCGAGCTTGCGCAACACATCATACTGATCGGCGGTCGGGGCATTTTTGGTGTTTTTGTAGCGCGCATTAATGCCGGTGAGCAAAGCTTCAAGACTGGCCCGCACCTCAATACGCGTGTGCCCCAAAACATCCGCACTCACCTCAATGAGCGCCGGTTTAACCACATCAGCCCGCACTTCAGGTAAAAACGCCAGCAAAGCCAGTATAAAAAAAACGGCCCAGCTCCAGATCCGACGCAAAATTGCTTCGCAAATGGGCTGCCGTGCTTTTAAGTTTGCGCTATCGCTTCGCTGTTTGAGCGCTCTTAAGTTTGCGCTATCGCTTCGCTGTTTGAGCGCTCTTAAGTTTGCGCTATCGCCTCGCTGTTTGAGCGCTCTTAAGTTTGCGCTATCGCCTCGCTGTTTGAGCGCTCTCCCGCTTGGGGGAAAGCATTCCCCCAAACCCCTTTCTTTTTGAAATTTAAAAAAGGGTGGGTCTGGGAGGTCTTCTCCCAGCGGGGTGCGGGGCTGGCCCCGCTTGCGTCGCAAGGTTTATGGCCTTTTGCTCTTCCGTAATATACGCCGCACCGCGCCGGGTCGTGAGAAACCGCGTCTCGCCAGCATATGAGGCCCACGCCCCTTGTCAGCGCTGCGCATAAAAGTGTTATTATAACAGCGGATCATCTGCTGGCAGCGCATTTTCCCCGGCGGATGGCTGCGATTGGCGGGCAGGCTCTCGATGAACGAACAGGCATTTTTCAGCCCTTTTTTATCCATTAATCCGTCACGCCGTACTTTTTGCACGGCCCAGCAGTCTGCCGCCAGCTCACTGCCACCGACATATTGGTGGGCGCATTCGTGATAATAGATCAGTAAACGGGCATCACGCGGCAAGTGCCTTTGTTTCGAGAAATTGAGAATGATCAAGCCGCGCCGGGCCGCGCCAAAATCGGGAAAATGATCATTGATCAAAGCCGGTGTTGCCCCGCATTTTACCGCCTGGCCCCCAATCACCAGGTGCCCCGGCTTGACCAGCTTTCCTCTCATCTCCATGGGTGGAGCGGCATTGACAAGCGCTGGCCACAAGAAAATGAAAACCCCGGCAACAAACGCCGGGTTCCTTAAAAAAACCGGACGCCAAAACTTATTCTTCTGAACAGGGTCATGATCGTGCTGCAAAGGAAGGCTCCCATCAAAATGTCATGGTTGGTATGTCCCCTCAGATCCCATTCGGCAAGTATAACACAAAACAAGATGCTGCCACGCCGATCATTGCGCGGGGTTGATAACCTGTCAATTCGAGAGTCTTTTGAGCCACAATAAGAGCGACTATTGCGGGCTGTGCAGAAAAAAGCGCTTTATGCCGGGAAAACGGGCCAGTGTGTAACAGGTGCCGAGCATTTTTAGCGTATAAAAATAGCCTTCTTTCCTAAAACCGTTTTTTTCATGGGCCTTGATGGAGGGCTCATTCTGGCTGGATATGCCCACATAGAGCGTATCAAATCTGCGTTGGTGCAAATAGCTTCGTGCAAAGCCATAAAAGCCGCTCATCACCCCCATGCGGCGGTGGCTTGATCGGGTATAAAGATTATAGCCAAAGGCGGTGCGCGCCCCCAGCGGCATAAACACTCCGTAAGTGACCTCGATCTCGTTGAACATCAGCCACCCATAAAAAACCGGCTGCCCCTCAAGACTGCCAATAACCGCCTTATCGCCCTTGCCCAGGCGCTGGTGCACAAATTGCCGCTCCTGTTCACCCTGTGGACAGACCTGCTCCATCAGCGCCAGCACGTTATCATCTTCATAAATCTTGTAGGTGATCAATGACGGGGCAGAGGCATCAGGGCGCTTGCTTTGTGCGCTGAACTCGGTGGAAGTAGAGCGATATATATCCTGCATATCGCGCGAAAGCAGCGCGTTTTTCAGGCGGGATAAAATTTGTTTCAAAACGCTCTTTTGACTGCTCATTTTTTGTACTCCTTCAGGATTAAAAACCCTGACCTGCCAGACCACCAAGTTTGTTCGTGATGGAAATCCGGTCGGCCATGGCCGCGTCGTTCCAGCGCTGCAGATTGGCAGCGGCCCGCTGTTTGTGCTTCAATTGCCAGTCCGGTTTTGCGATCAGCGCCAAAATCTGACGCGCCGCGCCGCCAGCATTTTTCGGATTAATCAGCAAACCGCTATTGCCCAGCACTTCTTTAAAAACCTGCGCATCTGGCGCGATCACCGGCAGACCGGCATATTGGGCTTCGAGCAAGGGCAGACCGAGGCCTTCATCATGCGAAGTGTTAATGAACAGATCGGCACGCGCCATCAATTCGCGGGTTTTTTCGATGGATTGATAGCCATGCAGGGTGACGCCGGGGGCCTTTTTTAGCTGCTCAAGCTCGGTGCCCCAGCCAAAACGCCCGACAATATCAAGAGTGGCGTTGGCGTGACCTTTGGCACGTAACGCCGCCACAATTTTGGCGGCGGCGCTCAAATTCTTGCGCGGCTCAACGGTGCCAAGCGCCATCAGGCGCAAGGGCTGATCCGTGCTGATCTCGCGCTTGCCGCGGCCCTCATCATCCAGACCAAAAACATTGCCAACCATCGGGCGATAGAGCCAGATTTTCGCGTCTTTCCGGCACACTTTACGCAGCTCGTCAGCGGTATATTGCGAGTTGACGAGAAAGCGGGGCAGTTTTTTCACGGCAGCGCGGAACGATGGTGCCATATACAAACGAGCCCGCGGATTGAGATCCTCATTACGGTTCAGCAAAAACAGATCGTGAATATAGGGAATGACCCGTGAGCCAAAACAGGACAGGGCAAAGGAGGGCGGGAAACCTGGACACAGCATCAGCGCTTTTTGATCAAGGGCGAGCTTGGCCGGCAGCACAATGTTTTGCCTCATCACCAGATCCATCGTGCCAGAGGCTTTTACCGGGGTCAGCTTCAGCGGGGCCAGCGCCTCGGGCGAAAACAGCTCTTGCGTGATGCGCTCCAGTCCGGTGACATGGCGGCCAAGATGGGTATGATCCACATAGATGCGGGCGAGCTGCTTTTGCTCCAGCCCCGCCTTTTCAATTTTTGTTGGTTCGATGCTCATGAAAGAACTCCCTCCCTCTCATAATTGGAAAATCGCGGTGCTGTCGCGCGGGCAGGCGCAGCGGTTTTTTTCGGCAGTAACAGCAATATCATGACCACAAGAATAGCCAGATCGGTGCCTTTGGCGGACAGGCTGACTGAAGTGCTGGAGACCGTTAGAAAATACAAAATCGGCCAAAGCGCCACCAGCGTCGAAGCACGTGCCACATCATACAAAAAGGCAAACAACCCCACAAAAAACACCATGCTGACAATAAAGCCATAAGAAAGAATGAAAGCGACCCAGAAGCTTTCAATGCCAAAATTGACGCCCTGAGCGCGCAATAGCGAGGCCACATAGTCCTGATCCGGGCCAATCATGATGTCGAGCCAGGTCAGATCGCGAAACACTTCGAACATATAAACGCGGGCGCTGGCGCTGCCATTATCATTGACAAAGCGCTCCAGCAGCTGATCGAACAGACCAATTTCAAAACCGATGACAACCGCCATGATGCCCAGCGGCACCAGCAAGACACCCATCAGCCAGTTGCGCCGACTTGACGATCCCCCGTTCAGCGGCGCAATCATTTGCAAGGCATAGACAACCGCCAAAAAGCCCAGCAATGCCACCAGCGCCATACGTCCGCCAAAAGCGTTCATGGCCAACAGGCTGATGCCAAAAACAACCGGGCGCAATATCCAGGGCAGGTCGCGCCCCCCACCAAGCGACAGGACAATCAAATAACAGCCGGTCATCAGCGCATTGGTCAAAGGATGGCCAAGCAGCGCCGAGGAACGCCAGTCACCTTCAATTATCACCCCGCCCGCATCAAGCGGCGTCAGGCGAAAACCAAGGGCAAACTCACTCAAGGCCAACAAAGCATTGGCAAACATCAAAAAATGCAGCAAGTGGGCCAACCGCAAGCGTCCCCGCCCGTCCATGCTGGTCAAAACGAACAGCATGACAACCGGCATGATGAAGGTGTCAATGATTGGCGTGAACGGCTTGTGCTGCACAATGACGATCTGGAACAAGAGAAGGAACCAGGTGATCAAAAAAATCATGGTGCCCTTGTGGCGGATAAACATCTGGTCGGCAAATTCGATGGGGCGGGTATGGGAAAACCACA
>JAKIUO010000292.1 GCA_021647535.1 Hyphomicrobiaceae bacterium
GCAACCCGTTTGGCCTGTCCAGCACAGTGACAGCTGGAATTGTATCGGCTCGGGGTCGTGATGTTGGTGACAGTCCCTATGATTTCATCCAAATCGATGCCGCCGTTAACAAAGGAAACTCAGGGGGGCCGACCTTTAATCTGTTTTGCAATGTGGTTGGTGTGAACACTTCCATCATTTCGCCCTCGGGTGGTAATGTTGGTATCGCTTTTGCGGTTCCCGCCACGCTTGTGCAAGATGTGGTCGCCCAGCTGAAGAAAAACGGCACGGTCAGCCGTGGTTGGCTTGGTGTGCAGATCCAGAGCGTCAGTGAAGATATGGCTGCCAGTCTTGGTCTGAATGAAGCCAGCGGTGCCATTGTTGGCAAGCTGACAAAAGATGCGCCAGCGGAAAAATCCGGTATGCAAGTCGGTGATTTGATCCTTGGTGTGAACGGTGCAAAGGTCAAGGATTCGCGGGATCTGGCGCGTAAAATTGCGGCTCTTGCACCCAATAGCGAGACCAGTCTGACCATTTTCCGTGATGGGCGTGAGCAAAGTGTTCAGGTGAAACTGGGGCGTTTTCCCGGATCGAAAAGCCTTGCTTCCCTGTCTCGTGGCAAGGGCGGCGGTAAAGAGCTGGAAAGCCTTGGTTTGTCTCTGGCACCGGCAACCGATTTTGCCAAAGGCTCCAAGGAAGGTGTTTATGTGACGGATGTGAATGAAAAGTCCATTGCAGCAGATAAGGGCTTGCGTCGAGGAGACATCATTCTGGATGTCAATGGTCGCCCTGTTTCAACACCAGACGATGTGATTGCCGCTGTTAAAAATGCGAAAATCAAAGGTCGACGTGCTGTTCTGGTTCGCTTCCGCTCACGTAAACGCGAGGCTTTTGTCGCCTTGCCGATCAATGGCAAAGGTTGATAGAAACCAAAAGGGAGCCGCACTCGCTCGGCCCGTGTCTTTCTTGATTTATCAAGAAAGACACGGGAGGGGTGGCGCGGCTTTTTTTTCAAAAACGATGTGGCATGTACAACAGGCTCAAAATTTATGCGCGTACTTCTTGTTGAAGATGATCGTGAAGCAGCTCACTATCTGGCCAAGGCGCTGACCGAGGCCGGTCATGCCTCCCAAATTGCCTATCATGGGGAGGAGGGACTTGAGTTTGCCCGATTGAGAGAACATGATGTGTTGATTATTGACCGTATGTTGCCACGACTTGATGGTCTTAGTCTGATCGAAACCCTGCGCAGTGAAGGTATTGCTGCCCCTGTTCTCATCCTGAGTGCCCTTGGTGAAGTTGATGATCGAGTGAAAGGCCTTAAGGCCGGTGGGGATGATTACCTCACAAAACCCTATGCCTTTGCCGAATTGCTGGCTCGGATCGAGGCCCTGCATCGGCGAGACGGTTTTGAACCTGATCAGACCAGCTATAAGGTTGCTGATCTGGTGCTTGACCGTTTGTCCCGTAAAGTCACCAGAAGCGAACAGATCATCTCATTGCAACCACGCGAATTTCGCCTGCTGGAATATCTCATGCGGCATACAGGGCAAGTTGTGACACGTACCATGCTGCTGGAAAATGTATGGCATTATCATTTTGATCCGCAAACTAATGTTATTGATGTACATATCTCAAGATTACGCGCCAAGATCGATAAAAACTTTGATCGAAGCCTGCTGAAAACGGTTCGTGGTTCCGGGTATATGATCTGTGACAATTCTTAAACTCCTCAAAAGCAAAACATTCAGGCTGCTGCTGGTTTTTGCCGTGCTGTTTGCCAGTGCAGCGATTCTGGTCATCGTCTATATAAGCTGGAATTCCAACCGTTTGCTTGAAGGACGCCTGAAGCAGACCATTTTGGCTGAAACCCTTGGTCTTGCTGAACAATATGGCAGTGGCGGCGTTACAAAACTGGCAAAAACAATCAATCGGCGCATTATTACGCCCAGCAATTCCATCTATCTGCTCACCGATAAAAATGGCGGTTGGATTGCCGGGAATGTCAAGGCGCTAACCAGAGATTTGTGGAATCTTCAGGGGCGCGTAGAGTTCGCCTATAAGCGCAAAGGTCCAAAAGGGGTGGAAACACGTCATGCTGTGGCGCGTATATACCGTCTTGCCCGTGGCTACCGGCTGATGGTTGGGCGGGATGTGGAGGATCAGCGCCAGTTTACCAATATTACCCGTAATGCAGTTTTATCCGGTCTGGTTTTTATGGTCTTTACGGGCCTGTTTGGCGGTTGGTTGGTCAGTAGAGGGATTTTGAAGCGTATTGATAATGTGACGAAAACCAGCCGGGTGATCATGGCGGGGGATATGAGCGGTCGTGTGCCGGTTGATGGCTCTGGCGATGAAATGGACAGATTGGCCGTCAATCTAAATGCCATGCTGGCGCGCATGGAGACATTGATGAATGGTTTGCGGGAGGTAACTGATAATATTGCTCATGATCTGAAAACGCCTCTCAATCGGATGCGAAACCGGGTCGAGACGGCTTTGCGTGAAGAGCAATTGGATTGTCGTGAAGTGCTCGGACAAACCATCGAGGATAGCGACCAGCTCATGCGCATATTTAATGCTTTACTCTCTATCGCCAAACTTGAGGCCGGGGGAAGCCGTG
>JAKIUO010000072.1 GCA_021647535.1 Hyphomicrobiaceae bacterium
CTCAAGCGTAGGCTCAAAGGGCGGGTTGTTCCACAGCGCCAACGGGTCCACCGGCTGCACATCATAATGGCCATAAAACAAGATATGCGGGCCATCGCCGCTGAAATGGGCCACCACCAACGGATGGCCGGTTGTATCGCGCCGCGACGCCTCAAAGCCGATGCTTTTCAGGTCCTCCACCAGCCAATCAGCGGCGTCTTTGCAGGCGGGCTTGAAGGCAGGGTCGGTGGAAATGCTTTCGATGCGGAGCAGGGCGAAGAGGCGCTGAAGCGCGGCACCCCTATCGGCATCAAGATGGGCAAGGACTTGGTCTGGCATGGGGACTCCATAAAAATGGGCACCCGAATTGAGCGCCCGATTGTCAATTTTGTAAAGCCTTAGTTAAACGGGTCGTTGCTGCGGAACCCGCTGAATATCCGCCGCTCGCACGCGCGGTGCTGGTTGAGGGTGGCCGAGGTGCCGCGCAAGGAAAACCGCGCGATTTCAACGCCGCGATCATTGCGCAGGTAGAGGGTATTGCCACGGGCGACTTCGTTGAAAAACCGGCTCAGGCCGTTATTCGGCGGTGTTACAATCGTGCGGATTTTGTTGTTCCACTTGGTGCCATTAATGTTCCACGCGCCGCGCCGGTCAATCTCGACCACAAAATCCTGATTAAGCTCCTCGGTACCAAAATCCCAGCCTTCGTTCTCGAACTGGATGACGTAATCACCGGAGCTAAGCGTAAACATGTTGAAAACATAGTCCGAGCTGTTCACAGTGCGGCTTTCACAGCTCTGCACACCACCGGCATGCTGGTTTAGGTCCAGCCGCCAATAGCCGCGAGAATAGAGCGTATCGTAGGATGTGTAATCATCCCAAACGCCCGATTCCGCGCTGGTTGACAAAACCGTTAGCGCCAATGCCGCGCTCGCAACTGTTTTGAAAATTGACATGGTGAACCTCACTATCTTATTGCCTGACTATATGATGAGCGAGTTAACCCCGAATGCGCGTGTGGGTCAAGATCATTGCCTTCAGCGCAGGGTTGTTTTGCGGAATATTTTTGGTGACTGGCCATAGGTTTCGGTGAACACGCGAGTGAAGTAGGCGGCAGAGGTGAAGCCGAGATCTTCGGCAATAATCCGGATTTTTGCGTCGGTTTCTTTCAGCAAATACCGCGCTTCTTCCATGGTTTTTTCGCGGAGTTTAGTACCACCAAGGCGGCGCGAAATCGCAAAACTGCGTTTTAGATGGGGCTCAAGTGTGAGAAGGAAATGGCGTGCCTGCTCCCCCTCTTCAAGATGATCGAGGCTGATATTGCAGGCCAGATTGATAAAGCAGCCCTTGGTGCGACTGAGGTTTGAGGTGAAACCTGTGGCAATATCTCCCTGTGGCTCGACCCAGTCGTGATAAAATTCGGTTTTTTGCAAGGTGTCCAGTGGCACCACCTCATGAGCCCAGATATTGAGCTCTAGCGGTCGAGCTTCCTGTAGCATGTCGTACCATGGGTTGAGCTTGTGGTAATAGTCCACATAGCTGGTGGCAAATTCCTCTTCATAATTGCCGAGCAGCGCAAAATTAAGATGAGGATGCGTGTCATCATAGCCGATAAGTCCGGATTTGAGGGCGGGGAACTGCCGGTCAAATTTTTTGAGGAAAACAGTCCAGCTCTGGCCGCCGCTACCGCATTCATAAATGCAATCTATGAAGTCGAGCAATAAGTCCTGATCCGTCATGTATGCCTCTGTCGTCCAGACCTTTGCTGCAGGACCGACACGATAAAATGTCACTGGCAGACAACGATTATAAGCTATTTTTGATGAGCATACTGCATATGCCGGGGTCGTCAAGAAGAAGTGTTTTTAATATAGCCAGCGGCTACAAGCGATTTGGCTGCTGACGGGTGAACCTCGTTGATCGGACTGCGGTTTTTCGCAAACTTTGTCTGATCTTCGAGTGTTTTGACTATAGTTGAGTGATTTCAGTATTTTTCAAATGTTTTGATTTTGAAGTCTTATCCTGTGACTTGTCCTCAATGAGGGGTATAGTGTTGGACTTATCTGCTCGAATCCCTTCGGGAAGAGATATAAAGTGAGAGCCGTGATGTGTGAATTTTATGATGTCTTATGGCAACCAGCGCTGATCCTTTTGCTGTTCTTTTCCATCCTGACCCTGTTGGTGCGTGTGAAATATCACGTTAAGGGGGAGCCTGATCGCTCTATGGCGGCACCAAAATGGCTGGCGGCGTCGCTGTTCTGGGGAAGTGGCATTGTCGGCCTTACCATGCTGGCATTGATGGTGCTGGGGTTTGTTTGCGCTGGATCGTCGGGAGATATAAGGGGGATTGTGCCTAATTGAGCTTCCAACTGCGTATCAGATTGCCCGGCCCCGCCACGGAATGAGGGCTGGGACGCGTTTTTTATAGTCGCTATAGGCTGTGCCATAGAGGTTGATGAGTTTGCGCTCTTCAAAATGGCTGCCGATCATCAAATAAAGACTGGCATAAAAGGCGGTGGCCAGATCAAATTCAGTACGCACCGCGCCCCACATATACAGATAGACCCCGGTATAAAGAGGATGGCGCACAAAACGGTGCAGACCGCCCAGATGCAGCGGCTCTTCGCGGTCCTCTTGCGCCTGTGTAAAAAGCTGGGTCAGACCGGAAAATCGGCCAATATCATATTGCGAAAGGGCAATCAGAAACAGGACAATGCCAAGCAGCATAGAGCCTTGCAGTGCCATCAGTATTTCAGGGGATAGGGCAAAGTGGCTGGCCTGTTCGCCAAGCAAATAGCGCCCGCCATAGATCACCAGACCAATATGAACAAGGGCGAACAGATTATAAGAAAAGCGATAGGTCCGCCCCAGTAAAAAGGCCAGGGCTGCTTTGGCTTTAGGGCCAGCCAGAAGTGTATGACCCAGACCAAAGCTGATCCAGAGGGCGAAATAGATGAAATGTGCGGTAGGGGACAAGGCGGGCCTCAACGGGTGAATAAAGTTTAAAAACGATCTCTAGCATATCAGGGAGGCGCCAGAGCTGTTTTCACGAAAAGTTTAATTTATGACGAGGCGGGCACGGGAGCTTTCCTTTGGATTTAAATAAAAAGAAAGGGGTTCGGGGAAACCTTTCCCCGAGTGGGTGTGGGCGACAGCCCACTTGCGCAGCAAACTCCTGGCTCTCGTTCATTATCTCGTTCATTCCCCTGCGACATTTTGGTCTGCTTACGCCGCCCCGCGAAGCGCGTAGAACTCAGGTTTGGTCTAGGACGGCTTTTGCCCTGAGAACAAGGGGCGGTTGATTTGGGATGCAGGGAATAATATGAGCATTTTTGCAAAAGACACGTGGTTGAGTAATACGCGCGGCGATTTACTGGCCGGGCTGGTGGTGGCGCTGGCGCTTATTCCCGAGGCTATTGCCTTTTCGATTATCGCTGGTGTTGATCCAAAGGTTGGCTTGTACGCTTCTTTCTGCATCGCCGTTGTAACGGCATTTCTGGGCGGGCGACCGGGTATGATCTCGGCGGCAACCGGGGCCATGGCCTTGCTGATGGTGACGCTTGTTAAAGAGCACGGCCTGCAATATCTGATGATGGCGACTTTGCTGACTGGTGTCTTGCAGATCGGTGCAGGCTATTTGCAGCTCGGTTCGCTTATGCGTTTTGTATCGCGCTCGGTGGTGACGGGCTTTGTCAATGCGCTGGCCATTTTGATCTTCATGGCGCAATTGCCTGAGCTCACCAATGTCACCTGGCATGTCTACGCCATGACGGCGGCGGGGCTTGGCATTATTTACGGCTTGCCCTATTTGACCAAAGCTGTGCCCTCGCCGCTCATCACCATTATTGTGCTGACTGTGTTCGCTATGGCGTTAGGTCTTGATATTCGAACCGTTGGAGATATGGGAGAGCTGCCGGACACGCTGCCCATGTTTATGTGGCCCGATGTGCCTTTGTCATTTGAAACCCTGAAAATCATCCTGCCTTACTCGCTCTCGCTGGCCATTGTTGGTCTGCTGGAAAGTTTGATGACCGCGACGATTATTGACGAACTCACCGATACGCCGAGCGACAAGAACCGCGAATGCAAGGGGCAGGGCGCTGCGAATATTGCTTCGGGGCTGATTGGCGGCATGGCCGGTTGCGCGATGATTGGTCAGTCAGTGATCAATGTGAAATCCGGGGGCCGCACCCGTTTGTCGACACTGGTGGCCGGGGTCTTTTTGCTCATTCTCGTGGTCTTTTTGGGCGAATGGGTCAAGCAGATTCCCATGGCGGCGCTGGTTTCCGTGATGATCATGGTGAGTATCGGCACCTTTAGCTGGAGCTCGATCACCGACATGAAGAAAAACCCGCTCTCCAGCACCATTGTTATGTTGAGCACGGTGGCCGTTGTTGTCGCCACCCACAATCTTGCTTATGGTGTGTTTGTCGGGGTGCTGCTGGCCGGTCTGTTTTTTGCCAACAAGGTGGCGCAGTACAAATATGTCAAATCGGACCTGTCAGACGATGGGCGCTTGCGCGTTTATCAGGTGGTCGGTCAGGTGTTTTATGCCTCCTCCTACAAGTTCACCGAATTTTTTGATTTCAAGGAAGTGCTCGACAAGGTGGTGATTGATTTGTCTGAGGCGCATTTCTGGGATATTAGTGCGGTGGCGGCGCTTGATCGGGTCGTGCTTAAATTTCGCCGTGAAGGCACGGAAGTGCAATTGCTGGGGCTCAATAAGGCCAGCGCTACAATCGTTGATCGGTTCGCTGTTTATGATAAGCCCGAACTTGTTGATAAGCTGATGGATCATTGAGCCGTTGGATTTGCTGCGCAAGTGGGCTATCGCCCACACCCATTTGGGGAAAAGTTTTCCCCCAAACCCCCTTCTATTTAAAATTTAGATAAGGGTGGGTTTGGGAGGTCTCCTCCCAAGCAGGTTTGGGCGGCAGCCCATTCGCGAAGCGAGCTGAAGGCGGCATAATTTTAGCAAGGATCAGATGAATGAGCATTGAAACCAGTAATGTCGTGGCTGCGATTGACGGGACGCAAGTTTCAACGGCTGTATGTGACTTGGCCGCCTGGGCGGCGCTCGCCATGCAGGCTCCGCTGGAAATTTTGCATGTGCTCGACAAATCACAATATCCAGCAACGCCGGATTATAGCGGCAATATTGGTCTGGGCTCGCGCTCGGCCTTGCTTGATGAGCTTTCCAGCCTTGATGTGAAGCGCGGCAAGCTGGCGCTGGAGCAGGGGCGCTTGATGATGGAAGAGGCGCGCGAGCGGGCTATCATAGATGGCGTTGCCAAACCTGTTTTGAACCAGCGCCATGGTTCGCTGGTTGATACGCTTATGGAAATGGAAGGGCGCATCCGTCTGCTGGTAATGGGTAAACATGATGAAAATCTTGGTGATCATACCGGCTCAATGCTGGAAAACGTTGTGCGCACCTTGCATCAGCCCATTCTTGTCGCCGCGCCAACCTTTAGCGCTCCAAAACGCGTCATGCTGGCCTTTGATGGCAGTGAGACGACGCGTAAGGGCGTCGAGATGGTGGCGCAAAGCCCATTGTTTAAAGGTCTGCCCTGTCATTTGGTGATGGTCGGTGAGGACACGAGTGCTAACCGTATCGAACTCGACTGGGCTAGCGAGATGATGGATGAAGCAGGCTTTGAGGCTCCGGCAGTGCTTGAGCAGGGGGAAGTTGAAAAAGTGCTGTGCGATTATCGCGCCGCTCATGATATTGATATGCTGATCATGGGTGCCTATGGTCATTCGACCATCCGCCGTTTTCTGGTGGGCAGCACGACCACCAATGTCATTCGCGGCGCTTCCGTGCCAGTGCTTTTGTTGCGCTAAATGTTGCGTTCCGGGCTTGATCCCATAGGCGCTAGCGTAGTTTCTTTTTGAGAACATTGATCCCTTTGGTGACCCCGGCATAGAGCCTTCCCCGTATAAAAAAGCGGTATCTGGCCTGTACATGTTGCATGATCGTTGCTGTCAGGCGCGAGGCGTTTGGGCGCGTTATATTCTTGTGCCAATAGGTGCGAACGGCGCTCACCATGCGTGGATAGTTGCTGGCATAGGGGCGAAGGCGCGTCAAATGCCTCATACTGATCTGAATGGCTTCGGCCCGCAGCGTGGCAACCTTTGAAGGGCGGCTGCCGATCGAGCGGATTTTTCGCCTTGCTGACCTGACCGGCTGGTTTCTTGTCGTGGTGGTTTGCCAGGAAGTTTTCCAGTCCGAACTATTCATCAGTTCGTGTCCACTTCCAGTGTCAAAAGCTGCAGCTGAATAAATTGGCAGAAAAATTGCGATCGTAAAAACGGTGTAAAATTTTTTCATATGACCCCGACTTTTGATAAGGTGCGGTATGCAGGTCCGTCAGCTTGGGCTTGACGGTCTCATAACAATTTTTGCCGTTCGAAATTGGCTAGAATAAGTCGGGGTCTATTGTTTGACATTACAAGAATTACTGTGACTGTTTAAATACACCTGTTTGAATGGGGCTGTCTTTGCTTTTGCACTCGATTCAAATCAAAAAAGACATGCAGGGCAAAGAGGTCACAACGCCTGAAAATCAAGCTCAATATATGCCATTGGCCCTTTGCAGTTCGCGGACATAAGAGATGATTTTTCTGACTTCCTTGCGCTTGACGTTGGTGACCGGGGGCATATTGCCAAACTGCCAGTGATGGGCGCGCACGCCATTGGCGGCGGCACGATAAAAGGCCCGGTCAGGGTGGTGGTTGGGGCGGTAATATTTGTGTATGAGCGGCGGCCCCTGATTTGTACCGGCGGCATTTTGGCCATGGCACTGGGAACAATTACGGGTAAATTGTGCTTCCCCGGCCTGGGCAGCAGCGCTCAAAATTGGGACATTCACTTTGATTTGTGCCGATTTTTGTGTGTCCGCTGGTGCGAACATGACGGTGATACCGCCTAGCAGTACGGCAACAATCAGCAGGGGGACTACCTTGTCTTTCATATGATTCAAAACCTTTTTGGGCGTTAAACAACTTCAAACCAGGTGGACATACCACCGGCCTGATGTTCCAGCATGTGACAGTGGATCATCCATTTGCCGGGATTGTCGGCAAGGAAACGAATTTTTACGGCCTCGGCGCGGTCGACAAGCACGGTGTCGCGCCAGTCAGGGCGCGAGGGCATGAAGCGCTGCCCCTGTCTGGTTTGGCGCACCCGTCTGATCTCGCCCATATGATGGCCGGGCATGTGCATGGCGTGAGCAAAGGCAGTGTTATTGATCATATCGAGTTCAACCGTTTGGCCTTTTTTGGCGCTGAACAATGGTTTTTCCGGCATACCCGCCGTGCCGTTAAAGGCCCAGATCATCTTGGGACCATCAATCAGTTCGCGCAGGCTCATTTTCTTGCCTTTGTGCATGGCGCTACGCAGGCCGCCCATGGCGCCGCCGGTCATTTCCAGCTTGACCTGGAGCGGATTGTTTTTGTCGGGCGTGCCGAGCGGATTGTCTGCCAGGGCGGCAAGGTCGGCCAGAGAGTTGTCGCGCCGTTTGTCGCTGGCGTGAGTGTCGAAATGGACCAGCGGCAGACGCATGTCGGAAACTTCGGAAATGATGGCGCGGGTTCCCGGGCTGCCCTCCATATCGAGAATAAGGTCAATGCGCTGGGACGGGGCCACCAGCAGATCCTCATCGGTTGTGGCTCTGGGGGCAACGGGCTGACCATCGAGCGCAATGGTGCGCGCGACGCAGCCGCCAATGCGCAGGTTTAAAATGCGTGAATTGGCCGTGTTGCAGATGCGCACTCGCACGCGATCACCGGATTTGACTTTAAAGCGGGTATCGCTGGAACCGTTGACCGTCATGACATTGCCGATGCGCCCGCCATGCGCCCATTCACCGATGCGGCCAAAGCTTTCCGCTTCCAGATCGCCATCGGGTTTGAGTTGCCAGTCATCAAAGGCAAGGGCGATGTCGTGATCGACTTTGGGCGGGTTGGGCTCATCGACAATCAGCAGGCCATAAAGACCGCGCGCCATTTGCTCCCAGGTGCGGTTGTGGGGATGATACCAGTAGGTGCCGGCATCTGGCGGGCGAAAGCGGTAATCAAAGCTTTCGCCAGGGGCAACAGCCTTTTGCGTCAGCCCGGCGACGCCGTCCATTTTGTTGTCGATACGCAGGCCATGCCAATGGATGGTTGAGCTTTGTGGAAGACTGTTTTTGAAACGAATAGTGAGCTCGTTGCCCTGCTTGACCCGCAAGATCGGACCCGGCACCGCCCCATCATACCCCCAGATGTCGGCAGCGCCCAGCCCTTTGCCGAGCAGTTCCATCTGTCCCTTGCGTGCCTCCAGCAGGATGGCCCCCTTGGGCAGGGCTTTCATGAGAACAGATCCGTGCGGCAAAGACCCGCTGGCCAGCACCGGCGAAGCCAGTGTCGGTAGGGGGAGGGCGCAGGCGCTCATGGTAAGGCCGAGATCGCACAGAAATTTTCGACGCGAAAGCGTCTTGTTGAAAAGGCTCATGCTTGTTCCTCTTTGCTATTATTGGCTAGAGCAGATTGTGTTCACTCGGGATCAGAAACAGCTGAACAGTTTTGGTTCGGTTTAAAGCAAAGAAATGCAGAATATATCTGGATATTTTCAAATTTCTTTGCGTCGAAAACGGAGCAAAAATGCCAGCTGGAATGATCGCGAGTGGGCGCAATCTGTTCTACAGTCTGAAACTGTCATGACAGTCTTTGCAGACCTGTTTGAGGGCGTCATATTGGTTTTCCAGCTGTAGGAGCGCTGCTTTATCCAGCTTTCCGGCAGGTTTTTTCTCAAGAGCTACGCGAAAAGCATCGCTGGAATGAGTGAGAGAAAGCGCGAGTTTGTTGAACTTGTCCCAGTCTTTCCAGATGGCGGGATCGGCATCGCTTTTTTTGCCAGCGGATCCTTTTGGAAACAGTTTGGCAAGCCGTTTGCCGGCATGTTTTTGTAAATAGTCTAGCGCGCCGTTGAGGGATTTTTCGTCGAACTCAATCTGGCCCTTTACGGTTTGCGCAATGATTTTCATATGATCCTTCATGCCCTTCATGATGGCCATGCGCTCTTTGACAATGCCGTGCGCACCCTTATGGGCAAAGACGCTGGTTTGCGCAGAAGGCAACAGCAGAAGAGCCGCGATCAGCGAGAGGAGAAAAAAAAAGGGGATTTTTTTTGATGATTTCGTTTGGGTCTTCACGGTCATTTCCTTCAGTTGAAAGCGAATAAACGAGGCGCGTTAAGTGTGGAGGGAGGGACGCGCCTCGTCTCTCCTTGGGGGAGCTTATATGTCGTTTAATGACCCTGCATCATTTTTCCATTATGCATGTGAGCGCCCATGTTCTGGTTGCCCATGTTCTGGTTGCCCATGTCCTTGTTGCCAAGGGGCATATTCGTACCCTGGCCCATTTGGTTCATTTGCCCCATTGCTTCACCATTTTTGCCGATGCAGTCCTTCATATGTCCAGCGCCAGCTTGGCCTGCCTGTGCATTCCCATTACCGTTTTGGCAATCAGGCATTTTTTGGTCAGTGGTGGCATGCGTCTTGGCACCATGCGCCAGAGCCGGGCTGGTAGCGAGCCCTAGCAAGCTGAGAACGCCACCAAGGCAAGCGATCCTTTTGATTGTATTTTGCATGATAGTTTTCTTCCTGGTTGAGTAAAAAAAAGCCCCCAAATATCGTCGCAGGTCCTTAAATCTTGATGCCGTCGCGTCGCAGGTCAGATCGTGTGGCTGTCGTGGCTGTCGTGCCCTTGGGCGCATTGTACCAGCCGGGATCATCATAGCTTGCAAGCTCTTCGCGCACCTTGAAGACGGTGACCAGGCCGCCCATAGCGATATAGTCGTGAGGCCCTGGTGCGCCTACCATTGGAATGGAATTTTCCGGCATTTCCATATGCTGGGCGTGCTGGGCCATTCCGCCCATACCGTTTGCTCCCATGGTCATATAGCCCGGCAACAGGTTTGCCACCTGACTGTCCAGCTTGCGATGATCAATGCCAAGAACATTGGGAAGCCCGTGGCCCATCTGGTTCATGGTGTGATGCGTCATGTGGCAATGCATTGCCCAGTCGCCGGGATTATCAGCAATAAATTCCACCGCTCTTGCTTGCCCCACCGCACAAAGCACCGAGGTTTCGGGGTGGCGGCGCTCTGGCGGAATAGCCCCCCCATCTGTCTCGACGATCTGAAAGGCATGGCCATGCAAATGTATGGGGTGATGGCTCATGGCCGACAGATTACCAACCCGGATGCGCACCTTGTCACCTTGTTTGGCGATCAGCGGGTCTGTTCCGGGGAAGCAATTGCCATTGAAGGTCAGCGTATTGAAGCCGGAAAACACGCTGGGATCGGGGCGGTAGGTGCCGGGCACGATGTCATATTCTCCCAGCAGCATAACGAAATCTCGATCCGCCCGTTTTTCAGTTTCCTTGCGCGGATGGACGATGAACATACCTGTTAGCCCCATGCCTTCCTGGGTCATGGTGTCGGTGTGCGAATGATACATGAAGGTGCCATACTGATTGAGGGTCCACTCATACATAAAGGTTTCGCCGGGTTGAATTTTACGTTGCGATATCCCGCCAACACCATCCATACCAGAGGGCAGCAACAGACCATGCCAGTGCACTGAGGTCTTGGTGTTGAGCTTGTTGGTGACATAGATGCGGATACGGTCGCCTTCCACGGCCTCAATCACCGGGCCGGACAGCTGCTTGTTAAAGCCCCAGCACATGGCCTGCAGACCGGGCGCAAATGTGTGCAGGAATTCTTCGACGACCATATGAAATATTTTAACGCCATCGACAATCTTGTGCGGCAGGGTGACCCCATTGGGCACGACGACGGGGGTATAGTGCTCGCCGGGGCGCCCCGGTTCAAAGCCGTCCCAGTCATCAACGCTACGGGCATAAAAATCATTGCCGCGCGGATAGGTATAGGTTCCCGGCTTGCCCGCTGGTCTTGGCCTTGACTTTGGTTTTGGTTTTGGTTCGTTCATCGCCCCCATGCCTCCGGCATGACTGCCGCGCATTCCTTGTGCCTTGGCCGGGGTGCTGGCGGGCAGTACGCTGGCAAGCGCCGCACTTGCCAGCGTTGCCCCACCAACTCCAAGCGCCTGCCGTCTCGTCATCCCCGGACGATTGGCAGCCTTGCTGGCAGAACTGTTTTGTTTTTTTGATATTTCAGAGTGGTTTGATTTCTTGTCCGACATGTTAGTGTCCTCCGCTATCAGCTGGTGCGCTGGCTGTATTGAGTGATCCCATGCTGGCACCGCCCGAGGGCAATCGACCGCTCATAAGTTGTTCATAGGCAATGCGGGCCTTCCAGTAGGCCTGTAAGGATTGGATGTAGCGCTGGCCAGCCTGAATCTGGTCACGCTTGGCCAGCAGTAGCCTGAAAACGCCGAGCTGCATGGCGTTATAATTGACCTGCGTAGCGTTGAGGATTTTGGCGGTCTGTGGCAAGACAGCCCGTTCATAATAATGGGTCTGCTTGTGCGTCATAGCCAAGCGGGCTTTGGCCAGTCGGGCCGCCGAGCGCACACGCACGGCAATGTCCCAATACATATCCTGCGCCCTGCGGATTTCCATTTGTGCCGCTTTGCGTTTGGCCCGTCCTTGATCAAAGAGCGGAGGAACAATGCCGATGACGGGTCCACGGCTCCATTCCTTGTCGGGTCCATCACGTTCTACATCGAAGCCGATTTCCAGATCTGGAATGATCGAGGTTGCGACTTTAACCCCATATTGATGCGCCAGTGTGACGAGGCGTGCCCGCGCCGCTTCGAGATCAAGACTGTTGGCAACGGCCTGTTTTTCGATATTTTTGGGCGGACGCTTGCCTTTGGCGGTCGGCAGGCGGGAGGCTGTCCTCCAGCGGGTTTGTGTGCCGCTGAGCCCCAGAGCGGTATTGACCTTTTCGCGGGTTTCGAGCCGCATGGCCTGTGCATTGGCCAAATCAAGCTTGGCCGTAGTGAGCTGGCTTTGCTGTGTTTCGAATTCCAGGACCGTGGTGTTGCCAGCTTTACGCAGGGCTTTGGCGGCTTCAAAGGAGGCCCTCGCTGATTTTTCAACCTGCTTGACCAGTCCGACCAGTTGGCGGGCGGCCAGATAATCGACAAAAGCCGATTGCGTCATGGCCGCGTGGTCAATGACCTGTGAGGACACGCTGATTTTGGCCTCTTCCAGTTTGGAGGCCGCAACCCTGCGCCGCAAGGGAATATAGAGCGCATCAATGAACTGGAAAACCACTCCATAGGCCAGATTATAGGGCAGGGCGCTTTGCAGGGGGTTTATAATCGAGATGTCAAAGGAGGGGTTTTTCAAAAGTCCGGCCTGTACCAGCCCGGCCTGGGCGATCCCAAGCTCGGTATAGGTGGATTGCAAGCCGCGATTGTTCAACAGTGCGACCTGTGTCGCGGTTGTGAGGGTCAGGGGCTTTTTGAGCATTTGCGTCACAGCGGCCCGCGCTGCCAGATCATCCGGTCCGCCTTGATCCCATTCAATGCGTTTGCCAGTGCGCTGCTCCACTGAAGCGGCGACGTCTTGAAAAGCAAGATCTGCTGAAAGCGAGGCGCAACCGGCCAGCGGCAGCCCCGTTAAGCCGACCAGCGCGATGGTTCTTATTTGTTTTCTCATGGTCAATGGCTCCCACGATGGTTCGTTACAGCCGGACTGTTTTGTTGCTGCGGTGTGGATGATCCAACACCACCCAGCTGAGGCCTGACATTGATATTTTCCGGTGTCAGTGCACGCGACATTTTTGCTGGTTTTCCCGAGGAAGCACCTGGGTCGGCAGGGTGTCCCTGGCGCAGATAATCCACACCCTCGATCTCGTCACAGGCCGAAAGGCCGAGCAATAGTCCCAGCCAGAGACTTGCTAACATGCCGGTTTTGACACAGAGTCCGGCCTTGAATAATTTGTGTTTCATTGCGAAACATCCCCCAACAGCGCTCGTTTTCAAGATATGGAAATCCGGCGCAGGTTTTATTTTTTTGGAATTTGACGTACGGGCTTTTCGATCTGTTTGCAGGCAAACAGCATCTAAAGGCGTGCGTCGATAAGCTCAGGGTGTTTTTTAGAGAAGCAGCCGAATGGTTTGCACGAATTGCATCTGTGCAGGGGCGAGGCTCGAAAGCTGCAGGGAAGGGGGCTGCGAGGAGCCCAGAACAGCGATCAGGTTGAGGCGAAAGCGTATGGCAAAGGGCTGTATCAGCTTTTTGACAGGGCGTGTTTGCGCCAGCCAGACAGGATCATCATTAGGTCGTACAAATGCAGAAGAACTAAGAGAGCGCTCCGATGGACAACAGGCACAATCATGTTCGATTGGAATGCCTAGACAATCAATCTGCTGGTTTGTTTCACTTGACAGAGTTTGTAGCTGGCCTTTGGATGTCTGGTCGCGCGGTACAGCGTGGTGGGAAAGTGCGGGCACCCCATGGCCCATCTGGCTGTGATGCAAAGCGTTGGAATGAGCAAGCGTTGCGCTGGTTCCTGCCACATTCAACAAAAAAGCAAACAGCAATGCCAGACCCATACTGGCAAAAAGATGCCAGCTGGATCGTCCAGCAGATTGTCTGTTCAAACTTTTCATGATCGTCCTGTATTTATTTCATCCTATAAGATGTGAAATCATAGGAGCATATTTTCTATTGTGAAGTAAAGATAAAGCCTGCTCAAATTGCGGTGATCTCCACAATGAAAAAAGACAGTGATCCCTTTTTGCCACAGGGTTGATTATCCTTCCAGCGGGGGAAGGTGCGGTTTTGAACACACCTGCCGCCCGCCCTTTGCTTGGCGTTAAGCCTCAACCGTAAATTGTCCCATCATGCCGGCATCTACCGTGTTTAAAATCAAGCATTTTTTTCATCTCCAAGCTCGCTTCAGGTTCACCAAAAGGATAGGTCGCCATCCTTCCAAAGCCACCGTCGCTCACCCCGGGTCGCAAGCTGGTAAGGGTGAGCGACGGTGGCTCCGAAAGGATGGCTTTAGCCCAGCCTCTATAATCGTTCCAAAATGCCAGGCATCTTACGCATCGGCACCTCTCCACGGCTCGCCGGTTTTTATTATAGCATTGAAAACAACCACCATTTTGCGCATTATCGCGGTTATGGTGACCATCTTTTCCTTGCCCTGAACAATGATACGGTC
>JAKIUO010000293.1 GCA_021647535.1 Hyphomicrobiaceae bacterium
TGCCTCGCTCGAACAAACGGATATTGAATCTGTTGCTATGCTGGAACCTCTGGCAGATGGTTTTCGCAATTACCAGAAAACCGCCTTCACCGTTTCCCCAGAGGCTTTGTTGCTTGACAAGGCACAATTGCTGAAGCTGAGCGCTCCCGAAATGACCGTCCTTATTGGCGGGCTGCGTGTGCTCGGGGCCAACCATGATGGTTCACAGCACGGCGTATTCACGACGCAAAGCGAAACCCTCAGCAATGACTTTTTTGTCAACCTGCTCGATATGGGGACGCAATGGAAAGCCACTTCTGAAGCGCAAGACCTGTTTGAGGGGCGTGATCGCAAAAGTGGCGAGCTGAAATGGACTGGCACGCGGGTCGATCTGATTTTTGGATCAAATTCCCAACTGCGCGCCATCGCAGAAATCTATGCTCAAGAGGATGCCAGGACGGACTTTGTCCGCGACTTTGTGCGCGCCTGGCAAAAGGTCATGAATGCAGATCGCTTCGATCTCACCTGAGTTCGGGACAGACGCTTTTGGACGATCAAAATGAAATCAGCACCGGGGCGGGTTTTCAATTTACTTTGAAAGGCCGCCCTCTTCATATCGTCTATGCGACCAAAAACACCAAACTTAAAAATGTGGTGACCGTCGCTCGGCTCATGAACTCAACAACAAAACTCATCAACTTTTCCCCCAAAGGGGCTGCTCGCAAGGTCCAATGATCAAGACTTACCCCAAAAGACAGGGCAAGACATGCGATCCTTGTTCAAACCTTGAACTCAACAACCAGAATACAATTACATACAACAAACCATCAGTTTCATACTCAAAAGACCCTAGCAGAAAAACCCTAAAAAAAAGTAAGGCCCCTCTTTGCCAATATGAGGGAAAAGAGGGGCCAAATATATCCAACAGATCAAAATCGTTCAGACCGTGCTATTTTTGCTTGATGCGCACAACGACCCTGCCATTACCAGAGCGAACGCGTCCATATCCATAGAAGGAATTCCCCTTGTAAATGCGTACATTCCTGCGCAACCTACCATTTTTCGCATACGCCCCTCTCTTGACCCAATAGCCCCGCCTGTTTCGGCCTCCCAGATAATAGCGCTGAGATCCACGCTTCATCAACGCCAATCGAGCGGCTCTGGCCCGGCGCGCTTTACGACTTTTCTGGAGACGCAGGCTTATCCGTCTTGTTCTCGTGCGGGGTTTTGTTCGCTTTGCCAGGGCATAATATTTGCGCCTCGCCCGCTGACGACGCCTCGCCCGCTGACGACGACTGGCCCGTTGACGACGACTGGCTCGCTTGCTGCGTGCATATTTGCGAGCGGCTCTGGCCCGTCTGGCTCTTTTTAACTTGCGAGTCTGTCGCCTCAGCTTTCGGGCTTGCACAGAGCTGAGCTTCTTTTTGTGAATGACGGCCTTCTTCTTGCCCCTGCCATCTGGCGCTTTTTTCATACCATCATGACCATTCGCAGTGCGGATCATGCCTCCAGCACGGACTTTTGGCAAATCCTGGACTTTTTTGCGATCCAGAACATGGTCATATTGCATACGGGCTGCCAACACTTCGCGGCCCGTTTTTAAAACATATGCCACCTGAAACTCATGCATTCCGGCCTTGACCTGGCCTGCCTTTTTAAAGGACCACTGCCCCTTTTTATTGACAACAGCCTCGCCCATGCCCTTGCCGCCATCATAAAGCCGAATACGAACCCCTGGTTCGCCGCGCCCGGTCATCGTGACCGCACCATTCCCGGAGCCGTTCTGATACTCTACAGATTCAAAGGCAAAGGATTTGGAACCCGAGCTGGCGTTAGCTGTCTTGACCCCCGCAGGCCCGCCCTTGTCTGCAACCTTTGTCCCGGCTTCAGCTCCCTCTTTTTCGGCATTAGGGTCAACTTTAAATATCCCTTTGAATTTAGCCCAGAGGCTTTTTTCTCCGGGGCGCGTGGCAACGGCCTGTCCATTTTGGCCCGCTTTGTCAGCAAGCTCTGTCCCGACCTTGCTTCCAGCTCCAACAAGAGCTTTCCTGGGTTTATCAGCCATCCCCATAGCGCTTGGCTGACCAGACTTTATAGCAGATCCAGCTTCTTTATGAGGAGCCATTTTATGGGAAGCCACCTGCATGGGCTCATCAGCTCGGTCAAAGGGCGCTTCGGCGTGCGCGATACGCTTGCCATTGGCATCAAGCTGCTCTGCAACCAACCAATGAGCCCCCCGCTCCAATTGCCGCTTAGTTTTGAAACTCCAGGCACCGTTCTTGTCTGCAGTGACCGCGCCAATCGCTTTTCCATCCATCAAAAAGCGCAGTTTCGCTCCACTCTGAGCCTTGCCAGCAATGCGAACTTCACCAGACTTGCCACCTTTATCCAGATAGCTCATGTCGGCAAAAGAGATATCCCGCCATTTTTTTCCAGCCGTACCTTTATTTGTTCCATTTTTTGCGGCGGCCATTTTTTGCGCTACCGCAAGCTTCTTCGCTGCGGCAAACTTTTTCGCTGCCGCACGTTCAGCCGCCAGCCTTTGCTCTGTGGCCAGCTTCACAGCTGAGGCCTGTTCAGCCGCTATTTGCTTT
>JAKIUO010000073.1 GCA_021647535.1 Hyphomicrobiaceae bacterium
CCTTCTTTTTGAAATTTAGAAAAGGGTGGGTTTGGGAGGTCTCCTCCCAACGGGGTGCGGGACTGGTCCCGCTCGCGCAGCGATTTTTAATAAAGGAAGTTTTTGTATGAAAAAGGAAGAGATGGGCCGCCTTCAAGACTATATGCGCGGTGTTTTCAAGGTGAAAGGTTTGCAGATCAAAGCGCGTCCGCAAAAGGATGACAGCGCTGAAGTTTACATAGATGACGAATTTATCGGCATTATTTATCGTGATGATGAAGATGAAGACCTTTGTTATAATTTCAATATGGCCATCCTTGATTTCGACCTGGAGCAGTGATTTAGAGCAAATTGCACTCATTCCAATCAGAATGATGCAGATCAAACCTGAACCGCTCTAGCCTCTTTCAAGGTTGATATGAACGGCTCGAATTATTCGCCTCATGCCATTCTATAAATGGCAAAACGGTTTGATCTGTTTATCGGTGGTGGCCTGCGTCTTGAATGCAAAGATACCATGGCTGACGATCCAACTTTGGTCGTAAACCCTTCCTCTTTTACCTTGTCATTGAAAAACGGCCGGTCTGGAGGGGGCACTCAACTAGAGAAGTAGCGCGCAAACAATGCGTTGCCCCCTCGCAAAGCGTGTTTGCGCGAGAAGTGAAGGGCTGTGGCGAATAGCCACCCCGGCCCCTGTAGGTTTCGAAGCCTTGGTCTCATTCCTCAAAACTGCAGCAGTCAGCCTGATCTGTAATAGAAATCGTCCTTGGAATACCATCTTGGAAAATATAAAAACATATTATATTCAATGGGGTAGGTGCATATTTTAGGGGGCTGTTAATTCTATTCTGTATAAATTGTTTTATTATGTGTATTTCTTTGATTTAATGCGCCTTGTGTCAGCCTCAGGTTGGTCAGGTGCCCGTTTTTTCAAGAGGTTTGTCTTAATAATATTATTAAAAAACATTGACTTATATATTTTGGTGCTTATCTTGGCCGAATTATGACGTGCACAACAGGAAGGGCCGTTTTTACACGGAGCCCGAGCTGAGAATTGATCAACAGGTGTGGGGTTGTTCGTAACCAGTTGCGGGTAGGGGGTATTCCTCAGAATTTGAAAGTGTCGACTTTTTTGTCTTTATCCGTTTGTGGTGGATACAAAAAAATGAGTAAAAGTAAAAGTAAAAGTAAAAGTAAAGAGTAATAGTACATGTATAGCAGCAACCCACCCACTATTGATAATCTGTCTTCAAGCACTGACAAAGTGGCTCTTGTCGTTGAAAAAAGAGCTCTTGCAGGTCTGGGGACAGCTCGAATTTCCCAGCTCGATTTCGTGAAGTTTGCGGTCAGCCTGCTCTTTCTGGCAGGCATCATGATCTGGGTGAACAATTTTCTTGAACTTGCCGCAGGCGGGGGCACTTTTCTGGTCGTTGCCGCCATTGTCGGTGGTTATATGGCCATGAATATCGGTGCCAATGATGTTGCCAATAATGTGGGTCCAGCTGTTGGTTCTGGGGCGTTGACCATGACCGGTGCTGTTGTTCTGGCCGCTGTTTTTGAAATTAGCGGCGCTCTTGTTGCCGGGGGTGATGTGGTCGGCACGATTAAAAAGGGCATTATTGATCCCGCCCTTATTGCCGACAGTTCCACCTTTATCTGGCTTATGCTGGCCGCCCTGCTGGCTGGGGCCATCTGGCTTAATATTGCGACCATTATCGGTGCGCCTGTCTCCACCACTCATTCGATTGTCGGCGGTGTTTTGGGAGCGGGGATCGCCGCTGGTGGTTGGGAAATTGCCAATTGGGACAAGATGGCGACAATTGCTGCCAGCTGGGTGATTTCGCCGCTGCTGGGCGGGTTGATTGCGGCCATGTTTCTTTATTTGATCACGCGGCTGATTATTGATCAGAAAAACCTGATGGGGGCGGCCAGGCAATATGTGCCTTATATTATGGCGGTCATGGCCTGGGCCTTTGCGACCTATCTGATCCTGAAGGGGCTGAAAAAAATCTGGCATGTGGATTTTCTTACAGCCGGGTTTGCCGGACTGGTGGTCGGGGTGCTGGTGTTTGTTTTTGTCAGGCCGATGATTTCATATGCTGCCACCCGTCTTGAAAATACGCGTGAAAGCATCAATACACTGTTTACGGTACCGCTGATCTTTTCAGCCGCTTTGTTGAGTTTTGCTCATGGTGCCAATGATGTGGCCAATGCGGTAGGGCCGCTGGCAGCGATCACTGATACATTATCCAGTCATGATGTCTCTGCAAAGGCAGCCATTCCCTTGTGGGTGATGATTGTCGGGGCGCTTGGACTGGCGGTTGGGTTGGCTCTTTATGGCCCCAAGCTCATTCGTACAGTGGGTTCGGAAATCACTCATCTTGACAAGACCCGTGCCTTTTGTGTGGCGCTGGCGGCTGCCATTACGGTGATTATCGCCTCGCAAATGGGCTTGCCGGTGAGTTCGACCCATATCGCGGTTGGCGGTGTGTTTGGAGTTGGTTTCTTGCGTGAATATTTGCAGGCCTATCGGGCTCGTATGGACCAGGAAATCAAAAACCGCATCAAGGGCGATGACCCAAAAGCAGTTGCGCAATTTCTTGAACTGTTTCAATCCTCAGCCTTTGCCGAGCAGGGGGAGATGGTCAAAGAGCTGCGTAAAAATGCTTGTGACAAACTTTATCTGGGCAAAAAAGATCGCAAGGATTTGACCAAAGTCTACCGTGAAGAACTTGTGAAACGTTCCATGGTTATCAAAATAGCAGCAGCATGGGTGATCACTGTACCAGTATCGGGACTGATGGCCGCATTTCTATATTACGCCATTAGAGGTATAATGTTGCCCTGACCCCGTTTATTTGCCAGCGGCCAGCTTTGGTACGCCCGCCCCGTTCACAATAACTGCCTACCTGTAAAGACGAGAGAAAATCATCATGAGTTTTATAGATTATACAAGTATTATCAGGGATTTCTTGATTGATTTTACCAGTTTGTATTTTATTACATATGTCATCTTGTATCGTAAATTTCGTAATACGGAAATGTTTGTATCCTGCACCTTGTTCAATATTTTTATTCTGATCATTGTCATGTCGATCATTCGCACCGATTTCAATGTGGCGGTTGGTTTTGGCCTGTTTGCCATGCTGTCTTTGATCCAGTTACGTAGTGCCCAGTTCACCAAGACTGAAATGGCCTATCTGTTTGGCTGTGTGGCTCTGGCCGTTATCAACGGGGCCGGGATCGACGATTTGACCTTTGTGCTGATTTGCAATTTAGTCATTATATTGAGTATCTGGTTGATCGGTAGCTGGTCGCTGGAACATTCGGCCAATCTGATGACGGTAGACAATGTGCGTAAGATGTCAGTGACGCTTGATCATATTGATGAAAGCGCCATCAGCAACCGCAATCTCATGTCGGAAAATCTGTCTGAAAAGCTCGGCATGGTTGTTCAATCCTTTATCATCAAGAAAATCGATTATGTGCGCGATATTGTCGACATTGTCGTGATCTATGAATTGCCAGGCGATGAGAAGCCTAATTTCACGGATAATGTCGGGCCAGAACCAGATTTCGGGCGGTCCCCTGACCATGCCCGCTCGGCACCAGGAGCGTGAGTATGCACGGATCAATACCAAAAAACAAACACGGCTGGGACAGCGCAAATGCCAGGATAAAGAAATCCTCGTCAGAACCGCAGCTAGAGGAAGTCAGCGCTCATCAGGCTGAGCAGGATGAGAGCGATATTGCCGGGTTGTTTCAGGGCTTTGAGCCCATCAGCCTTGAGCAGACCAATGCGCAGGCCCGTATGTTGTCGCGCGTTGATAATAAATATGTGGTAGACTTTGGACAGTTCGAGGCCTTTCTTGAGGCGGCCAAAGAGCATTATGCGGTGCTGGAAATCGATGGATTGCGTCAGTTCACCTATAGTTCGTGCTATTTTGATGATGATTTCGCCTGCTATTTCGAGCACCATCAGGGGCGGCGCCAGCGCTTTAAGGTGCGCACCAGAGAATATATAGATAGTGGCGCGCAATATTTCGAGATCAAGTTGAAAGGGTTGCGTGGCAAGACTGACAAGCACCGGACCACCTGCGATTTTCTGGTGACCCCGCGCGTTGGGGGGGAATATTTGCAGATGCTCAAAAAGATTTACCAGAAGCAATATAATAAGCCGATGTCCCTGGATCTGCGTCCCGCTTTGATGGTTGGCTATCGCCGATGTACGCTGGTCGCCAAGGCCGGTGGTGAGCGTGTCACGATTGATTACAGTCTGACTTTCGCGCAGCCGGGAGAAGAGGACAATGAAACAAGGGTTGGGAATGGTTTTATCATCATTGAAACCAAGTCGGAAAATGGTTACGGCATTGCTGATACAATATTGAAAGACCACAAGGTCAGAAAAGCCAGCAAATGCTCGAAATATTGTATTGGCGTCAATCTCATTGGGGCCGTTAGCAAAAATAATCATTTTCTGCCGACCATCAAGCGTGTGCGTGAAAATCTTGTTGCGACACCTGATATCAATTCATCCTGCGAGCAAGCAGGGGCAAACCCAAAGAGTGATCACTCATAATCGCCTTTGTCGTGCTGAGTATCGTGAGGAATAAGCCATGAGAAAAATAGATGTAATTGTACTGGCAGTGGGTATTCTGGCCGCGATTGGCTGGGTGAGCTATTCGGGCAAGGATGGTTTCAAGGGTAGCAATGCGATGATTGTGGCACGTTCCATTACCATTGCCTCGACCATTGACGGTCAGATTGACAATCAGCCCCCGCCAGTTGGCTCGCGCGTGAGTTCAAAGCAATTGCTGGTTCACATACAGAATAACCGCATTGATCGCTCCCGACTGGTGGAGTTTAAAAGTCAGATCGATTATCTGCAGCGCGAAATCGAGAGTGCGAAGGGCCAGCAGCGAGAAGTTTCGACTTTGCTGGAGCAGTTTAAAAAACGCGCGAAGATCTATTCGCGCTGGATGCTCAGCGACATAAAACTGCGTCGCGCCGTCAAGCAGAAAAGGCTGGATGTCGCCAAGAAGCGTAGTGAGTTGCGGGCGCGTGAAGTCAATCAGGCTGAATTGCTGTTTCGCAAGAAGATCACCAGCCGCGTCAATGTACGAGTGGCCCGCACCAAGGCCGAGATCGCCCGTAATGAAGTGGGGTTGACAGAGGCACAATTCCAGCGTGCCAGCCTGTTGTTGCGTTCTTTGCAAAGCGAAGGCGTGTTTTTTGAAAATGGCGACACCAGCTATTGGGCTAAAATGGTCGATACGCTGAATGTACGTTCTCTGGATAATAAGAGCCGGATTGCTCAGCTTGAAGCGCAGCTGGTGCGTACGAAATTGCAGGAAAAAGTGGAAGGCATCCGTATTAAATCAAGCTATACGGAAGAGCACCGCGCCCCGTTTAGAGGTATTATCAACGCTTCTTTTGTCAATAAGGGCAGTAAGGTCACGTCAGGAACCAGTCTTGTGCAGCTGCTGGATTGTACGCAACCAGTGGTGATTATTCCCATTCCCGAACACAGGATTGGCGCGTTTTCGGTGGGCATGAAAGTCAGCGTTTACCCGATTGATTCAGATGACAAGCTGATGGGAACCATTAAATATATATCGAGCGGCGCGTTGATCGGCCATGACAAAACCATCCAGATGCAGCAAAATCAGCTGCTCAATGGTAATCGAGCCATTGTCAGTCTGGATCATGGAATACCGGATAAGGAAGGTAAGCTCTCTTGCGAAACATCCCGGAAAGCTGTGGTGATTATTCATAACAGATCGCAATCGAAGGGGGGAAGCTGGCTGAGCTCTTTACTGGGACTAGATCCTGCCAAAAAAGAGATGAAGGTCTCCAAGCCGGTTTCTTCTCCAGTTGTCGTCCCTGCTGGAAAATCCTGAGCCCCGTATATCTCCACACTTTTTCGAGGTGTTGAAAAAAACTTACGCTGGCGAAACGAATTTCACGTGTGATCAACAGAAAAATGATCCCTATAGCCCCTTCTGGCAAGATCTGCTATCCTCCTCGTCAAATCAAAATTGCGGGGGATAAATCATGAATGCAATTCGCGCTTTTTACAGCTTTTCGGGCCGCATTGGCCGACGCGGTTTCTGGGCCGGGATCCTTATTGTTCTTGGCCTTGGGTCGGCGGCAACGGTGGGCCTGCGCCCCGATATCTTGTCGAGCGATCCGTTTACCGCATTACTCAACAACTGGAACAATATGGGCGCGCGCGACATTGCCGTTTATATCGCCATGCTGTTTCCCGCCATGGCCCTTGTCACCCAGCGCCTGCATGACCGCAACAAATCGGGACTGGTCGCCGCCCTGTTCTGGGCCCCGGCGCTCATTCAGTCCGCCACTCTGGTGGTGCCGATGGCCGGTGATTATATGGACACCATGATGCAAGGCTATAACTGGCTGGCCGTGTGGCTTGGCGGCGTTGGCACCTGGTTCTTCGTCGAACTCGGCTTTTACGGCCCCCGCGAGCCCAACAAATACGGCATAGATCCACGCACGGATTAATGACCTGATTTTCAAATAGCTATTTCTTTTTTTGGAGAGGGGAGCGGAAATTATAAAAAAAACGCTTTATATCGCGTTGGTCTTTGTACTCACAGGCCTGCTCGGGGCTTGTGGTGGCGGTCCCACAGAACCAAAACTCACAATCAAGAGTATGAGCGATTTAAAAAGCCGTGGCAAAGCCATCGTGGTGATTCAGGCACAGGCTGGTGAAGCCGGATATGCAAGCAAGGCCATGGGCAGTAACTGGGCACTTGGCGGGCAAAAAACCAACATGACGGTCCCCAATAAAAAACTGACCACACCTGGATATGGGCGCAAAGTGCTGCCGCGCATTGCCGAACTGTCTCCAGGCACCTATCGCCTGATGGAATTCAATTACAGGATTGGCCATGGTGGCCGCACGGTCGAAAACAAGGCAGGCATGAAAGGTTTGCCACTGGCCAGCTTTACGGTCAGAGCCGGAGAAGTGGTCTATCTGGGCAAATTCATTGCAGCAACGACAACCAATGCCGCGCTTTTCAATACCACAAGAAAATTTGACCTCATGGTCAAGAACGACGCCCCCACCGCCCGCGCCTACCTGTCGCAAAAATCCCCTGAACTGGCCGCAAAAATGAAAACCCGCCTCATCACCATCAGCCCGCTGTTCAACGCCATGAAAAAGACCGCAAAGAAGAAGTGAATGACCTCGCCAAACCGAGCCGGTTTGGCCGTCGGATCAGACGGGATATTTATCCTTTCCGGCAAAGATGATAGCCTCTACTACAGCAGATGGCCTTTATGCACGCCGATTGAATCGTTAGTGTACAACCTGCCATATAGTTATAGTGGATACGTACACTTATTAATGAAAAGAGCCTCTATGAAGTTTCTCCCCCTCGCCCTTGGCACACTAATGCTTTTCCTTGCCCTGCTGGGAGCGGCCAGCGCCAAATCCGCGAACACATATGAAAACAGAGTCGTTGGCATCCATTTCGACAAACCGGCAGACTGGCATTTTCTCTCGGCGACCCGCAATCGGGAAAATCTTGAAAACATGAAGATGAACAGCGAACAGCTAAAAAAAGCTATCCTCAAATATGCCTCGAAACCTCTGGTCATCCTGACAAAACATGCTGAACCGTTCAACGACCTCAACCTCAGCCTGAAAATCAGCGTCAAGCCTCTGGGGCGGTTGAAGGGGGTCGATCCCAAAAGGCTTCTGGGTCTGTTTCTGCCCCGCTTCAAACAGATGTTCAAGGATTTCAGGCTGATGCAAAAGCCAAGGGATACAAAACTTTCAGACCTGAAGGCCGCCTATATGCGCCTCAACTATACAGCCGTGACAAAAAGCGGACTGACTTTTCCCACCACCTCTGAAATGTGGCTTGTACTGCGCGCAAATCACTTCTTTCTCATTGGGGCGGGAAGCCGACAGGACGAAAAAACAGGCAGTCGCGCCGAGATCAGAAAAATCGTGAACAGTATCAGGATCAGAAAATAGATGAAGAGCGGTGCGTTATGCTATCGCTACATTTACTCCCCCCAAACCGGTTTCCAAAGGCTCGCCTTTGGCGCTGTGCGCGCAGCACGCCAAGCCTCGCAGAGAGAAAAAAGGGCTGGCGAGGACAAAGCGACTCCAGTCGCTTTTGCAGCGAGGCCGTATTCTTAACGGTCCATTAACCTTCCCCCTGCTACCCGAATACAAAAGCAATTAACGCGCGGGGACCATAAAATGGCATTTATCGACACCAAGGGCAGCAAATTAAAAGATCGTCGTTACAAGGTTGATCTGTGGCTGACCGATCTCAATACGGTTGAGGTTGGCATTTTGAAGCAGACTCAGCACCGGGCCAAATCCCGCCAGTTTACCAAAGACATGGATGTCATTGGCCAGATCAAGGAAGAGGGCGAGCGCAAGGGCATTGTGGCTTATCGCGAGGGGCTCTGGAAGAATGATAATCCGATGCAAAAGCGGCTGGTCATCAAGCTGTTCAGCGACAAGATGAACTGGCGCGGCACCATGGACATGATGTTGGGGCGTTCCATGCAGCTCACTCATGGCGCGGGTGGTTTCCCGGTGGTTTCTTATGCCATCAATATTTCGGGGCACGATCAGGTCATCGCGCTGGAACGCAGTGCCCGCCAGTGGCCATGGACCCCTGAACGCTATTCCTTTTTCATCCTGACCGATGAGGGGCCAAAATTCTACAAGCTGCGCCGCAAGATTTTGTGCATGGGGCTGGATTACATCCTTTATGACGAGCACAACAAGAAGATCGGCCTGGTGGATGGCAAGGTCATCACGCTGGGCGGGGCCTGGCAGGTGCGGGTTGATGGCGCCCATGCCAGCAAGGAACTCGATATTATTTTGCAGCTGTTCTCCGCCATGCTGCGCTTTAATGATGATGCGCGCCGTCATATCCTGCAACTGACCAAAGCCGTTGCCAAAGACCGCATCGCGCCAAAACTGGGCTCGCAGGAAACCGATCTTTACATGAACCCCAGACGTACGAGATAAATTGGCGAACTAGATAAAGGACGTACGAGATATATCTGGCAGCAAAATGTCGCAGCTTCACGCTCTTGCCACGCTGATGGTCTCCTTATAGCCTCACGGCTCACAAACAGTATTGTTACATAAAAAATGTAATTTCACAGTGAGCACGAGAAGTGAGGAAATAAGATGAATAGTCTGACAGCAATCAAAAGCGGATTGGCTCTGGCCTTTTTGACCTCGATCACCATTCTGGTCGCCTTGATGGGGGCGCAGGCTGGCAATCATGAAACGGCGGCGCCCGCGCCAACAGCAGCTGCTGCACAAAACGCGCCCGCTCCAAGAAACACTGCATCAAGAGCGCAGGGAGCCCTTGTCATCAGCTCGCCTGTGGCCCGCATGAGCTTTGGCCGGGCGGTCAATTCGGCGGGTTTTTTGACCATCACCAATAGTGGCAAACAGGATGATGTGCTGATCGGTGCGAGCTCTGGCATCGCCAAGCGAACCGAGTTGCACACCCATATCCGCGATGGCCAGATCATGCGGATGCGACGGGTCGAAGGCGGCATCAAAGTGCCAATGGGCGGAGCGGCCAGATTGCAACCCGGCGGCTTTCATATCATGTTTATTGGTCTCGCAAAGCCCTTGAAAAACGGCGATGTTTTTCCGCTGACCCTGATCTTCAAAAAGGCTGGAAACATCACGACCAACATGACCGCCCGCAAAAAGATCCCACATGGTGCTCCGATGACGGACGACATGAAAATGGATCACAGCCATAGGGGCTCACATTAAGATCAAACCTCAATCAACTCCAGAAAGTATTGAGGGTTGCTCTGTGGTAGTTCGGTTGATATTTACAATCTGACTGCGATAATGTGACGCCGATCAACTTTGCCTTCGTCTCAAACTATTCCATAACTGGCGTTAGGGATGTTCAGCCGTGCCTGGCATACAATCACCTACCATAGGTTAAAGTTCACCACCACTATTCCCCAGAACAAGAAACAAAACAATCAAACAATTTTCAAATACACACCCTTAAAGTTAAAGCATATTAATAGATCTAATGGTAAATATTCAGAATTGAATGCCGGCATTCTTAAGATATTAATATGGTTAATACATGGCGTATCTAAAAATAAATGGTTGTTATCAAATATAGTATAATAACTTTATCTAACGCAAAATGTCGCACATACCTTTTATTACTTGTGTATTCGCACTTCTGAATATAGTTTCCGTCCCCATCAGCAAGCGTTCCATACGAGGTGCCTATCGCATCTAAGGGACATAAATAGATGGAGATAGAAAGAATGACGAAAATAGTGAGATCAGCATTTTTCGCTGGCGCTCTTGTATTGGGTAGTAGTGTTTTTGTAGCAGCTCAGGCTCAAAACTGGGGTCCAGGTAACTGGGGCAATAATGGCTGGGGCAACGGCGCTGGCAACGGCTGGGGAAATGGTCGTGGCTATGGTGCTGGTAACGGCAACGGTAACGCCAATGGCAATTTCAATTTTGGTTTTAACGGCAATGCTCGTGGCAATGCCCAGGGCAATGGCAACACTGCTTACCGTGGTAACGGCTATGGTGCTTATCGTGGCAATGGCAATACTGGCTATGGTTACAATGCTCCTTATGGCTATCAGGCTCCTTACGGCTATGGCGCACCGGTTGCTCGTCCACCAGCAGGCGCTGCCCAGGCTCCAACGGCTCAGGCTCCCGCAGCCCAAGGTCCAGCAGCCCAAGGTCCAGCAGCACAGGCTCAGCTTCCAGCCGCCAAAGCACCTATAGCTCAGGCTCCTGGCGCAAATATCGCAACGGCACCAGCCGCTCCATATTGGGCACAGCAGGGCGCACAGGCTCCAGCCTATAATAATGGTTACGGCTATGGCAATGGAACCGGTAATGGTTATGGCGCTGGTAACGGCAACGGTAACGCCAATGGTAATTTCAACTTCGGCTTCTCCGGAAATGGAAATGCTCGCGGTAACACTGCCTATCAGGGCAATGGCAATACTGCCTATAACGGCACTGCAAATGGCGCTGGCTACAATGCTCCTTATGGTACACCAGTACCAAATGCTGCTCCAGCAGCTGCTGCACCTGCTGTTAAAGCTGCACCTAAAAAAGTCCAGTAATTAAAAAACGGCTTGATGATTGAGAGGGAGACAATCCCATCCTCCATCCAATAAAAGAGCGCAGGTTTCACAACCTGCGCTCTTTTTATTTATTGGCTCTCTGCTGGTATAATGCCAACGGTCCTGGATATTGCCCGGCGCATGAATGATACGTATGCATTTAAACCCTTTGGCGACGGCGACCGCAATCCCCAGTCAGTCTCGCGAGAAAATACGCCAGAGCACTTCAGTGCAGTCATGTATCATGTGTTTTCCCCGGTAGCTGGCGTCGCATTACCGCTAATCCCAAATGCCGTAAAATCGCCCGCCACACCTTCTGCCCGCGCTAGAACAGGCATGGAACAAAATTGTAAAAGTCGGACGACCGACCAAAGTCGGAAGTCGGACGTTCACTTGTGTTCCGAGCTGTGTGGCGGTAAGATATTGTTTTATATGTAGTATTTTGGTGCCGGCTGCAAGAATCGAACTCGCGACCTACTGATTACAAATCAGCCGCTCTACCAACTGAGCTAAGCCGGCCCAAGGTGTCAGATCGGCTGGTCTTGCAGCCTTTCAACCCTGTTTGTTGCTTGAACAAGAAAACTCTATAGCCTTTTAAAGCGGGTCTGACAAGTGTTTGTATTTTGAACAATAAAAATGCTGGGGGTATCGCTAAAAACGGCCCCATGCCCCCTGTTTTGGGGCTTGCGGGGTCGAAAAGACACGGCTTGGCCTTCAATATGAGCGCATGTGCGTGTTTTTACTTGAGCGAACGGGCTAATTATCGTTAAATCCAGTGTGATTTAAAACAATTAGCCGGGAGATAAATCAGTGCCAAACCTATTCAAATTACTGGCTCGCAATCTCGCTTTAGGGATTGTTGCCGGGTGGATTGCGCTGGCCGCGCTCATCGCCACCAATACAGGCGGGCTTTCTGACGTGGTGTTTGCTTCGCTCAACCCGCTTTTGCCACTCGGGCTTCTGGCGTTTGGTTTCGCCCTCACCTTTGGCAGCCTGTCCATGGGAGCGGCCATCATGATGCTGCCTTATGGCGAGGATGATCACAAGGATCGTGGGCTGAAAGTTCATACTCTGCTGGCGGCTTTTGCTGATCGCTTGTATCGGGCGACGCGGTCTCGTGAACTGGTGCCTATCCGCGTTAAAGGCAACAGAGGCAATCAGCCACATAACAGGTCTGTTCGCTAGGGCGCTTCAGGCAATGTTTCGGCCTTTGCCGTTCATCGTGCAAAAAAGGAAAAACTGTGTCGGCTGAAACTTCCTCACAAAGGCGGTTGGTTTATTTTGCCGACCCTATGTGTTCATGGTGTTGGGGCTTTTCGCCCGTTATCGAAAAGATCATGTCCGTTTATGGCAAGGATTTGCCGATGCATGTGGTGATGGGTGGACTGCGGGCGGGGAACACCAAGCCGATGGATCAGCCCATGAAAAACGATATTCAGGGGCATTGGCGGCACGTTCATGATCGTACCGGTCAAAAATTCAACACGACTTTTTTTGATCGTGAGGGCTTTGTTTATGATACGGGGCCTGCCTGCCGGGCTGTGGTGGCCGCACGTCGGGCGCAACCGGGGCGTGAGCTGGAATTTCTCAAAACTCTGCACGAAGCCTTTTACAAACATGATATTGATCTGACATCTGGCCCGGAACTTATGCAGATTGCCACCGATTTTGGCTTCACCAAAGAGCAGTTTACCAAAAGCTTTTCTGGTGAGGCCTGTTCAAATGAGCTGGCAGATGACTTTAATCTGACGCTGCAGAACGGCATCCGCGCCTTTCCGGCTCTGCTCGGCGGCAGCACCAATGATCGCTTTATGGCTCTGACCCATGGCTATAAAAGTTTTGAAGAGCTGCACCCCTCGCTTGATCGCCTGCTTTCTGCCAATGAACTGCCAAATGGACTGATGCCGGGTATATCCGATGATAGTTGCGCGATTTAATCGGTCCGATATTTCGTAAAACTGGTTCGTGCTATTATGTGTGGCGATGTCAGGACGGCTGAGGGGGGTTGGAGAACAGTTTGCCAAGTGATTGTTCAGTAAGGGCCCCTATAGCGATGCCGATGGCATAACTCAGCAGATCACTCCATACAAATACAAACCCCAGCACCAGCCCGCCAAGGCGGTTATGACGAAGGGCGTCGATCCAGGGGGCGTGATAGAGCTGGCTGAACTCAATCAGAAAAGAGAAGCACAAGGCGGCGAGGGCCAGTTGCAGCGTGGTGCGGCGTGGCAACAAGAACCCGGCCAGTAGAAAAACCATCAAGGCCCAAAGTACATCGCCAACATAGCTATGAACGAAGGCGGGCAGCTCTGAAAACTGGCGCGAGGCAAGACCAAGCAGGACGACGCCACTGACAAGTATGAGATAGAGAAGACGGTTTCTTTGCTTCATGTGGGGAGGCTCCTGCGGGTTGGTCGTTGCGTAAAAGTGTAATGCGCTGATTTATGACAAGGCGATTTGCAGACAATATTGCCCCGCGCAGGACTTATGGTGGGGATCTTGTTGTGAATTTGTGCAGCAATACCCGTCAGCAAAGAATAAAATCAACGGCCCTTAATATTGACCGATTATACCAACCGCCTGAAAGGCTGACTCATGATATTGAGGTTTCCTGATTGAATATGATGTGATTCACTCCCCCCGAGAGCTCATTTTATTTTGGGGAGGCGAGAGGATGACCGCAGCAATCACACTCC
>JAKIUO010000074.1 GCA_021647535.1 Hyphomicrobiaceae bacterium
ATATCGGTATCAGGATTGTCCAGACTGAACTTGATCGCATAGTGCAGGCCGCGATAACTTTCCTCTGATCCGTCAATACAAACGAGAATATTGAACATGTGTTTGTCGTCGTTCTTGTCGCTCATGGATAAACCCTTGATCTGCCTCTAAATAGTCGAAATTTCTGCCTGCAGTCGATTTTATACGAAAAACAGGAAATTGCCAGACAGCCTTTAGTTATGCATTTGCCAAAAATAACAAAAGCTCAATCTTTTTAAGTGCAGACGGGCTTGCAAGCAAGGGGGGACAGATATAAAATTAACGCCGATAATCCAAAATCAATTTGGATATATAGCCAGCGGCTACAAGCGATTTGGCTGCAGACGGGTGAAACTCGTTGATCGGACAACGGTTTTTCGCAATCTTTTTTCGGGTTTTTGAGTGTTTTTAGTATAAGTCTGGACTGGTTATCGGTGAGCTGGATGAAATCGGCTGTCGCTCGCCTGAAGCCGTGATATTTGCCAGCAGAAAAATGAGATGAGGATATTCAAATAAAGATCAGAACCCAACCAAATAGGGCGAATTGTTCTCATCTGAGAAGGCTCACCTTATCTAAAATAAAATGAACCTGTTGAAATCATTGGTACCGCTGATCTGGATTGAACAGATGACCTCCTGGTCCACAACCAGGCGCTCTAACCAACTGAGCTACAGCGGCATATGAAACTCTTTTACCGTATCTACTCCGTTTTTTTTTTCAATTCAAGTCATAAAGGCTATCGTTTTGATCTTTATCGGCAAGGGGCAAAATGTTGCAAGGCTGGCCAAAAACCTAAATATCGGATATGAGGCGTGAATTAGGGGCAATATCAGGCATATGTGGACGAAGCCGGGTCAATTGCGCTATTTTAGCAAGCAGTATATGTACAAACAAGGAGTTTTGGTCAAAACCGTCTGTGGTTGGTTTATCTGGAGTTGAGTTAACGGATTTATCGACAGATTATTCTAATGGGCGTTTTACGTGCCCGGCAGAGCAACGCTTTTTACCAATCATCATGACCATATCCCCAATGACATTTGGCGATCCGAGCCAGAAGCTGTGGAAACAGTCCGCACCGCTTTGGCTGATTGATGTAACGCGCGCCCGTATTGTCTGGGCCAATCAGGCCTGCCTTGATTTTAGCGGAGCGCGTTCATTGGATGACTTGAGGCGTTTGCGCTTTGATGCTCATTCTCCCTTTATCGGCCAGCTGGCCAGTCTGATGCCAGATCGAGATGATCATATCGGCGTGCGCGAGCAATTGCGTTTTCCGTCCGCTGAGGGCGTCTTTGTTCTGGATTGTCTTTGTCGCTATCAGCAGATCAATGAAGAACAGGCCGGGGTGTTGGTCGAACTGGTCGCCGATAGGGGATTGATTGAGGAAGGCGCGCTGGTGCCAGAGTCGGAGGAGCCAGAGCTGCAGGAACCAGGGCCGCAGGAACCAGGGCCGACGGAACCAGAGCTGCAGGAAGATGTGCAAAACAGCGCAAAAAAGACACAAGAACAGCAGCGGGAGGACGAAGCTTTTGCAAAAAGCACAACAAAGGTACGAGAACAACCACTCAGCCAACATCAAAACGGAACTTTAACACAGCCAGAGCCTCCAAAGCCAACCGCTGCAAAACCGGTTCATGCGCAAGCTCAAATCTCCCCTCGTCAAAAAAAGTCTGCCCCGCCGGCCGCTGTGTTGCATTTTGACGAGATAAACGGTGCCAACGGGTTTGAAATAAAGGCAGGCAGTGTTGATGAAGAAGACCTGCAAACTTTGCGTGAGATTGCCCGTTTGATTAATGGTCCGGCCCTGCTAGAGGAAGGGGACGAGCTGGTGATGGACAATCGACCCGCCATAACGACCAGAGGTAAACCGCCACCGTCGGATGTCGCAGAGGGGGCGACAAAAAATCATTCGAGTCGCTCCTTGATCAATAACCGGCCTGATTATGAGGATTTGCGCACGTCTGATGACACGAAAAGGGCACCAGAGCCAAAGGTTTCCACACGAAATGGAGCTGCAAAACAGGCTCCGGGTCGGGGGGAGCGAAACTATTTTCTGGAAAGCCTGCCAGTGGCGCTGGCCATTGCCATGGGCGGACGCCTGATGCGGGCTAATGAGACGTTCTTATATGCGTTTGGGTTTGCTTCAGAAAGTGAACTGCGGCGGGCGGGCGGGTTAGCCGCTTTGTTTCCGCAAAGCGACAACGGGGTGCTACGGGCTGTCGATACCCAAAACGCTGGGGCGCAGTGTGAGCGCTCTCACAGCCGCTCGGGGCAAGTGACGACAAAATGCGTTTCACGTTCTGGGCGCGAGCGCAGAGTTCCCGTTGCCTTTCGCAATGTCTCAACTGGCCAGGATATTGTGCAGATTCTCATTTTGCACGAAGATGCCCTGAAGCGAGAAAAATTGAAGCGAGAAGAATTGGGGCAAACTGAATTGGGGCGTCACGAAGCGGTGAATGATCGAGATGAACCGGTCAGGTCGTCAAATCCGGGAGAGGGGGGGCGAGCACTTTCAGAGCGCACTTTTGGTCAGGACAGTATTGATTTTCTGGCCAATGTCAGCCACGAAGTCAGAACCCCGCTTAATTCCATTATCGGCTTTTCCGAACTCATGAAAGATGAGCGTTTTGGGGCTGTGGATGCTAATAAATTTCGCGAATATGCCAGTGATATTCATAGCAGCGCCATGCACGCCCTCAGTCTGATCAATGATTTGCTCGATATTACCAAGATTATTGCGGGAAAATCTGACCTTGAGTTCGAAAAGGTATCGATCAACAAGCTGGTCAGGCAGATCGTCAGCTCTATGCGTACGCAGGCTAGTGATCGTCATATTCGCCTTGAAACGAATTTTCAGGCCGGTTTGCCCGCGCTATTTGCAGACCCGCGCAGCCTCAACCAGATTTTTCTTAATCTGTTGTCAAATGCCATCAAGTTCACCGAAAAAGGCGGGCAAGTGATTGTCAGCTCACAGCTTTTGGAAGAGGGCGGTGTATTGTTGTCCGTTATTGATACGGGGATCGGTATGAATGCCGAACAGTTGGTAAAAGCCCTTGAACCCTTTGAACAGATTGAACCGGTGCCCTCGGCAAAAGGTCATGAACTGCCGTCTGCGCAAAGGGGGACAGGGCTTGGTTTGCCGCTGACCAAGGCGCTTGTCAAAGGCAATCAGGCGGGTTTTTCAATTCAGAGCACGTCGGGAGAGGGCACTCGTATTGAAATTTACTTTCCCCCCGAAAGGCTGGTGGAGGGGGCCGTCCCGCGTTAGAGCGGTCCAGGTTTGCGCTGCATCATTCTGACGGGCATTTTGCTCAGGTTTCGGCTATGTCAAATCGTCGCGACAAGAGGCGAGGGAGAGGGGTGTAATCTGGCGAATGCAGGTTGTGACAGGACAAGAATTTGCGGTATCTGAATGCGTTTTTTTGAGTGCCCTCAGGCTTTTTTTGAAAGAGAAAATTAAAGACGGGGCATGGGGATGGTGGTTAGGATGGTAAAGCAGAAATGCCTAATATAAGGTGGTTTTTGCAGAATATGCAGGTGTTTTTTTGGCTCTTTTGGGGAGGACGAATTTAGCTTTGCTTACCGGGGTGCGCGCTTGTAATGATTTGTAGGGCAGACGCGCCAGGGCCAACGAGTACTCTGATTTTTTGATTACATTAAAGTTATGAAATTCCGTTCACTAATTTGTGAGTCTTCTCTTTTTCATCCTGAATGTGGTTGATTTTACGCTATGATAGCGATATTCAAAATGCAACCAACGGGCTTTTAAATGCAAGCTTTGAATGAGTAATATTTAGTGGAGATCAGCAAAATGTTTGCACGCTTCTTTCTGTCGACCCTGATTGTGGGGCTGTTTGCGAGTTTTTCGGTTATTGGTGCCGCATCAGCTAAAAAAACGAAGACCTATTCTGTTTCCAAGAAAGCCCAGAATAAATATCTGAAAAAACGGGCAAGACTTCGCCGTAACAAAGCCCGTCGGGCCAAACAACGCCGCTTTGCCAACAGGAAGCGCACGATCAGCTATCCTGTCAATTCTGCGAAGAAAAAGAAAGCCACCAGGGTGTCTCTGGGGCTGGCCAGCATTAAAAATTCGCGCCATGCCCGGCTGACAAGTGGTGGCCGTATGAGTGTGGCCAAGGATACACGCAAAAAGACCGTGCGTAATTTTGGCAAGCGCGTCAGCTATAAATATCGCCCTGGTACGGTGGTCATCAGCAATTAGACGCGCCGCCTCTATTATGTGGTGCGTCGTGGCAAGGTCATTAGCTACCCTATCGCCACGCCCCGCCCCGATGAAGTGTGGTCCGGCAGCACCAAAGTCAGCAAGAAAAAGTTCAACCCTGACTGGTATCCAACCCCGGCCATGCGTGAGAAAAACCCCAACCTGCCTGAAAAGGTTGCTGGTGGCAGCAAATATAATCCCTTCGGCAAACGCGCCATTTATCTGGGCAAGTCGCTCTACCGTATTCACGGCACCAACCGTCCCGGCTCCATTGGGCGCTCCGCATCAGGTGGTTGTTATCGTATGCATAATAATGACATCCGCAAATTGTGGCGGAAGGTCAAGGTTGGTACGCCAGTCGTCGTTTTGACCAAAAGAAAAATTTAGTTTGAGTTCCTTAAACTTTGTTGAGGGCTTTCGACGAAACCAAAAACGGCAGGTGGTATTTCAACCGTCTGCCGTTTTTGTTTGTAAGCGCAATTGATGGCTTGCCTTTCGAGAGGAGAGGCGCTATACGCTCCTATACGCAAATCAGCTCCTTTGCCAGACAACTGAAAAGGACCGCTCTTTTGTGAGATTTCAGCGGTTTTAACTGCCTGAAATCATATGCGCGCTGGTAGCTCAGTTGGATAGAGCACTTGGCTACGAACTAAGGGGTCGGGGGTTCGAATCCTCCCCAGCGCGCCAATAAAATCAAGCACTTACCTATTTTCAGCGATTACTACGCCCAAGAAACTCCTTTAAAAACGGCGTGTTTTGCGGGTCTGAGCGCTCGCCGCTGCCCTTGAGAAGGGGGGGGGCTGTCGATATTCCATTCCACATATCTTCTTTTTCAAGCCGGGACAGCCTGCAACGCTCACAGCAGTCGTGTTTCGTTTTTAGTTCTTTATGGTAAATGGTATTTTAACAGAAATATTGCAGAGTGGTGCCAACAGTTCAATACTAGCGAAGTGCGAGTTAAACTATGGTATGTCAGTCTGTTTTTAAGCAAATAGGGATCGGCATGATCGCTGTTTCTGCCCAACCACTGCCATTGATAGGCGTTATTATTGGTGCCTGTTCCTGGCCCTGTATTTCGCCCGCCGTTTCTTCTTCTTTTAAATCGATTGACCGTCCTCCTCCAGATTTGAGGTGAGTTTTCGGCTGACAAGTTTTTTAAAAATACTGGGAGTGTTATTGTGTTGGGTAAAAGTTTTTCTAAGGTTTTGGGTATCGTTAAAACGGCACTGCTCATTTTTTCTCTTATGTTTGTCCTGTCACTAAATGTTGTGGCCAAGAATAAATATGCGGCCATTGTTATCGATGGATCGACGGGCGAGGTATTGCACGAACAATATGCGGATGCGCCTCGTTATCCGGCATCTCTTACAAAAATCATGACACTTTATATTCTTTTTGAGCGCTTGAAAAAAGGTCAATTGAATTTCGAGAGCAAATTTCTTGTCAATCGGCACGCTGCCAATCAGCCGCCTTCAAAGCTTGGTTTAAAACCGGGCTCAAGGATCCGGGTCAAAGATGCTATTGGCGCTTTAGTGACCAAATCGGCAAATGATGTTGCCGCTACCGTTGCCGTCAATATCTCTGGAAGTGAAACGCAGTTTGCTCGCCTTATGACGAGGAAAGCGCGCAGTCTTGGTATGAAAAATACCGTTTTCAAAAATGCTTCTGGACTGCCCAATCGTTATCAGAAAACGACCGCACGGGACATGGCCAGACTGTCCATGCGGATCATGAATGATTTTCCCAAATATTCCCGCTTTTTTGCAAAAAAGAGATATAGATATAAACGGCGTTCTTATCGCAATCATAATGGTCTGCTTTTGACCTACAAGGGTACTGAGGGCATCAAGACGGGCTATACGCGGGCCTCTGGTTTTAATCTGACGACATCTGTCAAACGTAATAACAAGCATCTTATTGCCGTTGTGATGGGCGGGCGGACATCACGTTCACGCAATGCGAGGATGATTGTCCTATTGTCAAAAAACCTGCCAAAAGCAGTCAGCATTCATAACAAGGTGCCCTTGCAACAACGTATGGCTCAAATTGGTCGCCCTGCCAAAACTTATAATAATGGGGTTTTGTATACGGCTTCCATCACATCAAAAAAGCGCAACTCAGCCAGTAAAAAAACGAAAATATTATCAAAACGCTTTATTCCAAATGGCTTTAGAAGCCTTGGCCAGGGGCGGGGGTATGCAATCCAGATTGGCGTATTTGACCAACGCCAGCTTGCCGTAAAGCAGATCAAACGCACTCTAAGTGAGGTTGGGCAGATTTTGAAGAACCGTCCGGCCTATATCCTGCCCTCAACGCGTCGGGGCGTGGCTATTCACCGAGCTCGTTTTGCGGGTTTCTTTTCAAGAGGCAGAGCCAGACAGGCGTGCCAGAACATTAAAAAAGAGATGGCGGTCAATTGCATCGTGACGATGCAATGAAACAAAGCTGGAAGTGTTGCGATCAACAGGCCCGATATCAAGGCTCTGAGGTTGACTTCTCATCTAACAGTTTTTCGACGATTCTATTGCTTGCCTTGCCATCGCCATAGGGGTTGTGGGCGCGGCTCATGCGCTGATAGTCTTCGGTATTGTCCAGAAGGCGCGTCGCTGTCTCAATGATGCGCGCACTATTCGTTCCCACAAGAACAGCCGTTCCGGCCTCCACGGCTTCGGGACGCTCCGTCACATTTCTGGTGACCAGCACCGGTTTGCCGAGTGAGGGTGCTTCTTCTTGTACGCCGCCCGAATCCGTTATGACGATATGGCAACGGTCCATCAGATAGACGAATGGCAGATATTCCTCGGGTTCAATGAGATGAATATTGTTTTTTCCAGCCAGCAGGCGATTAACGGGTTCGCGCACATTCTGGTTGAGATGCACAGGATAAACAATCTCGACGTCTTCACGCTGTGACAGTCCTAGCAGAGCCTCGCAAAGTTGCTCAAAGCCTTCGCCAAAACTTTCCCGGCGATGACCGGTGATCAGTAAAAGGCGTTTGTCGGGGTCTAGAAACTCAAATTGCCTGGCCAGACTGGCTTGCAAGGCTGGTTCATTTTTGATGCGATCAACAATCGTCAGCAGAGCGTCAATAACGGTATTGCCGGTGATAATAATTTTTTGCGGGTCACAGCCCTCGCGCAACAGGGCCTCGCTTGCGCTTTTTGTTGGGGCGTAGAGCTGGTTGGCCATGGCGTCAATAACCTTGCGGTTCATCTCTTCGGGCCATGGATGATAAAGATCCCCTGTGCGCAGACCAGCTTCCACATGTCCCACCGGGATCTGTACATAAAAAGCGGCCATACAGGCGGCCATGGCGGTTGTGGTGTCTCCATGGACCAGCACCCAGTCTGGTTTTTGCTCGGCCAAAACGCTTTCAAGTCCGCGCAAAACATCGGTTGTCACATCAAACAGGCTTTGTCCGGCCCGCATGATATCCAGATCAATATCCGGCTCGATTTTAAAAACGTCGAGCACCTGATCGAGCATATCGCGGTGTTGACCGGTGACGCAGACTTTAAGATCTACAGCCTCATGCCGCTCCAGAGCTTTGATCAGCGGTGCCATTTTGATGGCTTCTGGCCGTGTTCCAAATATTACTAATACGCGCATTGACCCTTGTACCGTCCTTTTACACTGTGCCTTGTGGCAATCGATTGAGTTTGAGACAATCCAGACAACCAATTGTACAAAATTCATTTTACAAGATTGGTCGAGAAGTTCTTCTCTCTTGAATTGTAAACGAACGCAAGTCTCAACTTTCCAGAAAGCTTGCTGAGCAGAAATGGCTTGGTTTGTTTGCACAGTCTGATACCAGCTCGCATAAATATTGACCGTTGTCACCGAGAAGCTTAGGTCTGTCAGGGAGACACCCAGGGCAATTCAATTCTCGAAAGCTTTGCTTCGCAAGCGGGCTGCTGCCCGCACCCCCTTGGGAGGAGGCCTCCCAAACCCACCCTTTTTTCACTTTAAAATAGAAAAAGGGGAGGTTTGGTTTGGTCCTCCAGCGGGGTTCGGGGCTGGCCCCGTCGCGAAGCGAGGCTACGTTAGAATTGAATTGCCCTGGGAAAGGGTTGGCGAGAGGTGGAAGGTGACCTCGCCGAACCGAGCCGGTTTGGCCGTCGGGTGTGCTACGCGCACAGCGCCAAGAGCCAAGAGCCAAGAGCCAAGAGGTGCCCCCTTGGAACCCATTTTTCTAGGCGGGATCGCAAAAGCGCGACCTTCAGGCCTGCCTATTTAACGGTGATGGTGATGGTTTTTGACACGACCGGCTTGTCGTGGGGAATGTGATTGTGATCGCCCAGCACCAGCTGCAAGGTGTGTTTTCCCGGCGCGAGCTTGACGCTGGTCTGCGTCTGGCCACCGCCAAAATGACGAAAATTCTTATCTTTTGGGATGGAGGCGTTGAAATCCGCCAGCTTGGCATCAATGATCAGATGGTGGTGGCCGGTGTTCTTTTTTTCAACGCCTGCTGGCGCGACGCCCATGCCTTTGAGGCCGAATTTTACCACCACGGGTCCACTCACGGTTGCGCCATCAGCTGGCGATATGAAATAAAGTGCGGCCCCTTTTGGTGCCATGCTTCTGTGATCATCGGCCTGTGCTGGCAGCATGGCAGCCATGGAAATTACGAAACATGTGGAAAATACGAGCGCAAAAAACTTCATCTGTCCGACTCCTGAAAAATTAAAAAACAGCACCAGACCAAATAGCGCTAAAACGCTACGTCGTCAGTGATAGTTCTAATATAGGGTTTTGTAGTGAAAGAACTAGAACACCGGAAATAATTATATGCAAGGGGAGCAGAATGGCCCGTTCTGCTATTCATAGCGATAGCTTTTGCGCAGGTTTTTTGGCCATTTTCCATAGACATAGAGCTGATGGTGGCAGGGGTGCCTTGCTTCTGTTTTGTGCGGGGCCTTTACGATCTGCACTGGGGCCTGTTTATCTTTTGGCACAAAACTGGCGAACAGGTGGATGGCGCTGGCGCCATTGGCACGGATCCGCGTTTTGGCAAAAGGCAAAGCCAGTGGTGAGAGTTTGAACGCGACGATTTTTTCAATGCCGCCCTCAAGCTGGCTGGTCCTGCCAGTATAGGGATCAAAATTTTGCATTTTCAGGATATCGACCTGGGACGGCAAGCGTTTGGCGACCTCTTTTTCACCGGCAAATTCGATGACTGTCACAAGGTTTATGCGAAAGAGGGTAAGCTCTTGATAGACACCGGGCAAATCGGGGGCAACGGCCCCCACACTGACCGGAATAACGTTGCTGTTTTCTGCGCGTTTTGGGACCTTGATCCTCAGGGGATGTTGGGCCCATACCCAGCCTCGTTTGCCATAGAGCTTGTCTAGAAAAGTTTTTTGCGAGAGGGCTTGGCGGCCATATTGTTCCGGCAGGGGTTCAAAATTAAAGGAAAACCCCAAGGCGCAGGCAGAGGCCGGCATTGCTCCCATTGCAGTTGAGAGGAGCAGCAAGACGTGTAAAAGGATCTGTTTCAATTCCATCTCCCGAACATTTTTTCACTCAACTCTGCCTCACAAAACAGGTTTCCAAAGGACTAGTCCTTTGGTGGGATCGTAAGGGCAGAGCCCTTCATTTAGCAGCCTTGCAATTTTACTCCGCCTTCTTCCCATGCTCGCTCTGTCCCCCTTTTCCATGCTTCTTGCCGCCGAACCGTTTAACGAGTTTGGCGCAGGGGTCTTCGCGCTGGGTACGTGGTGTCACCCAGATATAATCGGCGGTGGCTTTGTCATCGGGGGCGTGGGAGATGAGGTCGAGGGCGGATTGTGCATCTTTATTTGTTTCGACAATCATCAATGTGGTGCTTTTGAGCTGCTGACCACGCAGATACCACGGCACGGCGCGATCTGTTCGCACATGGCCATTGCCAGCAATGAGGATGACGCCTTCATTTGACTGGGCAGCAAGGCTCATGGCGTGGGCCAGACTGGCATCCCGATAGCGCTGCACCAGCGCCATGGGGCCCATCATGGTTTTCGGCATCATGTTGCAATGCGAGGCCACCAGCTCAATAGCCAGCGCTTCGTCAAGCTTGCGTCCTAGTGGATGGTTGAGACCCAGATCTTCGATATCACCAGCGGGCAGCGCTTTGAACCCTTGTTTACCGACCTTGCGGTTCATGGCTCTGGTGGTGTCACCGGCGTAAATATTGAGACCGGCTGCAAGGGCGGCTTTGGCGATGGGTTGATAGTTGGGCCATTTCGGCCAGCCGCTTTTTCCCCAGCCAATGGCCGGGCCCATGCGTTCCGCTGTTTTGAATTTGCCGCTCATGAACAGTTTGAGGACGCCAGCCTGATCGGCGCGGATCTGCTCCATAACAATGGCGGGCTTGAAATGACGAGCGGTGAGCTGAGAAATCACCCAAGCCTGCAAACGGTGGTGGTCGGCATTGTCGTGAATTTCGCCAAGTAGTAAAAGGCGGTCGATGGAAAGGCGCTCAATGAGCTCTTTTGGGGAAATGGCATGACCATCCTTGACTGACCAGATGGTGCCAACCAGTGGATGATCGGCCAGCAGGCTATTTTGCCAGTTTTCATAGGGAGCGGGCTGGGACTGGTTTTCCTGTGCGATGGCGGTTCGGGCCAGAAATAGCATAGGGACCATAAATAGCATAGGCACAAGGGCCAGCAGAAAAGCGGCGATCTGGAAAGGACGCGCCCGCATTGACGGGCTGTGACAATGGCCCACTCTAAAGCTTTGTGACATGGCGACTATTCCTTGCTTGCGTTTCTGGGGCTGGTTTGAATGGCTTTGGCAAAGCGTGCAAAAAGATAGTGGCTGTCTTGTGGTCCAGGAGACGCTTCTGGATGATATTGCACGGAAAAAATGGGTTTATCTTTGACTTTGAGACCACAATTACTGCCATCAAACAGCGAAATATGGGTTTGCTCAACACCCGCTGGCAGGCTGTCGCCATCGACGGCGAAACCATGGTTCATCGAGGTGATCTCAACCTTGCCGGTGGTGAAATCCTTGACCGGATGATTGGCGCCGTGATGGCCTTGATGCATTTTGAGGGTTTTGGCACCAAGCGCCAAGGCCAGCATTTGATGGCCAAGGCAAATGCCGAAAATTGGCAGGCCGTGCTCAATCAGGGTTTTAAGTTCAGGCACTACATATTCGCCGGTTTTGGCCGGGTCGCCGGGACCATTTGAGAGGAAAAGGCCATCGGGGCTCATGGCCAGAATGTCGTTGGCGCTGGTCGAGGCAGGAACGATTGTGAGGCGGCAGTTCTGAGCGGCCAGGCAGCGTAAAATATTGCGTTTGATGCCAAAATCCATGACCACCACATGAAAGTCATCCTGTGTCCGCTGGCCATATCCGTCCGGCCATTGCCACAGGCTTTCATCCCAGTCATAGGGGCTTTTGCAGGTCACTTCTTTTGCCAGGTCCAACCCAACAAGTCCGGGCCAATTGTTCACGCTTTTGGTAAATTCATCCGTATCGAACTGACCATCCGTATCATGGGCGATAACGGCATTTTGCATGCCTTTTTCGCGGATGAGGGCGGTCAGAGCTCTGGTGTCAATGCCGCATATGGCGATGATGTTGTGGGCGATCAACCAGTCGTTAAAATGGGTCATGGAGCGGTAATTGGCCGGATTGGTGATGTCGGCACGTAAAACACAGCCTCTTATGCCAGCGCCAACCGCCTCATTAGAGGTTTCCAGATCCTCGGCATTTGTGCCGACATTGCCGATATGGGGAAAGGTGAAGGTGATGATCTGCGCGCAATAGGATGGATCGGTGAGGATTTCCTGATAGCCGGTCATCGCTGTATTGAAACAGACTTCGCCAACAGCTGATCCCGTCGCGCCAAGCCCGTAGCCTTCAATAATGCTGCCGTCCTGCAGGACAAGGCGGGCGGTTTTAATCGGTTCTTGCCATTTGGCCGGAGGGATTTTGGGCTCATCGGTAGCGTTATTGATCGCCTCAGGCGCATGTGGGGGGATTTGTGTCATGGTTTTGCGGGGTTCTTTAGGGGTTGCGGATGTCTTTGTGCTGTGGTTCGATTATTGAGGCTTCAAACTGGAGCGAGACTAGTTAAAAGGCCAAGGGGGGTCAATGTCTGGCTTTCAACTATTTTCATTTTGCATTGTTTCCATTTCTCTGATGGCGGGCTTTGTCCAAAGTCAAAAACTCTTTAAGAAGTATGCTAAGGGCATATTAACATCTGACCGGCACTTTGGTGTGAAATAATATATTGGCTAATGTAATCCAATGCGGCTACACTACAGCCCTTTTTAGATGGGTGGAGAAAGCAATCTATGCGTGAAAAGATCAACCAGGCATTGAAGGCCGCTATGAAGGGCAAGGAAAAGACGCGGATTGGCACCCTGCGTTTGATCAATGCTGCGATTAAGGATCGTGAAATTGCGGCACGTAGCAAGGACAAGGACGGCGTCAGCGATGATGAAATCCTCGAAATTCTCGCACGCATGGTCAAGCAAAGACGCGATTCGATCACCGCGTACGAAGAAGGGGGACGCCCGGAACTGGCAGCCGTCGAACAGGCGGAAATTGATATTGTCACCGAATTCCTGCCAAAGCAGCTCAATGATGATGAAATTCGCGAGATCTGCAAAAACATTATCGCTGAGCTGGAAGCCACGGGCCTGAAGGATATGGGGCGCACCATGGGCGAACTGAAAGAGCGCTATGCTGGACAGATGGATTTTGGCAAAGCCAGCCGCTGCGTTAAGGAAATGCTTGGCTAACCGCAAAAGCCGCTACGCAGCTTGTCCTCGCCGGACGGGCTGCTTATGCAGCAGGCATTGGGGACTTGTCCCCAAAGCCCTAATATCAAAATAGTTTCCAAAGGCGAGCCTTTGGTTCCAGCTGAATAAGCTGCCCGTCTGGCGAAGACAAGCCGCATAGCGGCTTTTGCATCTTATCAACGCTCTATCCACGTCTCGCATTTTGCCCATATCTGGACCGCGTGAATCGCTCTATATTGTCACTATATCACCATTAGTTTGCTTGTTCAGGACAGCCCCCATGCGTTTTTCACCCACATTGCTTGACGAAATACGGGCGCGGCTGCCGGTCTCGCAGGTTGTTTCGCGCCATGTGCGTCTAAAGCGGGCGGGGCGCGAATTTGTCGGGCTATCGCCCTTCAAGCAGGAAAAGACGCCTTCCTTTACGGTCAATGACGAGAAGGGGTTTTACCATTGCTTTGCGACGGGCGAGCATGGCGATATTTTTACCTTTTTGCTCAAGGTGGAGGGCATCAGCTTTCCTGAAGCTGTGGAAAAACTGGCGGCAGAAGTTGGCGTTGAACTGCCCAAAGCCACGCCGGAGATGCAGGAACGTGAAGATGAGCGCCTGCGCCTGCGCGAAGTGATGGAAGCGAGCTGTTCTTTTTTTGAACGAGCTCTAACCGCTCATGAGGGGCGCGGCGCGGCGCGCTACCTGCAAGAGCGCGGGCTGGACCAAGCCACACAATCGCGCTTTCGTCTGGGCTATGCGCCAAACGGGCGTGATATCCTGAAAAAACATCTTACAGGGCTGGGCTTTTCTCTTGAGGAGATTGTCACATCTGGCATGGGCATTGGTGG
>JAKIUO010000075.1 GCA_021647535.1 Hyphomicrobiaceae bacterium
CGCGCGGCTGCCCATCTATTGCCCACGGGCGACGAAACACTGCCACGCCCCCCCTGTCTGCGTTCGGCAGCCAAAGATAGGGGCGCGGCCTTTTTCAAAACAACTTCACTGGTCATGCCATCAGGATCAGTGATTGTAACCGAGCCATTGCCCCATTTCCACTTGGCCTGTTTTTTCCCCCACTGATAAGGCTCAATAGCGACCAATCTGGCTTTCTTCAAATCGATCAGCGCTGTATATTCAAGAGAGACAGCCTGTTCCCCCTCGCCCTTCATGCCCGCAAAATAGCGCAACTGGCCAATGCCTCTCCAGGCCCCTTTCATCGGGGTCCACTGGATCAGTCTTGGCTCTCCCTTGCCATAGGTTTCAATAAATCCATACAAATAGGGGTAGCGCTCATTATAAATATAATATTTGCCATCTGGCAGCTGAGACAATGACCAGCCGGCAACCTGCTCGCCTATCAGTTTGCCTTCATAGGTTGGCAAAGTCCCCGTCAGGCGTTTCAAGCCTGCCCTGCTGCCGCTCAAAAAACGATCTGCAGCCAGAGAGCGCCGATAAAAGTTTATGGCCTCTTCCTTGTTTTTGCCGATTTCATAAATCTGCGCAATCAGCTTGGGAGCTTCAGCATTCGCAGCATTGACCTTAAGAACCGTATTAAAATCATCCAGCGCATTTTCATATTCCTTTTGGCGTTTGGCGATTTTGCCTCGGCTCAAAAAGGCCAGATAGCCGTTTGGATCCAGCTCGACTGATTTATCGGCATCACTAAAGGCTTTTTCATATTTTTTCAGCACACCAAATGACAAGCCACGCAGCGCATAGGCGTTGGCATGGCCGGGGGCCAGATCAATAACCTTTGTGAAATCAGCAATAGCGGGAGGGTGACTGCCCTGCTTTTGATAGAGTTTGCCTCTTTCATAATAAAGCTCGGGCTGCAAGCGCGCCAGACTAATCGCGTGGGTATAATCTTTTATGGCTTCGCTGCTTCGTCCCAGTTCCGCAAAAGCCCGTGCGCGCGACAGAAAAACCATGCCATAGGTTTTATTGAGCTTCACGGCGCGCGACAAATCTCGCATGGCAGCATAATTTTTGCCCTTGGACAAAAAAGCACGGCCTCGCCCATTATGGGGAACAGCATTCAGGGCCAGAAATTTTACCGCGAGGGTGAAATCAATAATGGCTTCATCAATCTTGCTCAATTCAAAATAGGCACTGCCTCTATTATTATAAGCAACGCCATAAGTCGGCGCGATCTCGATGGCCTTACTATAGGCCTGCAGCGCTTTTTCATAGTTGTTCTGGTCCATATAGACATTGCCCATATTATTATAGACCTGTGGATATTGGGCATTCAGTTCGATGGCTTTATTAAAATCGGCAAGTGCCAGACCAGGTTGTTGCAGCCGCCAGCGCGCAACACCGCGATCACTATGTATGCTCGCTTTGCGGATCGGCGAAAGCTTGTCATATTCAAGAGCACGATCATAGGACGATATCGCACTCTCAAATTTACCGCGCAACAAAGCAGCTGCGCCCTGCCGCACCAGCAATACAGATCGCTCTGCCACCGTTTCGGCCATGAGAGCTGAAGGTATGGATAAAAAAGCTAGAAGCAGGAAAACCGGTATTCTCATTTAATCGCTCTGTCTTATTTGTTTGTTTGTTTGCTGGATGAGGCCGTCTTGCATGATTCGAATAGGACAATAATAGTATCATCTGGCATTTTTATACAATCCATCCGATTTTTGTGAGCCAGCCACCTGTAGCACTCCATCGTTAAGCCGTAAATTAGACCATATCATGCTGCCCGTCTTGCGAAAAGACCAACAGTTTTCGCAAAAAATAACACGCTCTGACAGTTCTGCTCTGCGCCTCAACAAGCTCTTGGTATGCTCCAGGCGTTCGGGGACAAGTTTTTTATCCCCGCTGACTGCTTGAGTTTTCGGCACATTGATGATTAATTAGGCACGAGTTGAGGGCAATGAATTTTTCAAATTGCCCAAAACAACATAACCAAATGTAATTTAACGGTTATTTTTCGTTTTTTAAATTGGCACAGAACATGCTTACTAGTCAGGGTTAATGCAAGATTAACACTCCTCGTTTGAAGGCTTGTGAGCGCAGAAAAGGTGGTGAAGCGCAGTGAAGAAAATTGAAGCTATCATAAAACCCTTCAAGCTGGATGAAGTCAAAGAGGCGCTGCAAGAAGTCGGCCTTCAGGGTATCACAGTGACCGAGGCCAAAGGTTTTGGCCGTCAAAAAGGGCATACGGAACTCTATCGTGGTGCCGAATATGTTGTTGATTTCCTTCCAAAAGTGAAGCTTGAAATCATTGTCAATGATGACCTGCTCGACAAGGCGGTCGAAGCCATCAAGCAGGCTGCACATACCGGACGTATTGGCGATGGTAAAATTTTTATTTCTTCAATTGAAGAAGTCATCCGCATCCGAACAGGTGAAACCGGACGCGAGGCCGTCTAACAGGTTGGGTCAACGTCTGGCGCACCTGCCAAGCGAATATTACAGGACTATTTGATGGTTGATCAGGAAAAAGAATTCAAGCTTCTAAAAGAATTGCAGCAGATACTGGAGCGCCAGCCGAAAGAGGGACTGACAGAAGAAGAGAAGGCTTTTTATGAAGATACCCATCGAAAACTGAATGAAGTAAAAGTTCTGTTTGAAGGGGGCGAGCGTCCCCTTTTGAATAGGGACAATCAAACAGCTCATGCAGCCAGCCTTCCGGCTGTACCGACCACGGCTATGGGTTCAGGTGAACCAGCCAATACACAAAATCAAAGTTTATTTGCATCAGAAAAGGGGACTAATATGTCAGATGCCAGTGCAATCCTTGCGCGAATTAAAGACGAAGAAATTAAATTTGTGGATCTTCGATTTACCGATCCAAGAGGCAAAATGCAGCATCTTACGATGGACATCGCCTTGATGGATGCCGAAGCTTTTGCCGATGGCGTACCTTTCGATGGTTCGTCAATCGCGGGCTGGAAAGCCATCAACGAAAGCGATATGCTGTTGATGCCTGTGCCTGAAACCGCCCATATAGACCCTTTCTATGGTCAAAAAACCCTGGCAGTCTTCTGCGATATTCTCGAACCCAATAGTGGTGAGCGCTATTCTCGCGATCCGCGCGGTACAGCCAAAAAAGCCGAGGCCTATCTGGCAGCAACCGGCATTGGCGATCAGGCCTTTTTTGGTCCTGAACCAGAATTTTTCCTGTTTGATGATGTCCGCTTCAATTCAGACCCCTATAATACCGGTTTCAAGCTTGATGATGTTGAGCTGCCAACCAATACCGGCCGCAAATTCGAAACCGGCAATATGGGCCATCGCCCACGCACCAAGGGCGGTTACTTCCCTTGCAACCCTATTGACAGCTGCCAGGACATCCGTTCTGAAATGCTCACTGTCATGCAGTCCATGGGTGTCTCGACTGAAAAGCACCATCATGAAGTGGCCTCGGCCCAACATGAGCTCGGCATGAAATTCGCCAGCCTGACTGCATCGGCTGACAGTGTACAGATCTATAAATATGTCGTACACAATGTTGCTGATACTTATGGCAAAACCGCTACCTTCATGCCAAAGCCCGTCTTTGGTGATAACGGCACAGGTATGCATGTCCATCAGTCGATTTTCAAGGGCGGCCAACCTGTCTTTGCTGGCAATATGTATGCTGACCTGTCTCAGGAATGCCTCTGGTATATTGGTGGTGTCCTGTCCCATGCCAAGGCATTGAATGCCTTCACCAACCCCTCAACCAACAGCTATAAGCGTCTGGTGCCAGGTTATGAAGCACCAGTTCTGCTGGCCTATTCCGCCAAGAACCGTTCTGCTTCTTGCCGTATCCCGCATGTCGCCAACCCCAAGGGCAAACGTATGGAAATCCGCTTCCCGGATCCAACCGCCAACCCCTATCTGTGCTTTGCCGCCATGCTGATGGCTGGCCTTGATGGCATCGAAAACAAAACCGACCCAGGTGAAGCCATGGACAAGGATCTTTATGATCTGCCGCCAGCAGAACTTGCCAACATCCCCACAGTTTGTGGCAGTTTGCGCGAAGCTCTCGCGGCTGTTCAGGCCGACCGGGCCTTCTTGACAAAGGGTGGTGTTTTCACCGACGAGCAGATTGATGCCTATGTCGAGTTGAAAAAAGAAGAATGTGATCGCTATGACATGACACCTCACCCTGTTGAGTTCGACATGTATTACAGCGTCTAAAATGCTTGAACTTCAGAGTTAAGAAAGGGAGCAGAGCCAGGCGGTTTTGCTCCTTTTTTCTATTTGCACCATGCGTGACCAATCGCTCTTTCGTGCACACTGTCAAATCTGCTATAATCTTATTCAGCATCTATCAATAAGCAGGGTAATTCAATTCTCACGCAAACTCGCTGGGCGACGGGGCCAGCCCCGAAGCCCGCTGGAGGACCGCCCTCCAGACCTCCCGTTTTTCTATTTTAAAGATCAAAAAGGGGTGGGTTTGGGAGGTCTCCTCCCAAGTGGGTGTGGGCGACAGCCCACTTGCGCAGCAAGCTTTTTGAGAACTGAATGACCCTGATCAATAAGCCAAAGACGGAGCACGCAGATGAGCGATACAGCAAAAATGAAACATTATGATGTAGCAATTATCGGTGCGGGCGCAACCGGCTTGACGGCAGCCTGTGCGATGGCTGAAGAAGGACTGGAGATTGTCTGTTTTGATAAAAGCTTTGGCTTTGAAGGGGAAAAAAAAGGCGATACCCGCACCATCGCTCTGCTGCAAAACTCGGTCTATCTGTTGCAAAATATCAGTGTCTGGGAAAAATGTCTGCCTTTTGCCGAACCTCTCAATATCATGAAAGTCGTGGATGATACCGGACGCTTCCCCCCTGTCCCCTCTGCCAGCTTCAAGGCCAGCGAACTGGGGCCAGACCCCTTTGGCTACAATATACCCAATGACCGGCTGGTCTCGGCGCTGGCAGAACATGCCGCCACTAGCTCCGACATCACCTTGAGCCAGACCAAACGGGTGGTCAGTATCAAAAACCGCGCCGACAAAGCCATCATCACGCCAGTTGATGGTAACCCGGTCAGTGCCTCTCTCGTGGTCGGTGCTGACGGCGCGCACTCACTGGCCCGTGCGCAGGCCGGTATTAAAACCAATAGCTGGAACTATAATCAAACGGCGATCGCCTGCTGGTTCGAGCACTCATTGCCCCACCAGAACATATCCACAGAATTTCACCGCAAAGCCGGGCCGCTGGTTGTCGTTCCCATGCAGGGCAATAAATGCGGGTTGGTCTGGGTTGAAACGCCCGCCAATGCCAACCGTCTGATGGATCTTGATGAGGCCGAATTTGCGCGCCAGCTCAAAGAGGCCGTGCATGGTAGTCTTGGCACTATTAACAAGGTCAGTAGGCGCAGCGCTTTTCCGCTTTCAGGACTGGTTGCCAACCGTTTTGCCAAAGGGCGCACTGTACTGGTCGGTCATGCGGCCCATGTTCTGCCGCCGATTGGGGCGCAGGGACTTAATCTTGGTTTGCGAGATGCCGCAATGATTGCCGATATTGCTGGCAAGGCTTTTATCCGCGCTGAAGATCTGGGCGGAGCCGGAGTGATTGCCGAATATGACCGCCAGCGCCGCAGCGATATCATGAGCCGCACCTTCGCTGTCGATTTCCTCAACCGCACCCTGCTGCATGGCTGGTTTCCCCCGCTGCAAGCGACCCGGGCCATTGGCGTCGGGCTGTTAAAGCTGTTGCCGCCTTTACGCAAGGCGGTTATGCGCGAAGGCATCGCCCCGCAAAGAAATTTGCCCCCCTTGATGTATTCTCGCTAAAACAGGTCGGGCAATTCAATTCTCTAAAAGCTTGCTACGCAAGTGGGCTGTCGCCCACACCCACTTGAGAGGAGCCCTCCCAAACCCACCCCTTTTTGATCTTTAAAATAAGATTGAAGGGGTTCGGGGAAGGCCTTCCCCGAATGGGCCACGGAGCAGACAGAGCGCGATAGCCCTTTCGCGAAGCGAGTTCTGCGTTAGAATTGAATTGCCCTGTAAAACAGGCCAGAAAAGATGCGATTATATTGACATTTGGCGCTGCACTGGAAATGCTGCGCTCAGCTGGTCTGTGTTCACACAGCCCCCTATTCAGGATAAATAGCAATCGAGGTTTGAATGGCCCTTCTTACGCAGCTGCGCTATGGCGTTGAATATCTGGCTTTGCGCACGGTAATTGGCATCGTAAGACTGGTGCCTCTCGACAAGGCGGTTCCCCTGTCAGCCTGGACCTGGCGCAAACTGGCTCCCCTTGGCAAAAGACGCCATAAGCGTGCCCTTGATAATCTGGCCATTGCTTTTCCCGAAAAAACACCAGAACAGCGCGAGCAGATCGCTCTTGATGCCTGGTCCAATCTGGGGCGCGTGATGGTTGAGACCATGCAACTTGACCGTATTTTGCAACAGCCCGAACGCATTGAAGTCATCAACAAGGACACCATTGAACGGTATCGCGGCAAATTGGGCTCGCTGATCTGCTGCTCCTTGCATACCGGCAATTGGGAACTGGCGAGCTGGCCGCTTGTTGAAATAGAAGCACACTCAGCCGCCATATACAGACTTGTCAACAATCCTTACGTCGATGCCTATTTGCGCAAGCAACGAGAGCGTCTTTATCCTGATGGCATGTTTTCACGTGGCGCGACAGGCATAAACCGGGCAGCTGGCCTCAATACGGCTCGTCATATTGGTAGCTATCTGCGACAAGGCGGGCGGATCGGTATGCTCGTTGACCTTTATGACAGACGTGGCATTGAGGTGCCTTTTTTTGGTCGCGAGGCCTCTTCATCGGTCTTTCCAGCCCTGCTGGCTCGTCGAATTGGCTGCCGTATATGGCTCGGGCGCTGCATCCGCATTAATGAAGAATCGCGCTTCAAAGTCGAAATGGTCGAGATCAAAGTCCCCTTTAGTGACAACAAGGATGAGGACATCAAAGCCATAACCACCTCCATCCAAGGTCAATTTGAAGAATGGATCAGAGAATATCCCGAGCAATGGATGTGGTCAAACCGCAAATGGTCTTGAAAAAAGGCCCTGATCGATGTGCTCAATCAGGGCCTTCTTAAAAAGAGATAGATAAAATCCAAACCCTTCTAAGAGGTTTTTATTTCTTCTTTTGCGCGGCTTCTTTCTTCTTCTTTAAAAACGCTTTTTGCTTGGCAACCATCTTTTTCAGCTCTTTAAGCATGGTTGGGTTATAGGGTTTATCAGATGCTTTCCCCTTATAGGCTTTTCCAAAGCCTTTCAGGCTTACAATTTCAGGGTGGTTCCGTCCGCCATCATTTCCAATGACCACCATCTTGCTCCCTTTTATCATCTCAGCCATAAGTGTTTTAGAGGCTTTGCCCTGAGCGACACAGCTGATGCTCGTACAAAACTGAAACCTGAATTTATGGACCTTATTGTCATCAATCTTGATAAAAACGCCTGCTGGAATAATCCACCTGGCTCCTTTCTTCACTAAGGAAGCGACAACTTTTTTAGTCTTGGGATCTTTCCTTCTGATGGGAACAAGCCAGCTATTAATCATATTTATCAATACAGTAGGCTCTTTGCTACCGATTTTCTGGATAGCTACTCTTGTATATGGTCCCCCTCGAAGACTATCGAAATAGTCGGCATGAGTCCCACATATCTCCACTTTTCCTTTTGGTGCCTTTTGACAGTTTTTTATCCAGGGCTCGTAAGCCAATGCATCTGCCATGCTTTTTTTCATCGCTGCCTGCATGGCTTTTTTCCTGGCAGCATCCTGGGCCATTGCTGGTGCAGAAAATCCAGCAGCAATCACCATAATCGCGATTGCAAATGCCGTTGCCTTTTGCCCCCATGAAGTCATCTTGCGGGCAAACAGTATATTCGTCATCAAATTCAACCTTTCGTTTCCCCCGAATTTTTCGGGTTGCTTTTAATTGATTGGGTCATGCTATAGAACCGTCTGGCTCACAAAAACATGGTGCCTCCCTTTGTTCAAGGGAGACGTAATTGAACATATGTAAATTGAGGTACACTCAAATAAGGCAATCACGTGGCAAAGACACCTTAATCCTCCAACCTTTCAACAAAAAGCCGCTTTTACTCACTTTCATATCGCAACCGGTGCCGAAATGTTGCCAAATGGATGCCCTATAATGTAGATAATCGCGCCTTGGCCCGAATCAGAATAAAGGCAAATCAAACAAGCCCAGCTTATTTGCCAAACACCAAAGAAACAGATTGCAGCTTATGACATTTGCCTTACCAGTTCCCCCTTTATTCGTCCGCTCAATAGTGACCCTTTCCATATTTGCCTTCTTTGCGACGCTCCCTGCGCCTGCCCTGGCCGCTCCCCAACACGGCATCGCCATGCATGGTACGCTCAAACACCCCAAAGCCTTCACACATTTTTCCTTTGCCAACCCGCAAGCCGCCAAGGGAGGCAAAATGGTTTATGGCCAGATCGGTGGCTTTGACAGCCTTAATCCCTTTATCATACGAGGTCGTCCGGCCCCCAACCTGCGTAATTATGTCTTCGAAAGCCTGATGGGTCGTGCCTATGACGAACCCTTTTCACTCTATGGGCTACTGGCGCAAAGCATCGAAACGCCAGAAGATCGCAGCTCGGTGACCTTTAAGATCAATCCAAAAGCGCGCTTTTCAGATGGCAAGCCAGTGACGGTTGAGGATGTGATTTTCTCCCACGCCTTGTTGCGCGACAAGGGGCGTCCCAATCACCGTTTCTACTATGCCAAGGTCAAAAAAGTCGAAAAAATTGCTACAGATACTGTGAAATTTACCTTCAAACCTGAAGGCGATCGCGAAATGCCCCTGATCATGGGCCTGATGCCGGTGTTACCTAAACATGTATATAATCGCGACACCTTCGAAAAAACCACCCTCGCCCCCCCCACAGGCAGCGGCCCCTATCTTGTCGATAAAATCGATGCGGGGTCCAGCATTTCCTATAAACGTGATCTGAACTATTGGGGACGTGACCTGCCGATCAACAAAGGACGCTATAATCTTGATGAAGTGGGCTTTGTGTTTTATCGCGATGCCAATGTTCTGTTTGAAGACTTCAAAAAAGGCGTCCATCATATCCGCCTGGAACGCGATCCCAACCGTTGGGCTAAGGCCTATAAATTTCCCAACATGAGCAAAGGACTGGTGAGACGCGAAACCATTGATCTGGCCATTCCTTCTGGCATGAACGCGCTGGTTTTCAACACAAGACGGAAAATATTTCAAGACATAAGAGTCCGTAAGGCTCTCACTTTGTTGTTTGACTTCGAATGGATCAATAAAAACCTCTACCACAATCTCTACAAGCGTACCCGCAGCTATTTTGACCGCTCGGAGCTCTCAAGCGGCGATAAGTCAGCCGATCCATATGAGCGCGCCCTGTTGGCCAAATTCCCTGATGCCGTCGCGCCGGGCATTCTCAAAAAAGGCTATGCACCGCCGGTCAGCGATGGCACGGGACGCAACCGAAAAGCCCGCCGCAAGGCGCTTCGCCTACTGATGAAAGCTGGCTATGTGTTGAAAGGCGCCACCCTCGTCAACAAACAGACGGGCAAACCTTTTACCTTTGAAATCCTGACAGCCCGGCGGGATCAGGAGCGCCTCTTGCTCAATTTCGCCACCAGCCTTAATCTCATCGGCATTAAAGCTCATTTACGCATTGTTGACAGCGCACAATATCAACAACGCAAAACGACCTTTGATTATGGTATGACCGATAATGAATGGCGCGCTTCCCTGTCACCGGGCAATGAGCAGAGTTTTCGTTGGAGCCTGAAAGCGGCGGATAATGAAGGCAGCTATAATTTTGCCGGGGTCAAGAACCCCGCTGTTGATGCTATGATCAAAGCCTTGCTGGCGGCCAAAAACCGGAAACAGTTTGTCTCCAGCGCCAGAGCTCTGGACCGGGTTCTGCTATCTGGCCATTATGTCATTCCGCTCTATCATACACCGGGGCAATGGTTGGCCATGTGGTCCCATTTGAAACATCCCCAACAACCGTCCCTTTGGGGATTGCGCCTTGACACCATCTGGCAGAGCCGTGATAAAAAATGAGAGAAGCGGATTGATGATTCGCTTTCATTGAGGGTCGAGGCGACAGGGCGGCACATGAATAATAGCGCAAACACAGGGGATAGCTCCCCTTCGACGCTTTCGCGGCCCGACAGTCTGGAACGGTTGTTAAGCCATCGCGCGGCACGAAATCCGCAAAAAACGGCTCTATGTGACCCACCAAACCGTAGTGAACTGGAAAAAAACCCTGATCATACCGGGCCACGCCAATATAATTTTGGCGAACTTGATAAGACCGTCACAAGGCTGGCCGCCAGATTTACCTCCCTTGGCTTGCAAACGGGTGACTATGTTGCCGTGCAGCTGCCAAACTTTACCGAGACACCGATTATTGTTCTTGGGTTGATGCGTGCCGGTCTGGTGCCGTGCCTGCTGCCACTTTCCTGGTCTATCAGTGAAATTTCCCTGTCTTTTCAACGGCTCAACCCAAGGGCTCTGATCGGCTGTGGTCAGATCGAAGACCTCAACCCGTCAATCATGATGCGAGAACTGGCCTTTTCAAATCTGCATGTCCGCTTTGTCATGGGCGTTGGCTATAATATTGCTGACGGGGTCAGCGATATCAGCCCTTTATTTGATCCCCAAACCTTGGATAATCCATCCGACCTACCGGATTTCCCAGGTACGCAGGGCTTAAAAGATCGAGCATTGGTCACCTATATAGACCCCTCAACGCCTGTTCCTCATACCAGCGGGCAAATATTGGCGACTGGTTTACAACATGTGCTGGAGGTTGGTCTTTCTTTAGATGACAAGATTTTAAGCCCCTACCCGCTCTCATCGATCCCTGGCCTCGCTGCCAGTTTTTATCCCTGGCTGATGACAGGCTGCAGCCTGTCCCTGCACCACCCCTTCCAGTTCGGCCCCTTGCAAGAGCAATTGCAGAGCACAAGCTACAGCTTTTTTTCCGCACCCGAACAGGTTGTGCGTTGGCTATTGCAAAGCCATTTGCCCATTCCGCAAAAACTGGCCATTGTTCGGCGTGACAGCCACCACCCGATCAAAGAATTGCAGCAATTGCCCTCGCTTGATCTGTTCGATTTGTGGAATTTCGGCGGGCTTGGGTCAGTCATCACAAAATATGCCGGTGAAGAAATGACAGGGCTGTTTCGCGAAGGGCGCTTGTGCCTGCCCTCAGGTGAACACGCCAAGCTCTGCCTGGCGGCGGGCAAGGTGCATAATCAGCGCCTTTATATCAAGGGACGTATTTTCCCCGGGATAAATGACGTCACAACCTCGCTCGAATGGATTTCTCTGCAAAACCGCTTTGACGAAGAGTGGCTGGACACCGGCCTTGCCGCTATCGCTGGTCCCGAAAAATCCATTCTGCTTGGTGAAGCGGACCCAGTCGATCTACAAAAAGCCGCATCATAAAAGCAAGACTTGCTACGCAAGTGGGCTATCGCGCTTTTTTGTTTGCGCTATCGCTTCGCTTGAAATCAGCAGGCAGCGCCGTTTTCAATCGGCAATTTTCGGGCATTTCCCCAAACTGAAAGTTCGGCAGCCCTCGGGCTTTTGTGAGATGATAGATTATCAGCTATAACCACATCCCCTTTTGACAGGGTTGGGGCAAGCTGGGTCTCGACATATTTGTCGAAAATCTCGCCGTTCATGGCCCCATCAATAACCCACGGAGCAACCAAGTCCATAGCACCGCAAACCTGCGATAAACGTCTCTGTTTTCCAGTGTCCAAAGGGGGTCGAAGCGTTTAATCGTTCGCAGGTTGGTGCTCTTCCATAGAGCCTCGTCATTTTGATATTCACGCTTGTTTCATCAATAAATACAAGCTGATGAATACATTTCTTCATGAACCTCTGCCTCTTGACCCAAGCCGTTCGCGCTTTGCGCACATCACCAACCCGTCTCAAAATAGTATCGTGATGCGGCGCAAGCTTGCCTTCTTTCGTACCGCCACAGGGTAATGGCTCAAGGCTGCCGTTCTCTTTCAGGTGCCTCAAAAGGTCTATGACAAAACTGACGGAAACAGAAAAATGACCAGCCGCAGAACGTCGCGAGTTTCCCTGTTCGACAAAATCAACAACACGCTTGCGTAGATCAATAGAAAATGTCTGCTTCATAACTACTTACCTCCATGAAGTAAGTGAACCACAAAATCATAGACGAGGGAATCCTGAAATCGACTCCGAGTGAACGCAAAATGCTCTAGTGCCTATGCGGCTTTGCCCCGCGCGGCGAGCCCGTGCCCGCCAGGGCAAGAGGCCTCAAATCAAAAATACTGCCGCCAGTCCAAGAAACGCGAAAAACCCGACAATATCCGTAACCGTCGTCACAAACACACTAGAAGCCAGCGCCGGATCAATTTTTTGATAATCGAGAAACAGCGGGATCAAGATACCGGCAAAAGCGGCCACGAACATATTGACGATCATGGCGGCGGCAATGACCAGCGCCAACCCTCCATTGCCAAACCAGAGCAGCGCCACCCCTGCCATCAACACCGCGAAAACCGCCCCATTCAACAGGCCGACCAGCGTTTCTCTGGTGATGACACGCCGTGCATTTGCGGCGCCAAGATCACGCGTTGCCAGCGCTCGCACGGTGACCGTCATGGTCTGGGTACCGGCATTTCCCCCCATCGAGGCGACAATCGGCATAAGCACGGCAAGCGCCACCATCTGCTCAATCGTTGCGTCGAACATCGAGATAACAATCGAGGCCAAAATGGCCGTTACCAGATTGACCAGCAACCAGGCAAAACGGCTGACCGCTGTGCGCACCACGCTATCGGCCAGCGAGCCGTCGCCAACCCCGCCCATCAGCAGAATGTCTTCTTGCGCTTCTTCGGAAATAACATCAACAATATCATCCACCGTCACCACACCTACCAGCCGGTGGTCATCATCCACAACAGGGGCTGAAATCATATTATAACGATCGAATTGGCGCGCCAGCTCTTCTTGATCCATCGCCACATTGATCAAATGGCGCTCACGATCCATGATCTCGCTGATAGCCTGCTGACGGTTAGCACGCAACAGGCGGTCAAGCGACACCGTACCTTCAAGATGCTGCGAAGGCTTGGTAACAAAAATCTCGGAAAACTTCTCAGGAAGATTTTCCTCTTCACGCAAATAATCGATGGTCTGGCCGACTGTCCAGAACGCTGGCACATAAACATAGTTCTGGCGCATGAGACGACCCGCCGAGTCGTCCGGGTGCAAAAGCGCTCGCTGCACAGAGCGGCGCACCTTGTCCGGCACCTGATCAAGGATCTTATTACGTTCGCCAAGCTCCAGATCTTCCAGCAGATAAACCGCATCATCCGTGTCAAGTTCTTCAACGGCATCAGCCAGCTGTTCATTCGGCAAATACTCGACAAGCTCATCGCGCACCCCCTCTTCAACTTCAACCAACGTCGCTGGAGCGAGTTCGGAGCCGATGAAATCGACCAGCCGGTTGCGCTGCTCGCTTGGCAAATGTTCGAGCAAATCAGCCAAATCGCCATCGTGCAGGCCATCGGCAAGCGCCTGCAAAGTCTCCCCGTCCTCCAGCTCAAGAGCGGAACATACGGAATGTACAAAGCTGGCGCGCAGCGCACCTTCCTCATCGCGTATGTTTATTTCGCTGGTCTGTTTCGACATGCCGGGTCCAATTCACGCGTTCGTGTTACTCGCTCAAAT
>JAKIUO010000294.1 GCA_021647535.1 Hyphomicrobiaceae bacterium
AAACTGCACCAGCAAGCCCTAAGCACCCATGGCGTCACCAGACACCACCGGCGCTCCTTCAAGCCCATCCGCACTCTGATAGAACACGCCGCTTCGTGACCGATCACAAAATCCATCGCTACAGGCTGACCATCGAATATGATTGCACGCCCTTTGTCGGCTGGCAGGTACCAAATCACGGTTTTGCCGTACAAGAAGCCCTCGCCATTGCCATCAAGAAATTCTGTGGCCACCCCGTCATGCCGCAAGGGGCCGGGCGCACCGATACCGGCGTTCACGCCAGCGCCATGGTCGCCCATATTGACCTGCCACGCGACTATAAAGCCCACACCGTGCGCGACGCCATCAACCAGCATTTAAAGCCCCACCCCATCGCCATTTTAAAGGCCGAACCGGTAGATGAGACTTTCGAAGCGCGCTTTTCCGCTCGCAAGCGCCACTATAAATATCACATCGTCAATCGACGCGCCCCGTTGGTGCTGCTCAGGAAACGCGCTTGGCTGGTCTTCCCAAAGCTCGACGAAACCACCATGCAGCAAGCCGCCCAAACCATCCTTGGCAAACACGATTTCACCGCCTATCGCTCCATCAACTGTCAGGCCAAAACCCCGCTCAAAACACTGGATCAGCTCGACGTGTGGCGCGACGGCGAACATATTTACATTACCTGCTCAGCCCGCTCCTTCATGCACAATCAGGTGCGCTCCCTCGTTGGCTCGTTGAAAATGATCGGTGAAGGCAAATGGCCGGTTTCACAATTGCGTACTGTGCTGGACAGCAAAGACCGCGCTAAATGCGGACCAGTGGCTCCAGCGCATGGGCTTTATTTTGCGCGCGTCGAGTACCCGGAATAGCTGCCCTCTTTTGTTTTTTGGCGGAGCATGTCCTCGCTGGCTCTCTCTTCTCTGCGAGGCTTGGTCCTTTTTTAACAATTTACGCAAGTTCTTTTCGGTATTCCGCTGTCAGTTTAGAGGGACGTCCCGATGGTTTTTTATTGACCAACCCATCGGGGCCTTGCTCATTGAAACGGATCACCCAGTCGCGCAATGTCTGCCGCTCCATCAAGCCAACAGCTGCCGCTTGCGTCCGGTTCTTGCCATCATATATTGCCGCCAGCGCCATCAGCCGCTACTGCTGCCAAACGCCGCAACTCCTCACCACTATAATCATCCCGCAATTTGATCGCCCCTGACATTGCACCTCTCCCAATCAGTTGAAACATCTATGAGAGAATCACAATTCAGTCCTGATAGAAACCCATCAATTGTGTGTCAGCACTTTCGCGATATGGTATTAGCCACATCATGCAGCCGCAAAACTATCCTCTGTCATAAACAACCGCTTTCCATTCTGGATCAAATGAAAGTCATTTAAACGCTCTCGCGCATGATCCATGGCCATCGTGGGAGACATAGGCGGATAAACCGCAAAATGAGGGCATCAGCTTTGTTGATGAGTAGGGCCTGCCTCAAGATAATACCCAACAGACCCTAGATTATACCAACTTCATGAAGCTGTGCAGAAAACTGAAAAAATATAAATTTTTGCTTGTTGATCGAAACGACAGGCGCAATGCTCATATTGATGGACCGACACAAGGTCACACAAATATATGGCAGCATTTTATGATGATTGACAATGAGGATAAGGCCCAGGCCCTGATGGAAAAGATGAAGGCCGCTTTGCCGATCAGAGCCAGATTGCTCGATGACACGCGAAAGTCAATGCAAAGGCAAGGCACGAAATTGCCAACGAACCATCTGTGGTGATCCATGATCTGTACTATCTTCATGATGAAGGTGGCATCATGTGCTGGATTGTCTCTGTTGCCGACAGCAAAAAAGAGGGCAAACCAGAGAACAACCATCTTGTTTCCATCACTCACCTAAAAATCCCGCGCAGCCATCAGCTCTGGCGCGAAATCAACAAATATCAAAAAAGGCGCATCAAGCGTTTGCGTCAGCAAGGCCGTGCGGAATATTAGGGAGACGGGCAAATGGCAAAGCAGAAAAAATCGACCCGCGTTCCAAAGGCGCAACGTGAAACCTATGACCGGCTGACGGCTCTGAGCGATGAATTCTGCCAACAGCACCTGCATGAGGACTATGCCGAACTGGCCCGCTATGCCATCGCCGCCCTGTCTCGAAAGCGCCCCAGCCCGCTACGCTCGGGGCGACCTAACACATGGGTCTGTGGCGTGATTTACGCCCTTGGTCAGGTCAATTTTCTCTTTGACAAAGACAGCAATCCCCATATGTCAGCAGCCGATCTTTGCGCTCATTTCAATATCGCCACCAGCACCGGCAGCGCCAAGGTCAGGCAGATCAACAAGGCCCTTGGCATGGACAGATTTGATTTTACATGGGCGCTGCCAGAGGTCATCGACCGCTTCACCATGTACTGGATGATCCAGGTCAACGGTCTTTTGGTTGATGCCCGCAATATGCCGCGCGAGGTTCAGGAAGAAGCTTTTGAACGCGGCATGATCCCTTATGTTCATGCCGACAAGGAGAAAAGCCAAACCCAGCTTGCCAGGCGCAAGAAAATTCTGGCGCGCTATG
>JAKIUO010000076.1 GCA_021647535.1 Hyphomicrobiaceae bacterium
CGTTATGCGCTCATCCTGTTGCAGCGGCAGCAGGTTAATCAGCGCATTACCCAGCGCCTGCGGAGCGGCCAGTGGCAGACGCCAGACCTTCATCACATAGGCAATGCCACGGCTGGAGAAAAACAGAATGGGCGTATGGGTATTGGCCATATAGAGCTGGGTGACGAAATCCTCGTCCCTTGTGCTCATACCAGCACGCCCCTTGCCGCCCCGTGCCTGCGCACGATAGGTCGACAGCGGCACACGCTTGATATAGCCCTTGTGAGAAACCGTCACCACCATGTCTTCGCGGGCGATCAGGTCTTCATCGTCAACATCACCAACATAATCGACAATTTCGGTGCGACGCGGCGTGCCAAATTGTTCGCGCACTTCCATCAGCTCGTCGCGGATCATTGAGACAATACGCTCGCGTGACCCCAGAATTTCCAGATAGTCCTTGATCTTGTCGGCAATGGTTTTGAGTTCATCGCCGATTTCATCACGGCCCAGAGCGGTCAAGCGCTGCAAGCGCAGATCCAGAATACCCTGCGCCTGTTCCAGCGACAGCGTATAGGTGCCATCCTCGGTCACCATATGGCGCGGGTCGGCAATCAACAGCACCAACGGCGCCACATCCTTGGCAGGCCAGGCGCGCTCCATCAATTGCTCACGCGCTGTTGTTGGATTTGGCGCATGGCGGATGAGCGCAATGATCTCGTCAATATTGGCAACCGCGATGGCCAGACCAACCAAAAGATGCGCTCGCTCACGGGCTTTCATCAAAAGAAATTTGGTGCGCCGCGAAATAACTTCTTCACGAAAGGCATTAAAGGCGGTGAGAAAATCGCGCAGCTGCAACTGCTCCGGCTTACCACCATTCAGCGCAATCATATTGCAGCCAAATGAACTTTGCAGCGGCGAAAATTTGTAGAGCTGGTTGAGCACCACTTCGGGATTGGAATCGCGCTTGATCTCAATGACAACGCGATTGCCATCCTTGTCGCTTTCGTCGCGAATATCGCTAATGCCCTCGACACGCTTATTGCGCACGAGATCAGCCATTTTCTCCACCAGCCCGGCCTTGTTGACCTGATAGGGCACTTCCGTGATGATCAGCGCTTCGCGGTTTTTGCGGATGGTTTCAGTGTGCACTTTGCCGCGCATGATCACCGAACCACGGCCAGTTTCATAGGCCAGCTTGATGCCCTTGCGCCCCAGAATAATACCGCCCGTCGGGAAATCTGGCCCCAGAACGATCTCGTTCAGTTCCGCATTGGTCATTTCAGGATTGTCCAGCATGGCCATGCTCGCATCAATCACTTCTTCCAGATTGTGCGGCGGAATATTGGTCGCCATACCAACGGCAATGCCGCCTGCCCCATTGACCAGCAGATTGGGAAAGCGCGCAGGCAACACGACGGGTTCATGTTCGGTGCCATCATAGTTGGGCCGAAAATCCACTGTGTCTTTGTGGATGTCCTCCAGCAGGGAACCCGCAACCTTTTCCAGCTTGCATTCGGTATAACGCATGGCGGCAGCGGGATCATTGTCGATGGAGCCAAAATTGCCCTGCCCGTCGATCAGCGGCAGCCGCAGGGAGAAATCCTGTGCCATACGCACCAGCGCATCATAAATCGCCTGGTCACCATGGGGATGATAGGTACCCATGACCTCGCCGACGATCTTGGCGCATTTACGATAGCCCTTATTATGAAACAGACTCATCTCGCCCATGGTATAGAGGATGCGCCGATGCACAGGTTTCAAACCATCGCGCACATCTGGCAGCGCACGCGAGACGATAACGCTCATGGCGTAGTCCATATAGGAGCGCTTCATCTCCTCAACAATGGAAATGGGACTGATATCGGACGGCTCGTCACCCCCATCAGGCGGGGTTTTGTCGTCATTGGCCAAAGGGGACACCTCTACTAAGAAAACGGACTGCTGTGCCACTCTTTAGAGCCACCAGACAGCCGCTTTATTCCGCATTCAAATATCTCGCGGATTATAGCCATACAGCTATGAAAAAGCAAAGAATGAATCAAAGGCAGCACAGCCCCTAACCCAGATTGTCCGGGCGCAGTATTTTTTGCAGGGAAACCGGCAAATGAGGCTCAATGCTACTCAAACGCCGATCAAGCGAGGGATAGCGATCACGCATGGCGTGAAACCAGCGCCGCACCGGCGGACTGACCATCATCAGCATGGCGATGCCCATGAGCAGCAAAACAATACCAAAGGGAATTGGCAATAGAAACGTCACCAGCCCCACCAGTACCATCAGTACGGCAACAATTAGCAGAACAAAATTCCAGGCCCGTTTAAACATGAGTTCTCCGCAACAACACTGATTTTTCCAGCACCGCCTCAATATGAAAGGGTGTTATAGCCTACTTCACAAAAAACTGTGGCTTATTTTACGCTCTTTGATAAACAAACCCAATCAGCGAGGCAGCTTCACCTGAAGCGAACGCCCGCCATAGCCATGCACACCACCAAAAGAAACTATAGTTACCACGCTGATTTTACTTGGTATTTTTACGCCAGACAAAGACCTCACAAAGGACTGCTCATGAATATGAGGATGTTGAACCGTCACCTCAAAGCGATAGGCCCAACTGACTGCCCGGACACTTTCACATCAACAATATCCGCCTCGCCAGCCTCAACTGGGGACCAGAACACCAAAAACGGCAAACACAAAACAACCATCAGGCGCACAACAGCACCTCCCAGAATACCCCCCCTCTTTATATGGGAACAGATTTGCGATTAGCAAGACAGCCAGTTCGACAGAAAAACCACAAACTCCCAACACCGCATCTTAAAAGTTATCCACAGGCAATCAACACACTTATTCACTTTTTTATTACTGTGTTGACAATATACCACAACGGAACAACAGTATTCATCATCGTTAACCAAAGATAGTGAGGTTCGTCATGGCCAAGTTTAATAATAATATTCAAATCACAGATATAATAATACATGTAGATGAGAGCATTAATAACCTGGAAGAAGAAGTTCTTCTTGGAGAACTTCGAAAAGTCGATGGCGTGATGACACCAGGGTTTAACAGGCCGCATCTTATGCTTGTCACATACAATCCTGAAAAAGTGAATTCATATGAGCTGTTAAGTACCGTTCGCTCGGAAGGTTATCACGCTCAGCTCATCGGCATATAGAGCGCAACCAACCCCCCGCCGAGATCAGAAACAAGCTCATTACGCTTGCCCTGATGACCTCCACAGCCCCCAGGGCCTGTCCAAAAATAAAAATACTCCCGTATGATCGCAAGAGTGCTGGAGTATTTTTAGCTCTCCCCTTCGCCCGCCAAAGAAACCTTCCCCAAATTATCATTTCTTTAAAAAAACAGAGCTTTACCCCCCATATGGGGGATGAGTGCCCCCTTTAACTCACTTATATTACTCCTGTAGATAGCTGAGATTCAAATGCCGAGACACCTTCCCACTCCCCCAATCTAACCTTCTCGCCCATTTGAAAACCTTTCATCACCAAATCTATACTGCAGGAGCTTTAACGAGCATTCTGATGAGAGTTTCGCCGTGGTGTAACAGCCATGCGAAACTCTTTTTTTTGGCGCAAAGACTGGCTGGAGGGAAGAGGGCTGACGAGGGGTCGCAAATGGCTCTATCGAGCCACGCCCTCGCCGGGCTGGCAGCTTATGCAGCTGGCAGAAAAGGGCCAGCCCTTTTCAAACCCGAATTTCCAGTCCTTTTCAAACCTGAATTTAAAGGGGGATGATAAGAGGTAATACCAACCTCGATCACAATCCGGCTCAACCAATATTCGGGGCTTTTTGAGGGTCTGCTCTAGCCAAAAGCTCCGAAATTATGGGCAATTCCTGTTCCGAGCAACAGCACCAGCTCATAGGCCTCTTCCATGGGGTCAATCAGATCGTCCTGAATATCGGCGTAAGAAACGCCCTGATGATCCAGACCGCCAGCCTCTTCGCTCATATCATAGTCCTGTGCATGTGGCATGGAGACCGGGTAAACCTCACGCAAAAGCGCCACTGCTTCTTTGACATGCATGGATAAGATAAGCCCGATCACACGCTCACGCGAAATATCGTTGGCCATGGAAAACTGCGGGATTTGCGCTGCCAGCAGATAGATATGCTGAATGAGCGCGATACGCAGGGCGTGCATGATATCGTGACCTTCGCGCCACGGCTCCTTGACGAGCGACACCTTTATATCAAGCTGGTCAAACAGTTCTTGCAAGCGCACGGCATCTTCACGCAGATAGGTCGCCAGATGCATAATGCCATCGTGGCGATGGTCACCGCGCAACAGATCCGCCAGATAGATACAGGCATTTTTCAAATGAGCCTCATCCTTGTTCAAAGGCCGCGTCACCCAAAACGCATCATCGAACAGGGTTGAATAGGAGGCCAGCGTCTTGATACTCGACATGGCGCGCGCATGTTGCACCAGCGACATGATCTGGCGCAAACGCGGCGAGCCTTTGTGCATATCGACAAAACGGTCCTGCTCAAAGCGCACCGTCTCGCCAACCCCGGAAATGATATTGAGCACATAGCCCATCTGCTGCAAAATAGCGTTATGGGGAATGGCCCGCATTTCACCAATCAGTGTCCGGTTATCATGCCCCGCTTCAAACTGACGGATTGATTTGCGCGATCCTGTCTTAACCAAAAGCCCTGTGCCAAAAGCCCCCAACGCATCATGATAGTCCTCATTCTGGAACAGGGAGGTTTGGTATTCCTTGATGTTCTCGAAAATATCCAGACTGAAATCCAGATCATCATAAAAAAGATCATCAGGCTCTTCGCGCGCACTTTCGCAACTGCTGACCAACATGGAAACAAGGGTGGTGAGGGCCAGAGGCTTTGAACCAAACAACACATAGCCATCGCCGCCCTGAAAGCTCACTTCATGATGCAGGGGGATGTCTTTCGATCTGTATTTCCAACGCACCCAGGGCGTCATGACATATTCAAAGCGATCATTCAGACTGGAGGGATGCGTACCGCGCCCCATGCTCTCGCCATGCGTATCAAAAATGAGCACATCAATAGTCTGCCCGTTGTCATTCTGGGGCGCTTCTTTGGCGACAACCTCGGCTAGCTGGCCATGAAAACGCTCAATCGCCAACGCTGCCGGGATCTGTCCGATAAAGCGTCCAGCATCAGAAAAGCCGGTCTGGACGCAAAGCCGCCCACGGCGCTGGATGTAACTGCGATAAGAACCGGTTTTGAGCAAGAGCGACAAAATACGCGCCCCGTGATCCAGCGCCTCTTCCGTTTCCAGCAGAGGCGACACATCCACCAGCTCTTCCACCCCGTAGCGCTTGGCCAGATAAACCGCCGCCAATACGGTGAATGGGTTTTCACACTCGGCAATAAGCAGGCGAATAGGTGAAGTACGATCAATATGTTTGAGAATTTGCGTGATCACCAGAAATTGCCGAATAGCCGTGGCCCGCTCCAGTGCCAGTGAGGCAAAATTAATTTTTTGCGGTTTTGTGCTCTTGATCAGCTCATCGAGTTTTGTCAGCATGACGCGTGACGCGAGGTCAACATTCCCCGTAATTTTCAGCGGCACCCGCGCCACATTATGCAGCTGAGCAGCATTAACGCGAAAATGCATACGCGCCGTCCCCAGCCCCTGCGCCTTGATCGAAGCGCGCAACTGCACCAGCTGCAAACACTGCTCGTCATCAAGCACCAGCCCCACCGCCTCATCAAGCAGCAACAACGCCTTGGTCAGATCTCCAGCCAGCCCCTTGTCGCGGTTCTCCGTCAGATAGTTGGCGGCAATGGATAAGTATTTTGGGTCTTCCAGATCAGCCGCAAACAGCTCGATATGGCGAGCCAGCAAAACATCTTCTTGCGTAAACAAACGCACCAGCTCTTGCAGTTTCTCGTCTGCTCGATCAGATCCAAGGGTGCGCCGCACGGCACCGATCATCGCCAGGTCGCGCTCCACCTGTATCTTTTTTTCCAAAAGGCGAAAGCGCAGGCTGTCATACCAGCTGATATCATTGCGCCCATCCATATCATACCCCACCCAGCTATTAAGCTCGACGGGGTTCGGATTAATCGCCTTCCACTCCTCACTATAGGTTTGCCGGGCGACTTCAAGAATGACGCCAATCATCTGCTGGCTAGCCTGTTGCGCATTCGCCAGGGCTTCTTGCACTTCCTCATGCTCATTTTGCAGACTGATCTGTTTATCCGGGCCATGGCGCAAATTCTTGAGACGGCTGGCCACATTCTGTTCGCTCAATTCACTCTTCTGGCCAATCAGATCCACCAGCACGCCGCGCAATTCGCGTGACATCATGAAAGTTGGATGAGCCGTAAAAACCGCTCCGTTCAATGGATGTTCCCACATAGCCCGAAAATCTTCAAAGGCAACGGGGGCTCCCTCGTTTTGCGTTGAGGCTTTGACCAGCTTTGCAAAGCGCTCCAGCACCTTCCCCTCATCGGTCTCACCAAGACGCTGGCGCATCTTTCCGGCGCGATAGAGCAAGGCCTCATTGCATAGCCTGTGTGTCACCTGGCGCAAATCATCCTGACTAACTGTGCCTTTTTCCATGTCCCTCGACATTTCGAATGCCAGCTGTTTCACAGGTAAAAACTGAGGGTCATTCTGGACCCGGGCGCGATGTGTACGCAGGTTCTTGCGCCAATTGTCGAGCCATGAAGTGTCTTGTTGCTGCTGATCCACAGGTGCGGTCATTGTTTTATTTTCCCGTTCTTCCTGGCAAGCGCGTTGCGTAAGCCTTGCAAACGGCGTTAAACAGACCTCAATGAGATCTTGTTTTGCCATTCTTGGTGAGTGGTGAATTTCGTCCTGAACCTAACCGCAAACGGCCCCAAAGCCAAATAAAAGACAAGCCGGGCCTCAAATCTGGATAAACGCACCATATGAACAAACCGGCAATCATCTTTGATCTGGATGGCACCCTTGTGGATACCGCCCCCGATCTCATCCATACGCTGAACCACCTTCTGGTCCTTGAAGACTGCCCGCCAGCCCCGCACGCGCAGATGCGCGCCATGATTTCGCTCGGTGCCAAAGCCATGTTAAAAAAAGGCTTTGAGCTGGCCGACAAGGCAAAAAACAGTAAACAACTCGACGAGCTGACCCAACAGTTTATTACCCATTATAGCGAAAATATCGCCGTTTACAGTCGCCCTTTTCCAGGGGTCATCAAAGCGCTTGATACCCTCAAAAACAACGGTCACCCGCTTGGCATCTGCACCAATAAGACCGAAGCCCTGTCAAAACAGCTGATTAACGCGCTGGTCATGGAGGATTTTTTCGGGGCCATTATCGGTGTGGATACACTGGATGTTAAAAAACCAGATCCCGGTCATATCCTTGGCACCATCAAAGCGCTTGGCGCCTCCCCGCAAACCGCTATTATGGTCGGCGACAGCGAAACCGATATTGTCGCCGCAAAAGCCGCCAATATTCCGGTTATTGCTGTTGATTTTGGCTATTCAATCGACCCGATTGCAAACTTTGCGCCCGATGCCATAATTTCAACCCATGAAGACCTTCTGCTAACGCTCTCTTCTTTCTTTTCTTGAGGGGCGTTTTTAGGCTTTTCTTGATGAAGGTTTTTTGAACTTTGCAGGAACACGGCATCATGATTTTTTCGCGGCTTCTCCAGTTGGCCCTGGTGGTGATGGCTCTGGCTGGCCCGTCAGCCCCGGCTTTTGCCCGTTTCATGCAGGCCAATAACAGCTTTGTGGTGCTTGATTTGCCTGAAAGCTTTCGCCCCGAACGCCGCTTTGCCGGTTTTTATTCCAAAGAAGCTGGTGCCACCATCATGGTTCTGGATCTGCCCCGCAATGCCTATGGACAGTTTACCAACCGCTTTGACAAGGAACTGGAGCACAAGGGCTATAGTGAAGTGCGCCAGAGCAAACTGCATGGCCGCAACGATGAGCACCTGTTTTTCTTTGCCCGCCAGCATACACCAGTTGGCCAGTTCGACAAATATCTGCTGATCATTCGTGACGGGAAACGCGCCGCCTATGTCACCATTACCGTCAATCCCATCGAAAAAGTAGAAACGCCGCTCAGCTATATCGAGGCGCAAAACATTCTGGCAAAGGTCAAATTGTCAAATAAGCGCGCCGTCATCGACAAGCTCTACAACCTCACCTATCTCGGCCTCTTCAAGGAGCGCAACACCATTGTTGGCTCAACGACAATTTACAGCCTGAAAAAACCCAAGGAACAGGCAAAGAGCAAGCCCCTGTTCGTCATTGCGCCCTCGCTCTCGCAACATAAAGTCGCCGACCTGGCGGGCACCGGGCGCGCCTTGATGGCCAAATTTTCGCGCTTTCGCGACATGAACCTCACTGCCGAAGAACAATTGAGTGTTGATGGCATGAAGGGCTATGGACTGTCAGGGTCGGCCATTAAAAAATCAAGTGGCCAGCGCGTTGGCGTTTATCAACTTGTGCTCGCCAATCCGGCTGGCGGCTATTTTCGCATTGTCGGCGTCGCCCCCCACAAAAAATTCGCCTTCTTCTTGCAGGAATTTCGCCAGATGGCTTCCAGCTTTCGCCTGAAAAAATAAGAATATAGCCAGCGACTACAAACGCCTTGGCTGCTGACAGGTGAACCTCTTTGACCAGACAACGGCTTTTCGCAACCTTTTTTTGAGTATTTTTAGTATACTCAACAGCTAATCCTCCCAAAACGCAAAAAAGCGGTTTCAAATGTGTCATTGTGGCTCATATATAGTGCAGACACACTTATTTGGGAGACCCCTCATGCTTTATATACTGCTTGGAATACTGGTGATTTCAATCGGCATTTTTCTATCCATGAAGCCGGATATAGGCGGCAAGGAGCTGGCGGGATTGCCCAACTTTTTATCCAGTAAACTGCTCGGTGGCTTGCTCATTCTGGCGGGGCTGGTGTCTTTTGCCCTGACCTCATTTGTGTTAATTGATTCACGCTCTGTTGGCCATCTCAAGCGTATTTACGCCTGGAACGAACTGCCTGAGGGTCGCATCATTGCGCTCGATGGTCAAAAAGGGCCTCAAGCCCGCGTGCTTGGCCCCGGCTTTCACTTCATGCCCTTTGTGCGCGTGCTTTATAGCGTCGAACAGCTCCCGGTCATCACCATACCGGACGGTTCTTATGGGGCCATCACGGCGCTCGATGGCAAAACCATGCCCGAGGGCATGTTCATCGCCCCGGCCATTCCTGATGACAAAATGAACGAGGTGCTCAAAGCCAAAAATTTCATCACACAAGGCTGGTATCGTGGTCCCCAGGAGAGCGTTCTCAAACCGGGGCAATATCGTCTCAATAAATATTTGTTCAAAGTCACCACCAATACCGATTTGACAAAAGCCACCATCATTCCAGCAGGACACGTTGGTGTGGTCAAAAGCAATGTCAAAAAACCCGGTGCGCATTGCGTCAAGGAAAAAGTATCGGCTGCGAAAAGCCATGGCATCGAAGGCGCTCTGACCGTGCCGCTGGTGCCGCGCGGTTGCATTGGCATCTGGAAAGAGCCTTTGTTTCCCGGCGCTTACTACCTCAACCGACGCGCCTATCAGATCACCCTTGTCGATACCCGCGTGCGCACCTGGGAATATAAAGGCGGCTTCACCAAGCGCATTATTGACCTCTCTGTTGACCAGCAAGGCAATATCAAACAGCAAGAACGCACCGAACTGCACGAGGTCCCGCGAGGAGCAGCGGATCGCGCCGTCTTTGTCAAAATTGAAGGCTGGGATATCCCGCTAGAGTTGCGCGCGCTGGTGCAGATCCAGCCGGAAAATGCCCCCGTCGTTGTCGGGTCTGTCGGGGGGATCGACGAGGTTGAAGACCGTATTTTGACCCCGGCCATCCGCTCCATCGTGCGCAATGTGGCAGGCAGCAATATTTCCGTACCGCTCAAGAACGAGGACGGTACGCTGGTGACACCGCTGACTTACAAAAAGCGCCCGACCCGCGTGCTCGATCTGATCGACAATCGCGCCGCACTGGAGCGCACCATTGAAGATCAGATCAAGATCGAAGGACGCAAGGCCGGGGTCGAAATCAAGGAAATCCGTCTTGGCGAACCCTCCATTCCGCCCGAACTGCTGATCTCGCGCCTGCGCGTGCAACTAGCCGACCAGCTTTCCAACGCCTATGAACGCGAAACCCAGGCTCAGCAAAAACGCGTCGAAACGGAAAAAGCCCGCTCCACCGCCAACAAACAGCCCCAGCTGGTTTCCGCACAAATCGCCGTGCAGGTGGCCAACCAGCGCGAAAAAGAACGCGCCGCTCTGGGCCGCGCCGAACGCCAGTTCCTCGAAGAACTGGCTCGGGGCCAGATGGCTCAGGCCAATGTGCTCGGGAAAGACCGCGTCGCCATGCTGCAAGCGCTGGAAAAGCTGCTGGCCACATTGGAGAAAAAACCAGAACTGGTCGGCCTCATCAGCCGCCTCGTGCCGCATACGGTTGTCGGAGATGGCGGTGGTCTTGCTGGCGCTGCTGCTATTTTAGGAAACGCGTTTAATAGCACAGGCAAAAATACCAAGCCCTAAACACGCCGCACCAATGAGCTAGCGCATTCGCCAGATGAAGATGTGACGTGCTTTTCGGGATACTGGTTTGCCAATTCGTTCAACAAATGTTAATATAATTTGTGGGGTGAACTGGCAAAACTCTTATTTGCCCTTTTTTATAAAAAATCTGCAAAGTCCTTAAGCGCCTCCTTGTGTGTTTTGGGGGAGAGACAGATAACAATAATGCGAGAAGGTGAAAAACTATCATGTCAATTAAAAAAGTTCTTGGAACCATTATTACAGCTGCAGCCGTTACTGCATTTGTCAGCACCACCGCCATGGCCGGTGTTGCTGGTAAGTACAAGCGTCCAAATGGTAAAGGCGCAACCGTTTCCATGTGTGCTGGTGGGGGGCTGCGCGCTGTTGCTTCCAATGGCACAGTGATGTTCCGTTGCGCCAAAAAAGTTGGCCGTGTCTGGAAAAGCCCAAACATGAAACATCCTGAATTCCCTGGCACCTTTAACGGCACGATCAGCAAAACCAGATCTGGCCTCAATGTCCAGGGTTGCTTTGGCCCGATCTGCCCTGCCGAAAACTGGAAGAAAAAATAATCCAGCCTGACAGAGCCTCCTCAAAAAGGCTCTGGCTCTGCTGGACGAAAGACCAAACAAAACCCCGCTGCCCCTGATGATGTTCGGGCAGCGGGGTTTTTTCGTATATCAATGCTGGTTTGCTTCGCAAGCGAACTGGCCCCGTCGCCTAGCGAGTTTGAGCATGAATTGAATGGCCCCGGAAGAACTCCCCTCCCATTTTAAATTTCAAAAAGAAGGGGGGTTGGGGGAAGACTTTCCCCAAGTGGGTCTAGGCGACAGCCCAGTCGCAACAGCGAACAGCTGGCTCAGGTCTGGCGCTCAATCATCATTTTCTTGATCTCGGAGATGGCCTTGGCCGGATTAAGACCTTTTGGACAGGTTTTTGTACAATTCAAAATGGTATGACAGCGATAAAGTCGAAACGGATCTTCGATGCGGTCAAGCCGCTGACCTTTGAGTTCGTCACGACTGTCAATGAGCCAGCGATAGGCCTGCAGCAAAACGGCTGGCCCCAGATAGCGATCGCCATTCCACCAATAGCTCGGGCAGGCCGTCGAGCAGGCCCCACACAAAATGCACTCATATAAGCCATCAAGCTGAGCACGCTCCTCGCGAGACTGTCGCCATTCATGCTGCGGCTCAGGCGTTTCTGTGCGCAAAAATGGCGTAATATTAGCGTGTTGAGCAAAAAAATCGCTCATATCAGGCACCAGATCCTTGACGACAGAGAGATGCGGCAGCGGGTAAATACCGATATGCCCTTTAAAGTCAGAGATGCTGGTGGTGCAGGCCAGCGTATTCAGCCCCTTGATATTCATGGCGCACGAACCACAAACACCCTCGCGGCACGAGCGCCGGAAGGTCAGCGTCGGGTCAATCTCGTTCTTGATTTTAAGCAGTGCATCAAGCACCATCGGCCCACAATCGTTCAGATCGAGCGTATAAATATCAAGGCGCGGTGGCTCGCCTTTTTCAGGATCGTAGCGATAAACATGAAATTCCTTCAGGTCCGCCTTGCGTTTTGAGCGCCCTGCTTCAGACATATCCTTGAGCTGCGGCCACTTCTTGCCTTTGCCAACCCGGGAGTTTTTAGGAAGTCTCAACTGAACCATATTGCCAACCCCGTTATATATCCACCGCTTTATAACCGCTCACGCGGTTTGTCTTCGCCAGCCTCTTTTTCTCTCTGCGAGGCTTGGCGTCTTGACAGACAGTCTTGGGGAGTTCTTGGTTGCACTACCGCTTCGCTATTTGAGTGCTCTTCCCCAAACCCCACTACAATATGGGGTGCAGGGGATCATCCCCTGCTGCTGTCCGCATAGGACATCTGCCTGACAGACCAGTTTGGGCCGGCGAGGACTGCAGCCTCACAATTTATTGAATAAATAATAGACTGATAACTGCGTTTGACAATGATAAAGTTTGAAAATACGCGAAGTGGCCCAAATGCAAGGATCAATATTATGTGTACCATTTTTGGATGTGGTGATGACGACAAAACCCCCAAACCGGACTTGAGCAATGAAGACCGGCGCTCTTTTATCAAAGGCGCAATTGCTCTGCCGCTGGCCACCGTGCTGGCCTATCCCGAGCTGGCCGGAGCGGCAGCCAGCAGCACCACGCCGATCAGCGTCAAACTGCCCGGCGGCGGCGAGGTCAAAGGCGTCGTTGCCCTGCCCGCCAAACTACCTGCGCCAACCGTTTTGCTGGTGCATGAATGGTGGGGCCTTAACGACCAGATCAAAAGCGTTGCCGCCGAGTTCGCCAAACAGGGCTATTTGGCCGTGGCGGTTGATCTCTATAATGGCGATGTCACCAGCAATAGCGACACGGCCCGCCGCCTGATGCGCAATGTCGATAAAGATTTAGCCACCAGACAGATCAAGGCGATGGCCGACTGGATGCGCACCCACAAGAACAGCACCGGCAAGGTCGGCACAGTCGGCTGGTGCTTTGGCGGCGGCTGGTCGCTCAATTGTTCGATGGTCACGCCGGTTGATGCCACCATCATCTATTATGGCCATGTCAAACGCTCTGCCAAGCAGCTGACCAATCTCAAGGGGCCGGTTCTGGCGCATTTTGCCACCAAAGACAAATGGATCAACAAAGCGATGGTCGAAGGCTTTGAGGCTGAAATGAAAAAAGCCGGAAAAACGGACCTCACCGTTCACTGGTATGAGGCCAACCACGCCTTCGCCAATCCGTCGAGCGCCCGCTATGATCAAAAAGATGCCGCGCTGGCCTGGCAACGCACTCTCGAATTTTACAAGAAACATCTGGGGTAGCTTCGCCCCACAATTGCCCTAACAAGCATGTCCTCGCCGGCCATTTATTCTCTGCGAGGCTGGCGCCTTGTGCCGACACGCATTGGGGACCAGTCCCAGGGCCATTCAATTCTCGCGCAACTCGCTGCGCGACGGGGCCAGCCCCGAACCACGCAAACGGGCCACCCTTGTATGTTGAATTTGGGTCGGATTTCATGTTGAAATTGATCTGCGACAACCAGGTCTTATCCCCCCGGTTGTCACAGGACGTGGCGGGCCGTGGCACCCTTGGTGGCAAGCACCGTTTTGGAGCTTGGTCGCCTCGTCCTTTCCCATCGAAGATCTGAACAGATGACAGGGAGGAAGTCCCGTATGCAAGGCAAGATACTCGCAAG
>JAKIUO010000077.1 GCA_021647535.1 Hyphomicrobiaceae bacterium
CGACTGGCCAATCAATGCAAGCTGGTGGGGGAGGTTGCAAATGATGCTGAGGGCGTGCTGATCACCATCAAGGGACCCGCCGAACAGCTCTCTGTCTTTTTGCAGCGACTGAAAACAAAAATACCTCCATTGGCCAGAATCGATGCGATTGAGGTCACGCCTTTTGAGGGGTGGATTAGGCGATCAGAATTTATTATCGCGGCCAGTCAGGCTGGAGCGGTAAAAACAACAATCGTCCCTGATGCTGCTACCTGCGATGAATGCCTTGCCGAAATTTTTAATCCTGATGACCGGCGCTATCAATATCCCTTCACCAATTGCACCAATTGCGGCCCTCGACTCACCATTACCCACAAACTGCCCTATGATCGCGTCAATACCAGCATGGCGGTTTTTCCCATGTGTCCAGCGTGTCAGCGCGAATATGAAGACCCATCTGATCGGCGGTTTCATGCCCAGCCCAATGCCTGCGCTGTATGCGGGCCAAAGGTCTGGCTGGTGGATGGGAGCGGAGAAAAGATTGCGCCGCCAAATAATCAATCCACCATTTCTCACGCCGCTGATCTGATCAGGGAGGGAAAGATTGTCGCCATCAAGGGGCTCGGCGGCTTTCATCTGGCATGTGATGGCACCAATGCGAAAACCATCATCCGGTTGCGGCAACGTAAAAGGCGATATGATAAGCCTCTCGCGCTTATGGTGCGGGATGTGTCAATGGCAGAGCGCTATGTCATGATTGAGGACGAGGCGCGCCGTTTGATGAGGTCGCCGCAAGCCCCTATTGTGCTGTCGCAAAAGAAACGAGAGGGGAGCGCCCTCCCGCAAGAGCTGGCCCCCGGTCAAAACCATCTGGGGCTGATGCTGCCCTATACACCCTTGCACCATCTGTTGATGAGCGAGTTTGATGTGCCCATTGTCCTGAGCTCTGGAAACATGTCGGATGAGCCACAACTTATCGACAATGAAGAAGCTTTGAACGGACTGGCGGATATCGCCGATGCCTGGTTGATGCATGATCGCGATATTGTCAATCGCCTCGATGACAGCGTACTCCAACTGGTGGCAGGCACACCGCAGATCCTGCGCCGGGCGAGAGGCTATGCACCACAGCCTTTTCTTTTGCCAGACGGGTTTCAGGATGCTCCAAATATTCTTGCCATGGGGGGCGAGCTGAAAAACACATTCTGCCTGTTGAAAAATGGTCAGGCCATCGTCTCTCAGCATATAGGCGATTTGGAAAACCCTGTCGCCCACAAGGACTATCGCAAAAACCTCGACCTTTATCAAAAGACCAATGAGTTCACTCCAGAGCGCATCGCCGTTGATCGCCACCCCGAATATTTTTCGACGCGTCTCGGGGAGCAAATGTCTGTTGAGGCAGATTGTCCCCTCGATCGCATTCAGCATCACCACGCCCATATCGCCGCCTGTCTTGCCGAGAATGGCATTGGCATTGATGAACCACCGGTGATCGGAGTGGTTTTTGATGGGCTTGGCCTTGGGGCAGATGATACCTTGTGGGGCGGTGAGTTTCTGCTGGCGGATTATAAAAACTGTGAGCGCGTGGCTCATTTTCTCCCCGTCGCCCTGCCAGGTGGCGAGCTGGCCCAGATCCAGCCGTGGCGCAACAGTTTTGCCCATCTGCTGGCGGCATTTGAGGGCAGGGGGTTTGAACACGAATTTGCCGATCTCGACGGTATTAAATATCTGCAATCGAAACCGCTCGATCAAATGCAACAGATGATTGAACGGGGTTTGAACTCCCCAACGATCTCGTCGGCTGGTCGTTTATTTGATGCGGTTGCAGCGTTAGTGGGTCTAAGCCCAGATCAAGTCAGTTTCGAGGGGCAGGCCGCCATGCAATTGCAGGCTCTGGCCGAGGCAAGCAAAGAGGAGCGCGGCGTGTATGGTGCCACTTTGGGTGAGATCATTTCATGGTCACCTCTATGGGTCGCTATTCTAAAAGATTTGCAAAAGAAAACGCCCGCGACAATCATCGCCGCGAGGTTCCACAACACTCTGATCAAGCTTGTCGGCGAGATAACCGCAAGAATAGCCAGATCGAAGGGGACAAAAACCATCGTCCTGACCGGCGGCGTCTTTCAGAATTCATTGCTTCTTGCCGGTGCTGGGCACCAATTAAAAGAGCAAGGGTTCACAGTGCTATCGCCACAGCAATTCCCCACCAATGATGGCGGCCTCTCCCTTGGTCAGGCAACCATTGCAGCGGCATGCTCGATAATTTCAAACGGATCGCAGATGTTACCGAGCGCCTTCTAATCGCAAAAATAATCCACCTGCCTATAAGTGTCGTTATAGGCAGGTAAGGTGATTATCAGCAGTTGAAACCGGGCTTCAGGTGCGCGAGGCTGAGCGAAAATAAATCCTTGGTACCAATTTGGTACCATGTTATATTTCCCCATGAGAATCATTGCGCTTCGAACGCTCAAAGACTTTGTCGACGCCGATCCGTCTTATGAGGATGCGCGCGAGCCGGTAATGGCTTGGTACCGTCAAGCTAAGGAAGCCGACTGGGCGATGCCGTCGGATGTCAAGGGCGAGATAGGAACGGCCAGTATTCTCAAGGATGGCCGCGTCGTGTTCAATATTGCGGGAAACAAATACCGCATCGTGGTGTGGATCAATTACGCTTATCGCGTCGTCTATATCCGCTTCATAGGCACCCACAAGCAGTATGATGACATTGATACTCAGACAATTTGAGGAATAAAAGACATGAATATTGTACCGATCAAGACCGAGCAGGATTACGCGATGGCACTCAAGGAAATCGAGGGTCTGATGAGCGCCAAGCGCGATACCCCGAGGGCGACCGTCTGGATGTTCTGGTCACATTGGTGGAGGCTTGGGAAGCCAAGCACTATCCGATGGATCTGCCAGATCCGGTTGAGGCCATCAAATATCATATGGAGCAGGCTGGTCTTGCCCCGCGTGACCTCATCCCCTATATCGGCCACCGCAACCGGGTCTATGAAATCCTCAACCGCAAGCGTCCGCTGACACTCAAGATGATCTGGAAGCTACACAAGGGCCTTGGCATTCCTGCGCAATCCCTGATTAAACAGGGACAAGAAAGGGCGGCTTGAGGAGTGCTGAGGTGAAAATGGTGGCCAGCATCGTGTTTTATTCGAGTTTGTTTTCAGGAAAATCATGAACAGCCAGCAGTTCATAGCACGATCAATAGATGAGGTGGCGACAGGCATTCGTCAAGCGGTGGCGGGCAAGGTCAGCGTCTTTATTGGCGTGCCCAGCGATAGGCTCAAGAGCCATTTTGCCAATGCTGAACTTGCTGATCACGAGCGCCTGCCGCTGATGATACGTTCCGACCTGAGGACATTCGTGGATTTTGGCGATAACGTCCTGAATTTGCTCGCCGGTACAGCACTTGATATCTGGCCGTTCTGGTATGTTGGCGAAGACTTTTCAAATTGCGAGAACGCCGCTTCGGGACGAGCGAGTGCAGCCATAAAAATACATAGTCTCAAAACGCAGAGCCCATTTTGTAATCTGTCGCGCGAATGGGCCGAACGGGCGATTAATCTCGTGCTTGACGGCCAGCTGCCACGTTTTTCCAGTTTCCCAAGGCAGATTGAGTTGCAGCAACTATGCCTTGCCATACATACTGGTGGTTTGACCCTGATCGTCGATATCCCCGAGTTGCCTTGTGAAAATCAGGCGGCTGGTCTGGTGCGTTCACTCGAATGGCTGGCGGAAAACGGACCTTTGGCCGTCATTGCTCTGTTGCCAAAGGGTGCCGAGAAAAATGTTTCGTTGCAGCGCATTTTGTATGGTGCGCAGATGTGTGTTGCCAGTTCGGATGAGTCCATTCCACGATCTCACACTGTACCATCTGGACTTGGCTCTGTGGAGAGGGGGGATATTGGGGCAGAGTTTCTTGGTATGGTTCGCGGACGCCCTCATCCAAATTCTCCTGCCGAACAAAAGCTGGCGCGAGCGCTGAAAAAAGATCCCGATCTTTCGCAATTGTTTGCCTTGAACCAGCCGGTTGAGACGGTGCGTGGCAGCCGGTTTACAGTCGATATGGTATGGGGGGAGGGACGTGTTCTTGTCGAAGTGGATGGTTCTCAGCACTTTAGAGATGTGGATATCTATGAAGCAGATCGTCAGCGTGACTACGAACTTCACTTGAGCGGCTATCTTATGCTACGTCTTACGAGCAGAGAAGTCTTGAGTGATACCGATCAGAGCATCGACAAAATCCGCGATTTTGTGAAATTACGCCGTGCCAACTGGCAGTGATATAAGGAGGTAGTTTATGTCGATCACCCTCAACCCCATGCAGACTCTTGTTTTGTGGGCGCTCATAGCCAAAGGCGGCAAAGGGTTGCAGAAAGAAATCAAGCCGCAGATCACCAAGCCACTCCGGGATACCCTTGTGCGCGCAGGTTTGGTTGAGACTGATAAAAACCGGAAAAGAGCCATCACCATCGAGGTCACAGACAAGGGATGGGCTTGGGCAGCCGAAAATCTTGATGCTGAACTGCCGAGCCGTTCAACAGCCGCTGGGCCGATCATGCAGGCCTTTTTGTCCCATCTCAAAATATTTTTGAAGTCCCGCAATATTGCCCTTGCCGAGATTTTTATGATTGAAGAGGCGGAAGGGCTTGCCGAAACATGTCCCTCTCTTGGTGATAAAGAGATAAAAAAACTCATTAGAGAGACATATTTTTCGCTTACCCATGGAAAGTCAAAGCAGCGTGTAAGGTTGCATCAGTTACGCGATTCATTGCCCGATATCGACAGGAATTTACTCGATGACACATTGCTCGAAATGGAACGCGAAGAAGACCTGGTTTTGTATACTCTCGACAACGTGAGAGAGATTACTGCCTATGATCGCGCTGCAGCACTGAATACTGGTTTTGGTGAACCACGTTACATTATTTACCTTGGGGCCTGAGTTATGCTGAAAGACAACAAACCGCGTCATCCTGAACTTGCAGCTTTCAGTCAGGTTGATTTCGACTGGACCCGGCAATTGCAGAGTGTTTGGCAGGATGGAAGTTATCATGTGAAATCCTATAACAGACAGGTTGTTGACGCGCTGATGGCCGAATTCGAGCGTGGTACCAGCCTATCGAAAAATGATACTCCTGTTGGGGAAGTCATTGTTGGACCAGCAGGAACAGGAAAAACCCATCTGATTGGACGATTGAGAAAAAGAGTGTGGGAAAGCGGGGGTTGGTTTGTTTTACTTGACATGATTGATGTGAAAGATTTTTGGTCAACAACCTGCCTTTCTTACATCAATTCCCTGCAACGTGAAATGCCTGACGGGTTTCTCCAATATCAGGCCATTATCAAAAAGCTTGGGAGGCTTTTTTCCAACGGTCCTGAAATGTCAGGATTCGTCGGACAGCTAGTCAGTGGTAAGGTAGTAATTAACAAAGAGATAATGGATTTCTTTCACCTTCATCTTGTTAAAATATCGAAGCGGAGTGCATTAGCCCACCAGGATGTATTAAGAGCATTTATGCTACTGAATTCAGCTGACTTGACGGGGGCCAGTATTGGCCATTCGTGGTTGCAAGGATTGGAAATTCAGCCCGAAATGGCACAGGCATATGGGTTCTCTATTAAACAACGATCATGTAGTGAAATCGTACATGGTCTTTCCTGGATCATGAGCCTGACTGGCCCATCAATGATTGCCGTTGATCAGATTGACGCAATTATTACCGCGTACAATATGAGTGCGGGTAGCAAAGAGGAAGCAGGAGAAGAGGAAAAGAACAAGGCCCAGTCGATTGTAGAATTATTCGCGAACGGACTGATGGAACTGCATGACCGAAAAGGGCGCGCTGTTACAGTCGTTGCCTGTCTTGAAGACACTTGGGAAATTATCAGGAAAAAAGCAACAAAAGCCGCGCCTCATAGATTTCACGACATAATACCTCTCAAACCCATTACCAGCAAGGAAGTTGCTGAAATCATCGTTAGTAACAGGCTTTCTCCTGCCTATGCCGAGCTTGATTTTCAGCCCTCCTATCCAACATGGCCCTTTCGCCCCGAGGCTTTTGATAAAGCAATCAATGTGAGCCCTCGCGTACTTCTCATGAAATGCGAAGAGCATCGCAGGAAGTGTCTTATGGCGAGGGAAGTTAGTGAACTAACCAGTTTTACCAAGGCGGAGCAGCCGCCAACAGTGACCGTGACTGATCTCGATCCCTTGTTTGAACAGGCCAGGGCAACAGTAAATTTTAAAAAATACCTTGATCCGCAAAAGGAAGACGAACTGCACGGAGAACTATTGTATGACGTGCTGCGTGTCTATGCGCGCCAGATCAATGGTTCGAACGACATTGATCTGTCTGTCGACGGTGATCTTGATCAACAGCGCCCGGCATTGCATGGTAGACTGCGCTTTATTCATCGGGGCGAAAATGACCGTGAAGAGCATTATTGCTTCCGGGTCCTCAACCTTGATCATGCGGTAGCCTTTCAAACGCGATTAAAAGCTGCTGTTACCGCATCGGGTATCGACCGCGATCTGTCGTTTCGGCGACTGTTCATTCTGCGTAATTCTCCAGCTCCTTCTGGAAAGGTGACGGCTCAGCGGGTCAGCGAATTTGAGAATGATGGCGGAAGATTCCTACCCCTTGGTGCCGACGATCTGCGCACTATGGTTGCACTGAAACAGATGTTGCATCAGGCTCCGGACGGTTTTGATGACTGGCTGAAAGAGCGTCGCCCCCTGTGCGACACGGTACTGTTTCGAGATGCCGGGCTTTGTGAAGTGGGTCAACCGGTCAAGATTTCCAAGAGGCCGTTATCGTCTCCGGTTACTGCACAAAGCTCCATAGATGCTCCGTTGAGCACAATAGCGCCAGCCGAGCAGTCTCCTGTCGAGAATAAGAACGCCATCCCGGTTGGCATTGCTGCAGATGCCAGCGGTTCGGCCTATGCTATTCCTCTCGATATGCTGCCACGCCATACGGCCATTCTGGCTGGAAGCGGTTCCGGCAAAACCGTTCTGTTACGCCGCATCATCGAAGAAGCCGTGCTGCAGGGCATACCGGCAATCGTCCTTGACACAAATAATGATCTTGCCCGTCTTGGAGATCGTTGGCCGGAGCGCCCTTCAGCCTTTAGTGAACAAGATGCCGAAAAAGCTGCCCGTTATCACGAATGTGCCGAGGTTGTTATCTGGACGCCGCGTATTTCGGGAGGCAATCCACTGGTGTTGGCCTCACTGCCTGACTTTAGCTCTATCCGCGATGAGCCTGATGAACTCGACCGAGCCGTTCATATGGCTGCTGCCACGTTAACACCAGTAATCGGCGCAACCGGTGTAAAGGGACCGCTCAAGGAAGGTGTGCTGGTGCAGGCGCTTAAATATTTCGCCACACGATCGAATGGAGATCTGCAAAGCTTTACCAGTCTTTTATCAGAACTGCCGGAGGGCATTAGCGATATTGACGATGCGAAAAAAATGGCTCGTGATATGGCCATGATGCTGAAGGCGGCCATGGCAAAAAATCCTCTGCTTGCTGATCCGGGTACGGCGCTTGACCCCGAAATGCTGATATCAGCGGCCCAGGCCGGAAAAACCCGCGTTTCGGTGATCAATTTTTCCGGGTTGCCCTCGGATGACGCCCGTCAGGCTTTCGTTAATCAGTTGCAGATGGCTCTGTTTTCCTTCATCAAAAAGAACCCCACACCACCAGACAGACCGTTGACGGCCCTTTATATTATGGATGAGGCAAAGAATTTCGCCCCCGCCATCAAAACGACGCCATGCAAGGAAAGTACATTGTCGCTGGTGGCTCAGGCGCGCAAATACGGGTTGGGTATGGTCTTCGCGACCCAAGCCCCCAAAGACATCGACAACAAAATTATCAATAGTTCGACAACCCAGTTTTATGGACGCATGAACGCACCGGTAACGATCACGGCCACCCGCGATTTGATGCGGGCGAAAGGCGGCGACGGTGATGATATTGGCAAGCTTGGAGCTGGTGAGTTCTACTTTACAACGGAAGGCATGGGCAAACCTGTGAAGATCAATACACCCCTATGTCTTAGCCACCACCCACAAAGCCCCCTGTCTGAAGATGAAGTGGTGTCCAGAGCGGCAAGAACACGACCTGCCTGAAGAACGTCAGGGAGTGTATCAATGAGGGCTGCTATGCGGCGTGATGAGTAGTGGGGGACGTTTGTGTGGCAAATATCGGCAGAAATGATCCATGCCCTTGTGGTAGCGGCAAAAAATACAAGCAATGTTGCCTTTCCAAAAAGGCATGCGAGGCCAGCCGTTTTACCTGGGTGAGGATCCGGCAGGTAGAAGGGGAAACTGTCGGGCAGTTGCAGGACTTCGTCTTTGAGCATTTTGGCATGGAGGCCATGGCGGCGGCATGGGAAGAGTTTACTTTTGATGATGAACTCGGCCCAGAGGAAATGGAGCGGCCAGAGTTTGAATCCACTTTCATCCCCTGGGTGCTGTTCAACTGGCTGGCTGATCCCGAGGATGAGCGCACGGCGCAATTGCGAGAAAAGCCTGTAGCCCAGTATTTTATGGAGCGCCGTGGCACTAATCTTGAGCTGATGAAGCGGCGCTTTATCGCAGAGGCCTGCGCGCAGCCGTTCAGTTTTTTTCAGGTGACGCATGTCGAACCCGGCAAGAGCCTGACCCTGCGCGATCTGTTCCTTAAACGTGAGGTCAAGGTGTTTGAGCGTCAGGCCTCGCAAAGTCTTAAAAGAGGGGCCATCCTGTTCACCCGCATCCTGACCCTTGATGGCCAGTCGGTGATGTTCGGCTGCGCCCCGACGCCAATTCCGCCGGACCACATGGACTTTTTTGATCAATTGCTTGAGAGTATTCTTGCAGAAAAGAAGTCCATCGACATGAAGCTCATGCACGAGCTAGATGGTTTTTTGCGGGCCGCTTATTTCGACATTGAAGAAGAACTGCACAATCCGGTCATGCCCACTTTGGCGAACACTGATGGTGAGCTGGTTGAATATGTCACCCTGAATTATCTCCTGCATTGTACGCCACATGAGACGTTGTCTGCCCTTGCCAGCCTGTCCATGGAAAGCGAGCCAGAACTGCTTTTGCTTGAAGAGGCTGAGTTTGAAGGGGAGGAGCTGGTTGCCATTGAATTCGACTGGCTGAAAAAGGGTAATACCAAACATGGCTCCTGGGACAATACGATCATGGGACATCTGAAAATCGATAGGGACCGACTGACCATTGAGGTCAATTCAGTTGAGCGCAGCGAGGCCATCAGGCGTAAAATAACCCGCCGTCTTGGTAAGCGGGCCAGACTGGAAAAAGAAGAGCGCCAGTCACAGGAAGAAGTGCTGGAGGAAAAAGACACACGGGTTTTGAGCGCAAAGGAGATCGCCGCCAGAAAGGAAAATGAGGCGTTTCAGAACAGTCCCGAGGGACGAAGATTAATGAGGGAAACGGTAAAAAATCACTGGCGCTCATGGTTCGATGAACCCGTCCCGCTGCTCGATGATCAGACTCCGCGCATGGCCGCTAAAACGCCAGAGGGCCGCAAATTGCTGGAAAACCTGTTCCAGATATATGAATATCGTTCTGATCCTGACGACCTGCTAAGCCCCGATATCCCGGCCCTGCGTCGGGAATTGGGGATGGGGTGAGGCTTGGTGTTATTTTTGCTTGTCAGGTCACTTCAAAAGTCTTCGTCTTCGGGATTTCTCGCAAATATTTTTATATTTTGGGTTGAGCAAGTGTATGTAGCCGATTGGATTGAATGCAGTTGAATTGAGGATCGATCAAGCCGCAAGGTGGGTATTTGTTTGTTGCTATACCTAACTTCTTCAAGGATATTTTCAACGAAAAGAAGGGGGTTGTTTGTTTGTTTGTTTGTTTGTTTGTTTGTTTGTTTGTTTGTTTGTTTGTTTGTTTGTTTGGCCCGTCGGCAGCACCTTTTTCAGGCAGGACTTCTTCTAGGTAAATTTCATCATATGGGTCATCAGGATTGCCGTATGTTCTGACAACTCTAATTTTGGTGCCATGAGGGGAGCTAGATGCTTCTACCCCGGCAGCATGATGAAATAATGCGATATTTCGTCCAGTTTTTCCATTTTGAGTGGAATGATAGATGATGCCATCAATATGGGGATCAATCATTTCAGATAAAAACTCGGAGACCGCTTGCGTGGGTAGATATCCCAAATCTTCATCATCCGGCATAACAGGATGGCTGATTAAATTGTTAAAATTCTGCAAAAAAGCTGCTTGATCAAGTTGTGAGCGAAAGCCGGGATCAAAATAGCTGCCTCGAACTTCCAAGTCTATTAGCTTGTCAATATCCAGCAGATTTACAGCTCTGATAAATTCGAATTTTGCAACAATTACAAATGAGCCAACAGGTGGTCTCAGCTCCGAAACGCATGTTTCCTCGTCTCGCGCTCCATAAAATACGGAAATTCCAACGGGGTTCATTCTGCCAGATTTCGCCTTTTCATAAGGCGGCGCTCCTAGCTCAGCTTCTGGATTGGATAAAATGGTGTCTACTTCGTTTTGACTGAAAGCAAGACGAGCACGATATAGAAAACGATCCTGATCAGTTGGTGTGATTTTACTGACGACATGATTTCCATCTCTTGTTTGCAAAGAAGGGAGTTTATTAAATATTTCAGCAAGTGTTTCTTGTGCCGATTGGCTAAAGAAGCGAGATCGTGTTTTCAAGTCTGCAACAAAATTCTTCCATAGACCTTGATAGCCGTCAGTGTTACGCTCTTTATAGTAGGCCTCATTGCCAAAGGGTTCTTCCTCTCCCATGGCCTGTTCATCAGGAGATAATTGTTCATCCAATAAACTCTGAATGTCGTCGGCAATACGATCATCAATTCCAACTATCTCCTGTATGTGGTGATTGACGGGATCTCCGCTGCGCTCCCAATCGTAGGTTCCATGTTTTATAGCCATATATTCGAGGCTGTCAGGCTCGCTGGAAGTTCGATCAAAATATTCTTCAAATATTTTTTCCACGCGCTTGGATAGCTTGGATAGAGCAATTGCCGAATTGTCAGTTTTGCAATAGGTGCAATTATTGCGTACCCCAACTTGCTGGATCTTGTTGCTTAAATATTCATCGTCAATGCAGGCATGACAGATATAAAGTTCGTTTTCGTTCATGGTGATCCTTCTTGTGTTCAGCAATCTCGATGACATATCCGGTATGCTGTAATGCATTTTGATAGCACTTGCAGCACCACGTGCTTAATGGTATATATCATTGTCATATACCGCTCTATTGAGGAAACCAAATGTCAGCCATCGCAAAAGTCTTTATGAGCGGCCGGAGCCAAGCTGTGCGGCTGCCCAAAGAGTATCGACTTTCTGGCAAGGAGGTGCGTATCAAGCGTGTCGAAGGCGGTCTTTTGCTGGAGCCGATTGTCGAGCTCAAGGATGTTTTCAAGGAGCTTGATCGCTATAATAAGCAGGTTGGCCCGTTCGAGATGGACCGCAATCAGCCCGCACTGCCACCAGCCAAGGATTTCTTCGATTGAGCTATCTGCTCGACAGCAATGTCCTTATCGCCATTTTGAACAACAGACCGCAGACCGTCCGCGACAGGTGGCTTGAGGTGAGCGATGAAGGTGGGCAGGTTGCCACGTCCAGTATCGTCATTTTTGAGCTGATGTATGGAGCGCACAAAAGTGCGAGGCCAAAGGAAAATATTGCACGCCTGAATACATTGCTTTCTTCCTCTCTGGAGGTATTGCCCTTCGATCTTGCCGATGCCGAACATGCCGGTTTGAACCGTGCAATACTTGAGGCGGCAGGCCCGCCAATCGGCCCATTCGACCTCCTGATCGCTGGGCAGGCATTGCGGAACGGACTGACGCTGGTTACGGCGAACACCAAGGAATTTGCTCGCGTAAAGGGATTGGTTCTCGAAAACTGGGAGGAGGTCTGATGTTGGTCAGGCATTCCCGTTTTTACCTCCCTCACGCTGTCCTCAATATCCGAATCGTCTGGCCTCTGCTGCTCGACATTCTCTCGATGTAGCCCTCGGCCTCCAGCTGCTCCAGCCAGCTTTTGACGGTGGCAATCGAGCTGACATTCCAAGCCCTGGCGGCGCAGCGGTAGGTGGCGGCGATAGTGCCGTCTTCGTTATAGTTGAGCTTGGCGAAGCTTGGGCTGGCGGCGGCGCGTTTCAGATCTTCGATCCAGCCGACTTCGCGGCGGGTGGTTACTGGCTGGGCGGTGGGCACAGGTTTGCGCGGGCTGTCAAAGGCGAGGGCCGGTCCGGCCACTGCGCCGAACTCGATGGCGATGGTCAGGAAGATCATGATCCAGTCTGCGACCCTGGCAGGGTCGGCGACAAAGCCCGCACTGGCGAGGATGGTGCCGACCGCGTCGGCTACTGGTGAAGTGCTGGCCTTGGGCATAGGCAGGGCCGAGAGGCGGCGGTTGGCGGTAAGGATCGCCTTGTGGAGGTTGATGCGTGTGGCGGCGGCGGTTTTCTCGGCGCTCAGCGAGCTGTAGCGGTTGCAAAACAGGATGCTGGCTTCGACCGTGGCGTTGCTGCATTGCTCCGAGGTGCGCCATCTTTTATGGCGGTGGGCCTTCTGGATGTCGGCCTCAACGGTGGCGATCAACCGGGCGTATCGGACTGTAGCAAGTCCGGCCTTGGCGTTGGCAATATCGGCCTTGATGGTGGCCCGCGCCTCGATGATTTTCTGGCGGGCAGCATTGTCACCGGCGGCCACATTGGCCCGCATGGTGAGGGCCGACAAAAGTGATACGGAGGTGCCGATGATCATCAGCCCGGCGGCAACCGATGCCTTTCCCCAGTGGCGGTGGGCAAGGGCGGCGGAGAGCCTGATCGCGCCTCCGGCCTTCAGCATGTCGAGCGACACGGCGGCAGCCAGCCAGATGGCGGTTTGCAGCGGATCGTCTCCGCCCATGCTGGCCCCGGTCAGGGCATTGAAACCGGCCGAAGCGGTCCATGCCCCGGCGGCGGCTAATGTAAATGGCACATGCTTTAGGGCGTTGACAATGCGTGTCTTTCGAGTATTGAATCTATTCATGGCGATGGTCCTTTAAGCTGTTCTGTCGTCATCACGCTCCGGGAGTGTTGGCGCACTCGCCGGGGCATCCACACCATCGCTCTGAAGGGTTAAATGATGCTGTCTTAAGTTGAAAAAATCTAATATATCAATGGGATGGATTGTTCTTGTTGCATGTCAAACATGATAATCAGTGAACTTGTTGCCGAACGCTATTGAAAGTCGCTGGTGTTCGGCTGAACGATCAGAATTTCATTCGTTCTGCAAGTGAATAGCGACTGAACTGGAGCAGAACGCCCAGTCTCCCAGCACATGGGGGCAATTCGGTTCAATCGAACGCCCACAGAACGGTAACTGAAAGCAGGGCGAACGCCAATAGGACGTCAAAGAACACCGACAAGGCGGGGTTGGTGGATGGAGATTGTCAAATGAAGCTGCATATATTGAGTGACCTTCATCTGGAGTTCGGGGATTTCGTTCTTCCGGAGACGGATACCGATGCTGTCATTCTTGCCGGTGATATTGGTGTTGGTGCCGATGGCATCCAGTGGGCGGCGGATCAGACCGACAAACCAGTCATCTATGTTGCTGGCAATCATGAATTCTACAATCGGGACTAT
>JAKIUO010000078.1 GCA_021647535.1 Hyphomicrobiaceae bacterium
CGCGGGCCGTTTCAACGCTAACCAAAGTGACATTTTCGGGTGCCGCCAGTTTGGTCGGGCCGCTGATCAGAGTGACCATGGCTCCGAGCTGGCGCGCCGCTCTAGCAATCGCATAGCCCTGCTTGCCCGATGAACGATTGGCAATATAACGCACGGGGTCAATGGGTTCATGGGTCGGACCAGCCGTCACCAGCACATGACGTCCTTTTAACAAGAATTGAGGGGCCTCATTTTGGCGCGAAGCTGCTGTTTTTTTTTGCGCCAGCAGATTGTCGATATGTTCAAGGAGGAGCTCAGGCTCAAGCAAACGCCCCTCACCTTCTTCACCGCACGCCATTTCGCCGCTTTCCGGACCGGCGAAATGCACACCATCTGCCTGCAGCAAACGCCTGTTGCGCGCCATGGCCGGAGCCTGCCACATAAAGGGGTTCATGGCGGGCGCAACAAGGATGTCACTATCCGCCGCCAGCAGGCAAGTCGTGGCCAGATCATTGGCCAAGCCATGGGCCATTTTGGCCAGCAGATCCGCCGTTGCCGGAGCCACGACAACAAGGTCAGCCTCACGAGCCAGCGCGATATGGCCAATCTCGCTCTCGTCATTCAAATCAAACAGATCGGTAAATACCTTGTCGCCGCAAAGGGTCGCCACCGACAAAGGCGTTACAAACTGCGCCCCACCGGTGGTGAGGATAGCGCGCACCGATGCGCCGCGCTTTTTCAAAAGGCGGATCAGCTCCAGCACCTTATAAGCGGCAATACCCCCGCCGATAATCAGTAATATGTTCTTGTTTTTCATGTTCCACTCTGGCGTTTCATCCTGAACAACATGATGCATATTTGATTGTTTTGCAAAGATTGCAAGAACTCAAAAAGTTAACCCAACTGATGCTAAGCTAAAAAAAACGTCATCCCATTGAAGAACGGGATCTAGTCACCGTTCGTCACGCCTTAGCCAACCAAATTTAACGAACACATTAATTCTGGCTTTTACCGGCTTTGAACGCTCTTAAAAAAAATACCGCGACTGGATCCCGGCCTGCGCCGGGATGACGATTTTATTATATTATCGTTTTAACTTAGCGCTTATGGAAATGCGCCATAGAGGATATATACAAACCTCCCAGACCCCAGGTTGGGATTGTTAAAGAACTGGTCCCTTAACCGCCAACCGCGCATGTCGCCCCCCTTCAGAATAAAGAGGGGCAGTGAGCGCATTAAAGCTATTTACAGCCTAACCAAGGCGGTGATGGCGTGCATTGTTGATTTCGTCGAGCTCGTTATGCTCTTCTTGATCAAGCCGCTCCCGGTGGCGCGCCATTTCACGCTCATCGACTTTTTCGACTTTTTTGAGCTCTTCAAACGAAGAGGTCAGTTCGTCACGCGCCGCGTCGAGTTTTTCTTCGAGTTCGGTGACGCTGTCGACAATGCGTTCGCGTCTGGTGATGGCATCTTTGGCCCAGAGGGGATAGCGACAATCATTGATATCATCAGTACCAGCGCGCTGCTGTTCGACTTCCACCTGGCGGTCGAGATCGTGAGCCATCATCTGAAAATCCTCGATCATCATTTCAAGATCGGCGACTTTCTGACGGCGTTCGTCTACTTCAAATTTACGCAGACGGATGAGACTGTCATGTGATTTCATGGTTCGGTACCCCTTACTAATTACGAACAACTAAAACGATTATAGTGCAAATGGGTAAAGTCGCCGTTAAGCGAATGACGCTTTTTGACATTAATTTGCTGTTAAGCCCTCTTCTTCACCACCTGCATTAAGGTTATTCAAAAGCTGTGCCAGTTGCGCATAGCCCTCTTCGAGCGAACAGGCCTCGTGCTTTTGCTGTTTGAGGAAGGTTTCGAGCATTGGATGATAGAATATAGCCTCGTCAACTTCGGGGTTAGAGCCCTTCCTATAGGCTCCCAGACGAATAAGTTCCTCCATATCTGAGTAAGTTGACATCAGTGTTTTGGCCCGCTGAATAAGGGGTTGAAATTCGGGTTTGACACATCCTGGCATGGTCCGCGAGATTGACTTCAAGACATTAATGGCCGGATAGCGTCCCATTTCGGCAATGGAGCGTTCCATAACGATATGACCATCAAGAATACCGCGCACGGCATCGGCGACCGGTTCATTATGATCGTCACCGGTAACAAGCACGGTAAACAGGCCGGTAATGCCGCCCTGCCCTGCGCCAGGACCAGCACGCTCCAGCAAGCGCGGCAATTCGGTAAAGACGGTTGGCGTATAACCGCCCCGGGTCGGAGGCTCGCCGCCGGCCAGGCCGATTTCACGCTGAGCAATGGCAAAACGGGTGATGCTGTCCATCATACATAGAACCTGCTGGCCCTCGTCGCGGAAAAATTCCGACAAAGCCATGGTCAGCCAAGTGGCCTGACGGCGCATCAAAGCGGCTTCATCTGAGGTGGCGACGACGACAATTGAACGCGCCAGCCCTTCGGCCCCCAGATCATCTTCGATAAATTCCTGCACCTCGCGGCCCCGTTCGCCAATCAGGCCGATCACCGCCACATCAGAGCTTGTGTTACGCGCCAGCATGGACATAAGCACGGATTTGCCGACGCCAGAGCCCGCAAATATGCCCATGCGCTGGCCCTCGCAGCAGGTGACGAAACTATTGAGCGCTTTAATGCCCAGATCAATAGGGGGACCAACGCGCGAGCGCTCTCCCGCCTTTGGAGGGGCGCGGCGCAAAGGCGCGGCGCTCACACCACGCGGCAGCGGCCCCTTGCCATCAATCGGTTCGCCGAGCGCATTGACCACCCGGCCCAGCCACTCTTTGGTTGGATAAACAGCAGGCTCTGAACTTTGCAAGACGGCCCGATCGCCCATATGAACGCCCTCAAGACCACCAAACGGCATGGCCAGCGCCACACCATTCTTGAAACCAACCACCTCGCAAAGCCGTTTGTCACCCTGCCCTGAATGAATAAGAACATGTGCCCCCAGCCCCATGGCCTGTACCGGTCCATTGATTTCAATGAGCAAGCCCTGGATACCCTGCACGCGACCGTAAATCTCACGCTCCGGTATTTTCGCTATATCGGCGAGTAATCCATCCATGGCGCGCGCTCCGATCTCCTATATAGGGCACTTTTTAAAAGTGGTGTGTAATGGCAACAATTAACCAATGATTCGCCCCCGCCCGTCCAGTGCTTAACGGGCGGTAAAGAGCTTTATTAATACACAGTACACACCACAAAAGCCTCAAAAAGGCTTGATACACTCTAGTTTCAGGGAGGTTGGCCGCTCTTTTGTAACCCGATGGCAACAGTTAAAATATCTGACCTAAACAGGGATTGTGCGAATCAGCCGTAACGGTTTAGTAATGATTCAGCTGTAATTTCTTGGTTCGAGTTAATAAAAAAGATAACTTAATTTAAGCGCGCCGAGAATGTTCTCCGTACGGTGATTTGGGGGTCGAAATGGCCAAAGATCCAAGAGAGGACGATAAATGCGGGTTCTCCTTATAGAAGATGACAGCGCCACGGCGCAGAGCATTGAATTGATGCTCGAAAGCGACGGATTCAACGTATTCACGACGGATCTGGGGGAAGAGGGTGTCGAACTTGGCAAACTCTATGATTATGACATTATTCTCCTCGACATCGGCTTGCCCGATATGAGCGGTTATGATGTCTTGAAACAATTGCGCGTCAACAAGGTTGAAACGCCTATCCTGATTCTATCAGGCCATGGCGGCATTGATGACAAGGTCAAAGGTCTGGGCTTTGGAGCCGATGACTATGTGACCAAGCCTTTCCACAAAGACGAGCTGGTGGCGCGTATCAACGCCATTGTCCGTCGCTCGAAAGGCCATGCACAGTCGGTTTTGAAAACAGGTCTGCTGGCCGTCAATTTTGACGCCAAGACCGTTGAAGTGGATGGCCAGCCCGTCCACCTCACGGGCAAAGAATATCAGATGCTTGAGCTTTTGTCGTTGCGCAAAGGCACGACCTTGACCAAGGAAATGTTCCTCAACCACCTTTATGGCGGCATGGACGAACCTGAACTCAAGATCATCGACGTCTTCATCTGCAAACTGCGTAAAAAGATCAAAAAGGCTGTTCAGGCGTCAATGGGATTGACCAGTGACAAGGAAATGCCCGATCTGGAACGCAATGGCTATGTGGAAACCGTCTGGGGGCGCGGCTATGTGTTGCGCGATCCCGATGAAGCCAGTATTGATCTGAAAATATCAGCATAACTTCTTGCCAGCAGCGGTGTCACAACCCTGACAGGTATAGTCTACACAGAATAACCCCAAAACCGGCTGCTGATTTACTTCAGAAGCCGGTTTTTTGTGGCATTATTGGGACAATATCGGGACATTTTGTCCCGACATGCAATTTGTTGCCCTTGTGGCCCTCCGCCCACTGGCAAGGTTAATAAAACATGCTATAGACTGTTTAAATCACCATCTATACCAATCATATAGGATGAAACCACCATGGCAACACCGCAAGCACCCAGCTCCCTGACCGACCATATGACACTGGAAGAAGTTAAGGCCCTTGGATTAAAGCTTGCCGCCCATTGCATGGATTTTCGAGACGCCAGTGTGCGGCGCAGCCTGACCCAGCTCTTTGTGACACTGGCGCTGTTTTTTGTCTCTTTCACCCTGTCTTTCCTCGCTTTGCAGGTTTCCTATTTGCTGACATTGCTCTTGTCTCTGCCAACCGGTATCTTTCTGGTCCGCCTGTTTATTATCCAGCATGATTGCGGCCATGGCGCTTTTTTCAAGTCCAAGGCGGCCAATGACTGGCTGGGCCGGATCATGAGTGTGTTTACCGTGACGCCCTACGAATTCTGGAAGCGCGCCCACGCCATTCATCACGCCTCCTGCAGCAATCTGGAACGTCGCGGCACCGGTGATATTTCAACGCTGACCATCAAGGAATATCGTGCCTTGTCGCTATCGGCGCGCATCAAATATCGCCTCTATCGCAATCCTATTGTGCTGTTTATCATCGGCGTGCCGATCCATTTCGCCATCCTTCAGCGCCTGCCCTTCTGGCACCCGCTGCCCGCCAAAAAGATCTGGAAAAGCGTTCTGGGACTGGACCTGGCTCTGGCCGTCGTGCTTGGCGGTGCCATGTATATGCTCGGTGCCGTGCCCTTCTTGATCGTCTACCTGCCCGCTCTTGCGGTCGCCTCTATTGTTGGCGGCTGGATGTTTTTCATTCAGCATCAGTATGAAAATACCTATTGGGAGCATCAGGAAGACTGGAATTTCCACCTGGCTGGCCTGCTCGGCAGCTCTTATTATGTATTGCCCAAGATCATGCAATGGCTGACGGGGAATATTGGTATACACCATATCCACCACCTCAACAGCGCCATTCCCAATTACCGCCTGCAAGAATGCTTGGATGCCAGCCCCGAACTGCAGGCCATCCCCATACGCATAAAATTCTTCGAAAGCCTCAAATGCGCCCGCCTCGCCCTCTGGGATGAGGACGGCCAGCGACTAGTGACCTTTGGCACAGCCCGGGGAGTGGCTGCTTAGAGTACTAAGAGCAAATCTCGAAAACACACAAAAACAGGGCACTATAACATATACTGTTATTGGCCCTGTTTTTTTGCTGATGTGGTAACGAAAAAGAGTGTCTTTGCAGACAGCATTGGGAACTACTCCCCATAGGCACAAACTTGCTTCGCAATCGAGCTGCCGCCCGAACCCGCTTGGGAGGAGACCTCCCAAACCCACCCTTTTTTATCACCCCGTTTCAACTGCCAAACGCAACATTCTGCTTACTGATGGAATATGGTTTTGGTAAAAAAGCAGGGGTTCGGGGAGGCTTTCCCCGAATGGGTATGGGCGATAGCCCATTCGCGCATCGAGTAAACACTAAACTTGGCGCTATGGAACCAGCCCCGACACCAATACAACCAAGGGTCTGCTTTCTTGCGAAAAGCAGACCCTTACATATATACTATTGAACTAATCTCGCACCTATTTTGGTGCAAGGATCATGATCATCTGACGGCCTTCAAATTTTGGCGCGAGCTCTACTTTTGAGACTTTTTCGGCGTCTTTTACAACCCGATCCAGCAAATCGCGACCTAATTCCTTATGAGCCATTTCACGGCCACGGAAGCGGATGGTGAATTTGACCTTGTCGCCCTGATCAAAAAAGCGCTGCATGGCTTTCATCTTGGTACCATAATCATGCACGTCGATATTAGGACGCATCTTGATCTCTTTGACCTCGATGATTTTCTGCTTTTTGCGCGCTTCAGCAGCTTTTTTCTGCGCCTGATATTTGAACTTGCCAAAATCAAGGATTTTGCAGATCGGCGGCTTGGCTGTGGGGGAAATTTCAACGAGATCAAGGCCGACATTGCGCGCGCGCTCCAGCGCATCTTCCAGCACAATCGTTCCTATATTTTCTCCGGTCTCATCAATGAGCTGAACTTCGGGGGCGCTGATGGCTCCATTTGCCTTTGGGCCCGTATTGCGCTCTGAAGTACTTTTGTGTGGTCGTCTTGCGATTGCGATAATCTCCTGTTTTATGTTTCCACTTTAAATTCTCAACTCACCAGTGTCATTTCTGGTCTACAACAAATCATTTTTGTTGTTCAATATAAATCTCTATAGGCCGTTCTGCCAACAAAAACAACAATCAGATCATTAAGAAATGGATTCTTGCAAATTTCGCGCCCCCCCCTTGGCCATCCCTGATCAGGACAGACCAACAGTTATGGCGGCCTTTCAAAAGCTTCTATACCTCGCCAATGATCGGTTTGACGACACCAGCTGCTGTCTTTTCCCTGAATTTTTCAGCTAGTCTCGTCCCTAATAGCTCATCATAAACGGCCAGTGTCTTGACTTTCATCAATTCATCGGAAAAATTTTCTTCAACATTTTTCCGTGCGTTGAGAGACAGTTTTTCGTAACTGTCCGGCGCTAGCATTAGAACCTCTCCCAAAGCCCTGGCCAATTTATCAGGGTTTTGCGGCGCAACCAACCAACCGGTCAGCTGATCATCATCCCTATGAGGTTTTGCTCTTACAGTTTCTGGTGGCGCACCGATATTGGTGGCGATCACCGGACAGCCCATGGCCTGCGCTTCGGCGCTTGTTCGACCAAAGGCTTCAGGCTCGATGGAGGCGATTAGCGTCACTTTGGCCAGCCCGTAGGCCACTGCCATATCTGAACAATGCCCAACCAGCCTTACCCTGTCTTCAAGGGCAAGACTAACAATCAACTCTTTCAACTCGCTGACATAAGCTTCACGGCCCTGAGGGTCGCCCGCCAGAATAACCACAGCATTCTGGTCCTCACCTGCTTCAATCAGTTTGGCCATGGCGCGAATGACCACGCCCTGCCCTTTCCATCTGGTTAAACGGGCCGGATGCAATATGAGTGGAGCATCCTTTTCCACCCCCCATTTTGTACGAAGTTGCATAAGCTGCTCTTCACTAATGGCAGATTGAGAAAAGCGTTGCAGATCGACACCCCGATAAATGATGCGCATACGTCGTTCATCCGTCTGGTGACGGCTCTGGATCATGTCAGCCGTAAATCTTGAATTGGCAATGACCAATTTACCACGTGCCATCACCGAATTATAGGTACGCTTGATCAAATTAACACCGCCATAAGCCCCATGATAGGTCGTTACCAACGGAATGGCCGTCTGTTTAGCGGCCAGCAGGCAGCTCCAGGCCGGGGCGCGCGAACGCGCATGAACCAGAGCGATGTCGTGCTGGCGGATCAGTCTTTGCAGCTCTCTGCGATTTTTATTGATTTGGAAAGGGTTTTTACTGGCGACCGGCATGATAATGTTTTCACCACCAAACCTCTCGACTTGCGCCGCCATGCGCCCGCCTTGCGACACCACCAGAGCCCTGGCACCACTCTTGCTCAAAGCATCGACCATCTCAAGCGTCGACAGTTCCGCACCGCCTGTTTCCAGTTGTGGGATGACCTGCAAGATCACGGGTCGTTGCTTTTGAGCAGCCAAATTAAACCTCTCCATAAAAACACAAAAAAGAAATATTCAATCAGAATCATTCCAATAGGGATAAAATAGCGGTATTTTTTTGAGCGTTGCAACAGCCAAGGCCTGAAATCGAATAAACGTAACGGTTTTTAACATATTCACCCGATCGTTTTCTCTTTATTTATACGCATTCAAGCCCCATAATGATTTATATTATTATTTTATATCAATAACTTATTAATAATTTTCTCCATCAAATCAAATGAAAAACCAGTGCTAAGCTAAAATACTCTTAATATTTTGTTAATTTCTCTTGACTCGTGACCGTAAAAGCACCATCTTTGTGAGGAACCAAGAGTTCCCCCAAGCGTCCCCCCACGCTGACGCTTAACAAACTAAAGGCTCAAGTCTTATGACTTGAGCCTCTTTTTTTTGGGCGAGGCGCTGATTATTGAGCCTCCCTCCCCTCCTTGATAAACAAGTATTCCGTTATTTGAAGAGGGACACTAGCCCGAATAATTCATCAGACGGCTTGATCTGGTTGGCGGGTGTGGATCAAGCTGTTGTAATGTCGTATGGTTTTTGTGCTTAAACAAAGTCAGACGCAACCAACGAGACCTCACACCACCATGAACAATGATACACCACTTTTCCCTGGCCTGTCACCCATTGAAAATCGTGAAATTACCGCCCGTTTTGATGGCGGCGCATTGTCATCGAACGGCGGTGTGCTTGTGTTGCGCGAGCTTGAGCACCAGCTGCGATTTGCCGATATGATCGCCGGTTGCATGAGTGACAAACGCGACCCGAACAGCATCACCCACAGCTTGGCCAACATGATCCAGACCCGCATGTTTGCAATTTGCTGCGGCCATGAGGATTGCAATGACATGGACAGGTTACGTGATGATCCGGCCCTCAAAATGGCTTGCGACCGTTTGACAGAAAGCGGTACGGCTCTGGCCTCTCAACCAACACTTTCGCGGCTGGAAAACGCCCCGACAATCCGCGAACTTGTTCGCATGGCGGTCGGCATGATCGATCTGTTTTGCATGAGTTTTAAAAAAATCCCGGCGCAGATCATGCTTGATATTGACGACACGCCGGACCGCGTTCATGGCGGCCAGCAATTGTCGCTTTTCAATAGCCATTCGGGCGGATATTGCTTCAAACCGATCCATATTTATGACGCTGCCACCGGCAAGCCGGTGTTCATTTTGCTGCGTCCCGGCAAGCGTCCCTCGGGCGAGGAAGCGGCATGTGTGATGCGCTTTGTCGTGCGCCATATTCGCCGCAACTGGCCGCGTGTTTCGATCACCATTCGTGGTGATGGACATTATGGTGGTTCCCAAACCATGGACTTTCTGGAGCAAAACGACTGTTTTTATATCTTTGGTCAGCCCGGCAATGCGCGGCTCACAAAGATTGCCCGGCCCTGGTGCGAAGATGTGGCCACAAGGCGTGTTTCGGGCCAGCCGAAGGACAAAATACGGCGCTTTTTTCCAGACGCAATATGGCGCAAAGAGCTGGTCGAAAAAACGCAAGGTCATCGCTCGCGTCGAAGCAACCGAGCTTGGCACTGATGTGCGTTTCATCGTCACCAATCTGCCGGGACGGGGTAAAAATATCTATGAAAAAACCTATTGCCAGCGCGGCAATATGGAAAATCTGATCAAGGAGCATAAGCTCTATACAAAGTCGGATCGTACCTCGTGCCATCGCAAGGAAGCCAATCAGTTCAGGCTGTCTTTTCCAACAGCATTTCCGCAGCAGAAAATGCTCACCATTTTGATGCAGCGCATAAAGGCACAGCTTTTAAAACCTTGCTGCAGCTCGCAACCAGCTGTCAGCCCGTAACCTACAAAATGTTGATAGCGCCGGAAGCAGGGGGATAAGCATTTCATGTATTCCCACGAATATTGATCGCACCTTATTGTGCTACTGACTGAGCACACCCCGCCGGGTTTTGTCTGGCGGGGATTTTTTTAGTGATTGTCAAAATCATTGTAGAGCGTCTGCAATGCGACGGCTGCATAGATCTCCAGAAGACATTGTGTCAGAGGATCTTGCTCTTCGACATAACGGTATTCCATTTTTCGAATTCGAGCTTTTGCTTTTTCGAAGGCCTCCTTGAATTCAGGTTCTTTTGCAAGCTCGTCGCGAGTCCCCTTCCCTTTCTGATAGGCTGCTACAAGATTGCCGGTTTCTTTGCGAGCAAGCCTAAAGGCAAAGGCCGCCATTCGATGGGTTGCGCCAGGATTGCAATGACGACCGTAGCGCCCCTTGATATCGTTCGATCTTCCCACATAGAGAGGTTCTTGTTCTGAGAATAAATAAATGCCGCTTATGCCTTTGGGTAGCTGATCCTTTGTGACCGGTGCCATATTTATCAATATTTCGAACTTCGGATGAAGGCGCTCCACCAGACTTGCAAATTTTTTGTCCATGTCTTTTATCCCCTTACCCCCTCTATAGCTCAACTATCCACACAAGAAAACGCCCCGGCCATCGTGAGATGACGCGGGGCGCGAAGCGGTGTTCCGCTTGGAGACGTTTATCGTTTTCTACGAGACTTGGATTGAGGTTCTGGTTTCTTGTCTCCATCCTCGCCGTTCTCAGCCGGTATTCTCATCACCAGACGGTTATCAATGGGAAACGCACTCAATACGAGATTGAACCCCTTGCCGTCCTTGTGGGAAAATGCAGCGCCGATCTTCAGCCAGAACGGGTCTTCACCCTGTCCTCTATCCTCGACTGTGTAAACATTAAACACTGGCATATTACTGGCAGCCATGACCCGTACTCCTTTTTGCGGTTGATGTTATTGGTGCAACAAACACCGTAGTGAATTATGCAATAAGATTAGGTAGTTGACGACATTGTCGTTCCGTGTCCTGTTGTTTTTGTGTCTTTTGCCTTTTCTCTCTTTTTTCAATTTGTTGCGCGGTTTTCTTTGGGGCACCTCGCCTGTTCCCTAGCGGGCAGGGCGGGACATGTCCAACGGTGACCGGGCAGCGCCAGGTGGGGCGACCGGCGACCGGGCTTACGTCTGCGATTCAGCCAACTCGTTCCACTCGCAGTCTTCACCCTTCGGGCTTTGATCCCGTGGTGCGGGGATAACTCGGTTTCATTTTTTGGATGCGCTGTTCTTTTCGCTATAGTTCATAAAATCGAATCACAACTTGTTCGCTTAATGTTCTTGTGATAGATTCGCGAAAAGAGCATTTTGACCACCAGTCCGGGAACACTGTGAATGACCTACAGGATTATCGACCTTTTCTCGGGTGCCGGTGGCATGACCCTCGGTTTTGTCGACGAACGCTTCGGGGGTGGGTTCGAATCCGTATGGGCCATCGATAACGACCGGGCGGCCATTGAAACCTATGAGGCAAATTTCGGCAATCACGCCCTGTGCGACGATATTGAAAAATGGGCTAGTGGTGATGCTGACATCCCTCAAGCTGATATTGTCATCGGCGGCCCCCCTTGCCAAGGCTTTAGTCTCCTCAACAAGAAACGTGAAGGCGATGCCCGTCGAGAACTGTGGCGACCTTTTCTTGATATCGTCGAAAAAAGTGGAGCACGGGTTTTTGTCATTGAAAATGTGCAAGGGCTTTTGCGCTCGGAAGAACTGACACACATATGTGAGCGAGCCGACGCACTGGGTTTCGATGTTCGCTATGATCATTTACTTGCCGCTGACTATGGCAGTCCGCAAACAAGAAAACGTGCGGTCATCATCGGCTGGAAACGCTCCAGTTATTCGGCTCCGACCTTTCCTCCATTGCCGACCCACGCCTCACCCAAGCGCCACTCCAATCTGCCGCGATGGCGGACGGTTCATGATGCTATCGGTAATTTACCCGAACCGGTCGGCACGGAAATCAGAAAAATAAGATCCCCCTATAATTTGCATTTTGGACGCAACCCCACAGAGCTCAGCAAGAAAAGATATCGGCTCGTGCCGGAAGGCGGCAATCGTTTTGATTTGCAAAAGGCAGCCCCAGAACTGACACCCCAATGCTGGATCAGAAAGACATCCGGTGGAACGGATTTGTTCGGGCGCTTATGGTGGGATAGGCCATCGGTGACCATCCGCACAGAATTCTTCAAGCCCGAAAAGGGACGCTACTTGCATCCCGTATCCCATAGGCCGATCACCCATAGAGAAGCCGCTCGCCTCATGGGCTTTCCCGACAACTTTATCTTCAAGGGATCAAAGACGGAAATCGCCCGCCAGATCGGCAATGCCGTGCCTCCCCATCTCGGGGGAGCAATCAGTCGTGTGGTCAAGGAAATACTCGAACAGGGGCGAAGCCGAAAAGCAGCGTAACCGTCCTATTTCTTTTCGCTATCTTCACGTCGATGAACTTCGTCATGACAGATATTGCAATAGGTGATCAGATTGTCTTCTTCGTTGCTGCCACCTTTGGCATGATGGGTTTGATGATGAGCTTCAAGATGACGCGCATCGGACGGGTTCCATAGATCTTGATTCCATCCGCATTCCTGGCAGGTATATTTATCCCGCATCAAAACTGATCGCCGAACAGCATCCTTGATCTTTCTGTCGTGGGGTGGTGACTGTTTGTCTTCTTCCAGAACATAGACCCCGACCGGCAAGTCGGGACGCCCGTTCGATTGGGTAACAACCGGCCAGCCATATTCTGTTCGCAGCTCTCTTGTGCGCCGCGCCCATTCGCTTTTATTATTGGCAACGTAACGAAGCTCTTCACCGGTCACCGCATGTCCAGAGTTTTTCCGTAAGTAAAGCAGGATCTTATCTCGAACAGACATGTCCTTGTCTTTTCGGATATCATTTGCCAGATTCCACCGATGGGCCGCATCACGATCCTGATCCGTACTGATAAGAAGATATTCATCCGGCTTCATAACCGGTAATTCTGAGACCGCCTCAGCGTCATCATCGGTTGCGTTTTTGAGCATGTCCGCAGCGGTCACTCCAGAAAGTATCTGCCAGCCATGTTCGACACGAAGCTCTCTTATGCGCCTTGCATATTCGCTGATCCCTGCGACCACCATCAGCTCGTCGCCATGCACAACCTCACAGACACATTCCTTCAGGTAAAACAATATCCTGTCCCTGGCAGCCGGAAATTTATTATCGACCAGCGAACTTCCCAAATCGCATAAAAGATGGTTCGCCGGTACGAGTTCTCGCACCTTCGTGCGCAAGTCACCCTTCAGCAGATGAGCTTCGTAATTTTCCAGAAGCTCGACAAGCTGAGCCCGCAGTTTTTCCGGGTCGCCCTGCTTTGGTCTTCGCGCCATGTCCAGCTCCCCTTTCAAGGAATTGCTTCAGCTCCATACGCAGCTCTTCTTTGTCTTTGATGCGACAACGCCAGACTATAGCGATTCGGTAGTTGAGGGATTGTAAAACATGTCACTACTGTCCGGAGAAAAATTTATAAAAATTTATAACCTAATGAATACACACACATTTTAGCCACGACACCCTGTCCTCGATTCCGACATGGGTTAGCTTCAAAAAAACGGCAAAAACCGCTATTT
>JAKIUO010000079.1 GCA_021647535.1 Hyphomicrobiaceae bacterium
TGTCATTACCTGGCACCGGTATGCCCCAGTCGAATGTGGTGCGTGAGATAGAGAGGTCGCGCAAGCCTGAATTGACAAAACTCGTAACCTCATTACGTCGCGCATCGGGACCGATGAAATCGTGGTGATCCTCATAATATTGTAGCAGCCTGTCGCCATAGGCTGACAGTTTGAAAAAATAGCTTTCTTCTTCCACCCACTCGACGGGAGAGCCGAGAGGTTCACGGCGCACGCCATCCTCACCAACAACGGTCTCATCCTCTTCGAAATAGGCTTCCTGGCGCACAGAATACCAGCCGCCGTAACTATCCAGATAAATATCACCCCTGTCAGCCATGCGCTTCCAAAGGGCTTGAGCGGCTTTGTGATGGCGAGGTTCCGTAGTGCGTATATAATCGTCATTGGAACAATTCACCGCGGCCAGCATATTTTTGAAGACTGCCGAATTTCGATTCGCCAGCTCAATCGTTGAAATGCCCTCTTTTTGCGCTGTGCGCTGCATTTTCTGGCCATGCTCGTCAGTGCCAGAGAGGAAAAAAACCTCTTTGCCGTCGAGCCGCGCAAAACGCGCCACAACGTCAGCGGCGATCGCTGTATAGGCATGGCCGATATGAGGGACGCCGTTGGGATAAAAAACGGGTGTTGTGACGAAAAAAGAATTTGCATCAGCTTCTGGTTTTGGCGCGGTCATTTATGGCAAAGTCCCGTATTATTGTTTCAAAGCGCTGGTCGACACTTACAGTTTCAGCCCACCATAGTTAGCAGCAGTTTCTTCAATCCGGGCGAAAAGATCGAGCATAAAATTGCCACGATCAAGATTAAGCAGGTCGGTTTCGCTTTTCTGGATGCTGATTGTTTCCCATAGCCTTGTCCATTGTGCAAGAGCGGGTTTATCCCCTTGCCCCTTCAGGACGATTTGCCGGATGCGATTGGCCAGTTGCGAGGACAGCAAATGCACAAAGCTGTGATAGTTCTGATCATTGGCGCGCACCGCCAGACGCTCGGCGATTTCGATGCTCTTTTGCGGGTCAACACGGGGCAAAAGATCAAGTATGTGCTCAATTTCACGAAAATCGTCCAGGGTGCGCCCCGTGGCAAAGGAAAGGGCCGAACGAACGCTGCCATCAGCCAGATCAAGCAAGGTGTGCAGCTGCTCGCCTTCTGGCAGGAGGGTGCCAGAGCCAGCGGCAATATCCTTGAGCGCTGCTTCCAGTTCCCTGCGTTCCAGCCCTTCCAGACGCAGCTTGTGACAACGCGAGCGGATGGTTGCTGGCAGCTTGCCGGGCTCACTGGAAAGCAGCAGAAACAGGCAAAAAGCCGGGGGCTCCTCAAGCATTTTCAACAGGGCATTGGCGGCGTTCATATTTAGATCATCAGCGCGGTCAACAATGACGACGCGCCATTTGCCCATGCCCGCCGTATTGCCTAAAAAACGATGCAGCTCACGCACATTATCAACGGAAATCTGCGCGGCGTATTTTTTGGTTTTTTTGTTCCATGAGCGCCGAAGAACCAGCAGGTTGGGATGCGCATCAGCAGTGATCAGCTGCACATCTCGGCTTGTCGGGTCAAATATGGGGGGTGCGGCGCGGCTATCCCCAGCGCTCTGATTGGCACGAGAGAGTACCAGCTTGGCAAAACGATAAGCCAATGTCGCTTTGCCGATGCCCTCCTTGCCAAGCAGCAACCAGGCATGGTGCAGCTTGTGGCTTGCCAATGCTCTGGCAAATTGTTCCTCGGCCTCGCCATGTCCAAACAGCTGAGAGCGCTCTCTTGGATGGGGAAAGCCTTCCAAGGCGTCGGGTCCGGGTTTGTCTGGATCTCCTGCCACCAGTTTTACCCCCTATTTTTTTGAAGCCACTTTTGGAGCAAGGGCGTAGCGTGCCACTATTGTGGTCCATATATGATTGGCCAGCTCGTCTGGTGGCTGTTCCCCGTTGAATATCATGCAGCGTTCCGGGTCATTTTTAGCGATCTCCAAAAAAGCTTCTCGCAAACGTTCATGGAATTTCATGTCCATTGACTCAAACCGGTCAGCCGTGCCCCCTGTTGTTTGCTGCAAGCGTATTCGAGCACGGTTCATGCCGACTGCAGGAGGCAAATCAATAAGAATGGTAAAGTCTGGCCTTGTGTTCCCAACAACCGTGTGTTCCAGCCCCTTGATGACAGCAGGAGGCAAGTTCCCGCCCGCCCCCTGATAAGCCATTGTGCTATCCATAAAACGGTCGCAAATCACCCAGTTCTCTTTTTTAAGAGCAGGCCTTATGACGGTTTCGAGATGATCGTCGCGGGCAATGGAAAACAACAAGGCCTCAGCGAACGGACCAAATTTCGCCAGTTTTCCTTCCAGCAAAAGCTTGCGGATGGCTTCAGCCTTGGGCGAGCCGCCGGGCTCTCTGGTCATCATGACTTTTTTGCCCAACCGCTGCAGACTATTGGCCAACAGGCGCACTTGGGTGGATTTACCGGCACCCTCGCCGCCTTCAAATGTTATGAATTTACCCATACTGCCCCTTTTTCACGTCTCTTCTTGTCTGGCGTGGCACTCTATATGTTGTCTGCACGTTCCTTGTTTTGTAACGCCCAGCACTTAAAAAAGCCAGCCAAAGGCCTGAAACAGCAAAGTATCAACACCGCGCCAGATGAGACCGGCCCGAGAGATATCTTCGGCTGCATACAGGGGCACCTTGTTGATCACGGAACCTTTTCCCCTGACTTCCAGAAACGCGATTTGCTGACCGATTGTAACGGGGGCGATCAGTGGCCCTTTATAGATGATCCGGGCCGGTACTTTTTTGGAGGCCATGAAGCGGGGCAGCAAGGCACGCACACCGCTTTGACTATCACCGACCAGAGAAACATAGCTGCTCGATCCGCCAACTACGCGCGCATAGCCAACCACCTCGTTGGGCTTGAAAAGATCATATTTTTTAAAACCACGAAATCCCCAGTTCAGCAGTTTTTTAGTGCCATTACGCCGCGCCCTTTTGGTTTTAAAGCCATTGACCACCGCCACCAGGCGTCGCCCTTTTTTGAGAACTGAAACCGCCAAACCGTAGCCTGATTCTTTGGTTGCACCGGTTTTCAGGCCATCAGCCCCATATTTGAACACCAGAGGGTTGCGATTGTGGAACCGGTATCTGCGATATTTGAACTTTTTTTGTGAGAAATAGTGGTAATATTCTGGATATTGCTGGATCAGGTAGAGGGAGAGGCGCGCCAGCTCGCGTGCACTCATCAATTGTTTGGGATGTGGCAAGCCAGTCGCATTGCCAAATGTCGATTTTTTGAGGCCGATACGTCGCGCCTCTTTGGTCATCAAAGCGGCAAAGGCATCTTCACTGCCTGCCAGCCCTTCAGCCGTGACGATACTGGCATCATTGCCCGACTGCACAGCAATACCCTGCACCAGATCAGAAACCAGCACGTCCTTACCAAGAGGTGTGAAAATAGCTGCCGTTCCCGATGGTCCGCCGCCGGTTCTCCAGGCATGTACCGAAACACGGAATTTGTCGTCGAGCTTGACTTTCCCCGATTTCAAAGCCTTGAGCAAAAGAGCAATGGTCATGAGTTTGCTCATGCTGGCAGGTGCCATAAGTTTATCTGCATTTTTGGCAAATAAAACTGAGCCGGTTTCCGCATCTATCAAAATGGCGAATTTGGCCTTGGTGGTGAACAAAGGTTTTGCATAAGACTGTGAGTTACCCGCAAAGACAAGGGAGGCCAGCAGGCTTATGGCGAGGCAAAAAACAGAAGCGGTTTTTTTGATATTCATAAGTGCAGGTTTCCAGAGCCATTGCATGTTAAAACTATTTTACATATTGGCAAGCATGGAACCAAGGTCAACACTCGTCACAGATATCCTTTGAAAACAGTTGTGGACTATTCCTTAGCGCCATAATCCTAAATGTGACAGACTCTAAAAGTCTTCACCCCCAAGCGAAAAGCTGCTGGACCCACCATAAAGGCTGGAGGGTGAAGTGTCACGCGATGCTTGTCTGGCGCGACCAGAGGTATAACTGGCCCGTCCCCTTTTATATCTTGAGAGGCCGGATTTTTGCGGAACAGCAGGGCTTGCCTGAGCGCTACTGGCAAGTCGTTGGGCGCTAAAATTTCTGGCATATATCTGTTTTTCATAACGGTCATCCCCATTCATGGGTGCCCTGCTGATATATCGAACACGCACTTTTGCCGTGCCGTTTTTCTTGAAACCAAGGATCGTTGCCGCTTTTCGAGAGAGGTCAATCAGGCGGTTGTGGCGATAGGGACCACGATCATTGACGCGCACGACAATCTTGCGCCTGTTGGCAAGGTTGGTGACCTCAACCAGGGTTGGCAATGGCAGGGTTGGGTGAGCCGCTGTGAGGGCATCCATGTCAAACACTTCGCCATTTGCTGTTTTGCGCCCATGAAACAAATCCCCATACCAGGAGGCCGTTCCCACACGGTCATAATTTTTGTTTTCGCGAGGGCGGTACCATTTGTTGGCGATTTGATAGGGCTTGCCAATTTTGTAATGGCCACCGCCTTTAGGCACCCTGCTGCCATAATTGACAACTTTTTTGCTGAGATTGAGGGCTTTTGGTGAAGAGCTGTTTGGAGTGCCGCAGGCACCCAGCATCAAACTGGCTGTCATGACAATCATCAAAGAGAATACGGGCAAGCGGTCTAACCCGGTGTTTTTCAAAATAGAGGATATTGTCATCAACCGACCTTTAGTAAAGTGGATATTGGCAATGCCAACCTGTGTGGGCACAATCTACAGCCTTCACTGTGCACCTTAATAATCCGCTAACATGCCTGTTCTTCTTTGCTATTAGCTGGGGGAAAGGTGGAGAAAATATGCTGACAATATGAACTGGCCGCCGCATTTGTGAAAAAAAGGACGAATTATCATTTTATCGCACCCAATAGCCAAACTGGTCATTGATTCTTCATGCAAATCACTATACTCATCGCCAAACACAAAGACAGACAAGTCTTTCAAAGCGGCTTTTTACTGCTTTAATGTGTTTTCATGGAGAGGTGGCCGAGCGGTTGAAGGCACCGGTCTTGAAAACCGGCAAGTGTGCAAGCATTTCGTGGGTTCGAATCCCACCCTCTCCGCCAATACCACCCATAAAACAATTATGTATCAGCATATTAGGTGGTTGGTAAAATTAGCAACCTAGCAATCAACCTAGCGCAATCGATTGACTTAGGTGGCTTTTGCTGGATTGGAATGGACAAAAAATGTGATAAGCTAGCCAAATTGAACGAATTGAATTTGAAAGCTGAACCCACATGAAACTTGAGCGCATCACCGTTGATCCCAAAATCTGCACCGGCAAGCCCTGCATTCGCGGCATGCGCTTTCCTGTTGCCCGCCTGCTTGGACTGCTCGCAGCTGGGGAAACGCGCGAAACTATCCTTGAAGCCTATCCCTATCTAGAATCGGAAGATATTGACCACGCCTTGCGGTATGCCGCCCTGCTTGCTGAAGATGAAACCCTTGAGCTTGCCAGTTAAAGGGAGAACTGCACGCGCTTCTTGATCGACATGCCCCTATCCCCCTCTTTGGCTGAATGGCTGGTTGAGCAAGGGCATGATGCCGTTCATGCAACGAATATCGGCATGGCACTGGTGCCCGATACCGAAATTATCCAAAAAGCAAAAGAAGAAAACTGCACGGTCATCACTGCCGATCTCGACTATCCAAGGCTTTTGGCACTATCGGAAGCATCGGAACCCAGTCTGATCCTGTTTCGTGGCGGTGAATGGAGCGAACGCGCCGTAATTGAGCGCATGGAACAAATATTGGCCATCACGTCTGACAAAGACATGCAAAGCACCATCCTGACGGTCAGCCCCCAGCAAATCCGCCGCCGCAAGCTACCTATCAGGTAGATAAATGGCGAACCGCAACCAACTGTAAGAGACGCGGCAAAAGCCGCCGTTCTCCCCCCCCAGACATCAACCATCAACGTATGCCCAAAGTTCAGATCATGCAACCGCCGTAAACCCGGCCAATCCCGCTCGCCTCATAAATTGATCCGTAGGCGGGTGAATAATTGGGGCTAAAACCCCAACGGTACCGCCGCACCGCTTACAAACTATTCACCCTGCTGACAGCAGCTATCTCCCAGCCCACCACGCAAAAAACCGGCGGCTCCCTAATGGGAACCACCGGCTCTTTGTCAACATTGATTAGTACAATGTCAGCCTATTTGAGCAAGCTCGGGCTAGGCTGAGGCCGCCATCAATCTTCCATTAGAAGAATTGTTGACCTCCAGTGAAACATCATTCGATTTTAGTTTGACATTTATGTACCTTATACGACCTGCGATTTTGGCTTTTTGAATTCCGATTTCGCCGAACTGACGACCAAAGGCCGGCAGTGTCATTGGTTCCTTCTTGCGGGACTCAGCCCAGGAACAATAGTCTTCATACAAAGCGGATGCTGTAATACTGGTTCCATCTTGCATTTCAATACGGTCAACATAATAATCCTTCAATTCGTTTGATGAAATCAGAGGCACAGTTGGCCTCCGGCTTGGGGTGTTGTCGTTGGCAGTCGGAGACGTGATCTTTGTTTCGACCTTCTCCTCTGCTACCGGTTCGACAACCTTACTTTCAGGTTTGGTTTCATCCAAAACAATCTTCTTCTCGGCGATGGCGGCAAGCTCAACTTTCGCTTTTGCTTCTCGCTTTGCCTGAATGCGCATTGCTTTGGCTTTATCGCCACCAAGGACAACAAAGAAACCCATACCTGAACCAATCTCGACCAAGAGAGACAAGAGTACGATCAGTCCAAGTCGGACTTTTTCAGCACTCAACCCAGTAATCTGACTGAGAATGGCTTGCTGTGGATCAGCAGTCGTTACAGCTTTGGTGCTGGTGTTCTCGAGTTTGCTGGAAAGCGTTGCTTTTTCAGCTTCGAGTTTTTCTGCATTCTTCGCTATTGCTAGTTCCTTGCGAAGATTGAGCACCTGATCGCCATATTTACGAGAATACCAACTCTTATTGGTGAAGTTTGCCGTCACCTGAGCTATGGTCTTACCGCGAGAGCGACCTTTTTGAATGCGTTTATCTAAAATCGCATTTATGTCTGCATCGACTTCTGCTACCGAACGATGCTGGGGTATCCACCCAAGCTTCGTATTCACAGCCTTCAGCTCAGAGCGCAAATCGCTATACTGCGTTGCCGCAATAGTGCGTTCACCCATCGTGTCGGCGCGGTTATGGGCCGCAAACCCGAGAGACGAAGTCAGTGAATATGTAGTGCAGATTGTCCACACCAGGACACCGGCGGCTGCCTGCATCCACGAACGATGTTTAATTGCGTATAACACCAGGAATGGTATTAAGGCTTTTAAAACATCGGCCCCGACGCTACCTGCGCCAAGGATATAACTTTCAAGCGGGGTTTTACCTAAACCAAACCCGAAAGTGTAATTCATCGAAGCGGACACGAGTAATAAAACTCCCGCTGCAATGACTCCTACTGTACCTAGAGCATATCTCATAATGCTCCCTCCGTATTACTGTTGGCACAACTTGGTACCTAACAGACCACAAGATCTTACTTATTGAGGCTACCCTGATCAATCATTGAATGACCCTGGCCGAAACGATCAAAACTTGTACTTACTGGAAGATGAGCATTATGCCGACAAATCCACCTTGCTAACAGTTATTCTTTGATAACCTTTGACCCGTACCGGGCTGGTGATTTTTGACATTTCTCATAGATGCTTTTGATTTAAACTGAACCTGAAACAATATCTAAAAGACATTGCATCCAGTCCCAAAACCTTCAAACATCCCCTACCAGAGGTAACGCAATACAGAGGAAACTAACTGACCGTCCTCAGCTACCGATAATGGTGAATTGTGGTAAAAACTCTGTAAACATTGCGCTCAAAAATGAAACAAATTTGGACAGAGCAGGCCGGAATGCCCCTGAAACAGGGGTTTTATACTCATGAATTTTATTTATTTTTGTTGTTGGGGCAATCTTTGAGGGCCAAAAGATAACCATCGGGAAATTGCTTGAGACCATCCACATCGAGCTCAAACTCTCTGGTGGCAGCTCCATTGCTGGCTGTTTTGATCAAAAATGTGCCATCCTTGGCCCTTTTCACGCGAACATGCACATCAACCTCATTAGATTTATGTTTCTCCCCAGGAGCGGGGGTGATCATATCTCTCGAATCGGTTTGATCAGTCGTAACCTGCTCGACATGCTGCATGTGGGTTCGCAATCTTTTCAATTCGCGCACTTCCAGAAATTCGGAAACCGAATGCTGAAGCTTTATGCCCAGCAACAAAATACCAAAGTCGAACCACACGCCATATTTGAAAAACCAGAAACTGATGGGGACGAAAAAGATAAAGACTATAGCCGTCACCACCAGAAATTTGACCAAATTGCCAAATCTGGAAAAGACGTAGCTCATGAGTGTGATGAACGACAACAGGAATGCCAGCCTGATATAGAGTGGTGGCGGGGAAATCTGTTCGAACAGATTAAGTGATTTAATAGCGTTGAGAATAATCAAAGTACCAGGCATCAGGCCGAGTGGGGTCAAATGCAAGTCATGCGAGGCGCCGTAGCTGGCGCCAATAAGCGTCACACGCCCGGCGACATCGCTAACATCCTTGAAACCACGGTCCGTCACAAAAATAGCCGGAATTGATTTGAGATCGCGACTATCGGGTCCGGTTTTTGGCCAGGGTATCGAATAGATCAAACGTTCGCCCAGCCTTTGTTGGCGAAAGACCGTTTTGCCAATGACCACCGGACGCCTGATCCGCACATTTTTCTCACCAGGACTGCAACCAAAAGGGCGATTGGCGTGCATGGAAGCATTCAGGTCGCCGATATTTTTAGTTCCGCCCTCCCTACGGTCTTTTAAGAGGGCATAGGCCAGGAGCTGAACTGATGGCAGCGCCAGGCCGCGCCCTTTGAAACAGCCCTGGTTAAATAATATCCAGTTGCGAACCACGCCATCTTTCTTATCACGTTGAAACAAAGGCTGGGCAAAATGGATATTTGTGCGGTTCAGCCCGGCAAAAATGGTCGCTCGAAACGCGCCAAGATCACCATTAGGTTGCCCCGCCTTGTTTTGCTTCGCTCTCATCAAGATCAAGGGTGGCGCGGATTCTGGGTAGTTGAGAATATAATCGACAAGCGCCTTGTCGGCATCCGGGTTGATGCCCTTTTTACCCAGATTGACATCAACGACGATCATCGACGCCTTGCCTTTTTCAGCAAACTCTATAAGTTTCAATAGCTTGTCACGCGGCACATGAAAAGGTTCATTCCAGCTTTTGGCGCGAAAGGAATGCTCATCCATGTCCAGAAAGGTAAATTCAAGGTCAGCGCGACCGTGGCGCTCTCCCGTCATGCGAGCCAGCGAACTGTTGAGCCTGATCATCACATCGACAGCCCAGTCTTCCCAGTTTTTGACGATTGCTGTGCCATCAAGGCTGAGCAAAGCCCCGATAATCAGCAAACCAGCCATGAAATTTTGCCAAAACCCGGGCACCCTGCGCCAGAAATCAATCATACTCAGTCCTTCCACGCCCACCATTTCATGCCAACAGATGATTTCTCCTGCCGACTTTACGCACCCCTTTGGCAAGTTTGCGAAATTTCAAGACAAATTACAAGGGAAGCCGCCTATGAAAGCGTTGTTTTCAGACAGAAAAGACCTCTCAACTCGCTTCGCGAGCGGAGCCAGCCCTACTCTCCAGCAACCAGCCAGCGCAGGGATTTGATGGTGACACTTTTATACGGTGTACGTGTTGAGCCTTTGCGGCCGCCAACAGAACGTGTGTTTCTGGCCGACCTGCCAAAGGCGGCACGGGCGAACAGGTTTTCCATGCTCCCTTCCACCTGTGAGGCCCCTTGCCCTGACCGTCTCTTTTGTGAAGAGCGGTTCATGGAACGCACTGCTTTGCGCCGGGACAGTTTCTTTTGCGACAAAAAGCTAAAATCAGCCACCGGCGTTCCTGATCCAGCTTTGGAAGCAATGACGATCATCCCCTCCAGTCCAACTGTATCTCTGGTGATCTTACCGCCAATATTATCGATGCGGCTCCCGGCGGCAATCCGATTGGTACGCCCCCTTGTCGGAAACAGGGTGGTGATCCCAAAACGGCTGTCGACAAACAAAATGGTCAGATCCACCGCTGCGCGCGAGCCATTGACAATTTCCAGCCTGATACGGTCTCCTTCATGCAAAGGCTGGCGCGACGACTGATCCAGTTCGATTTCTTTGGTTTGCCCCGCTCGCTTGACCAACATGCGAATTTTGACTTTTCTGGCAAACCGCCCGCCCTTGAAACGTCCAGCCATCTGCTCAAGATTTCTCACCTTGCCCATGGCATTGAGCCATTGGCGCAAGGCTTTCTTGACATTTTCATCAAAATCAGCGGAGGGTTTTTGCAATTGAAAGGACAGGTTGGCTCGGCTGCCTGCGCAGATCAAAGCCCCCGTGCGATCGACAAACCACAATCTGTTGCGCTTGCAGCCCTTGGCCGGGTTGAACAGGCCCTTGAATTTCTCATACAGGCTGAGCGGGGGGGAATAAACCAGATTGATATCGGCAGGCGTCCCGGCCTCCACCCACTTCACCTGCAAACCACTTGCCCCCTTTGAAACGGCCTGATCACTGGCCAATCCGGCTATGATTTTAGCGACGCGGCGCTCACGCGCTGTTTGCGCCTCTTTTCGACGTGGCATTGCGACAGTGAGAGCAAACTGGAACGAAGGCCTGATAATCCTCGCATAGGCTGATTTTGGCAACGTCTTTAGGTCAAACTCATTCTTGCCACCAAAGGCCACGGGGAGCAATTGCGTCCCAAACAGCTCCACATGAGTGGCTTTTGCATAGCCGATGGCCTGTTCACTCTTGTCGGATACATTAGCAAGCAGCGCAAAAATTGCGCCCTTGCCGATCTGCTGCAATTGCCCCGCTGGCACATAAAGCTTCTTATGACGCCCCCCACGCAAGCGCACCAGCCATTGCGCAGCGCTTCTTGTCCCCGCCGCTTGATTGACCGTCTCGAACATTGGTGCATCGAGACGCGTCCCTTCAAACAAAGGGGTGGTGGCGCGCATCCCTTCCTTGACATAGTTTTGCAAAATCTGCTGACCGAGTTGACGATAGGTCTGGCCATTGCCGCTCATCATCGCTTTGGCCAGCTGATAGGTGAAAAGGCCATGGGACAAGGGCTTTTCAGCATTTGCAGGCAAAGCCAGCTCCGGGGCCAGTTCGTGGCTTTGCGCCGCATAAAAAGCCACATATCCTCCCGGCTTTCCCGTTTTTTGAGAAAGCAGAGACCTCGTTGCCCGTTTTGGCGCACGAACCGCTTTTCTCGCCAGAGCCCGGCCTGACAGTTTCTGTTGTGTCGGAATACCAAGCGCGCTCGAAGACACTTTACGCCATTTGATACGCGACAGGCTGCGCAACATCGTACCCGAGTGACAACTGTCAAATATCGCCCAGACAAAAGTCCCATTGGCACGAATATCAGCAATCAGATCGTGAATCTCATTATCTGTAATCGCCCTCTCGACCGTACCAATATCATTATTCCAGCTCCCCACGTCCTGTGGCAGAAATATTTCGTCAAGCCCATCGTCTTCGTCCACATCATCCGCACGGGCTGGTTGGCGGGAGCCATGACCGGCAAAATACAGATAGACAAAATCGTCCTTGCCGGTTTTTCGCGCCAGCTCACGCAATCCCGAGATAATATTGCTGCGGGTCGGCCTGTGCTCATTCGAGCTGTAAAGACGCGTAATATCACGCTCTTCTACTTTTAAGTGACGCAAAACCGACAACATCAGTTTCACATCATTATCAGGACCATTCAGTTGATATTTTTCCGGCAGGTTCGGGTATTTTGAAACCCCGACCAAAAAACCATATTTACGCGCATGGATAGAACTGGATAAAACAGCCAGGCAAGCCAACAATATCAGGTGGTAACTTAAAAACGCAACGAACCTACGCAACATCTGCCCTAACCTCTTCTGAATTGGATTTCCTGGCGAACGGTATTGTCGAAGCTGGAGGACTTATTTCAGGCTGACCAGCAAGCGACGCTCTTGTTTAAGCTTATGAGCGATAGCCAGACTATGCGCATAAAAGCGCCAGTTTTCATAGGTGACCAAAATATTGATCAGCAAACGCGCTTCCAGACGCTTATCAAGCTTCAGTGTTAGAAGTTTACGGGCCTTTTCAGGCAGCTCATCCATCCCCACAACTAATAATTCCAGCTCTTTTGAATCAGAAGTCTTGCTCCCTGTGCTTTCAAGTAATAACAGATATTCTCCTGCAGCCAGTCCCTGTTGGGTCGTTTTGTCTGCAGTAATCGTAAAACTGTTACCTGGCAGGCCCTCATGCCCCCACAAAGGTTGATCTTCCTCGGCTTCAAGCAGGGATAGGCGATAGGGTGCCTTGCCCCCTGTCCAGCCGACCCCAATCTGTCTGGTGCCCTCCAGAACCAGATTGTCCTCCGGGTTGGCGGCAAGGAGCCTCAACTGCTTTGAGCGTCCTCTGGTCATCATCGCCACAGCCTCGGTCTGATCCGAACTTGCCACCAGCATTTTTTTGACTTCCCCCATCAGATTGGCTAGAAAAGAACCTTTTGCCTGACCTCCAGCCAGTGTAAACGGGGAGTGCGCTTTATTGATCGTTTTCAAGCCGCCATTGCCCATCATCAGCCTTATGGCGCTGGTATCATCCTGGATTTTGATAATGTCGCCAGGCTGCAGACGCATCACTTCTTCAGCCTTGATAAAATTCCCCTGACGCACAATCAATATGGCCGCCGGATTACCAGAAATCTGTTCGACCCAAACTGCAGCGGCACTATTTTGGCGAAATGAAACAAGAATAAGCATCGTTAGACATAGGTATAGCCAGCGGCTATGGCGATTTGGCTGCTGACGGGTGAACCTCTTTGACCGGACAGCGGTTTCTCGCAACCTTTCTTCGGGTTTTCGAGTGTTTTGAGTATAGCATAGAGATTTTTTCATTATCAATAACCCCTTAATACTCATGGTTTGCGCCTGCCCCCATGATAAAAACTTTAAGAAATATGAGCCACTTACCGTCAGCCTTCGTTTATTTATAAAAGCCAGCTCTATTCTGCGCTCTTAATTATTCTAACGAACATGCGATTAGATTGGTAGAGCCATTGGTCTTTTTAAATCCTCTTCTCCTGATATCCAGAGAAGTGGCTCGGTTTGTTTGGACAGTTTGTGTTGGTTTTATAAGTGGGTCCTGGCCTTTTTCATGCTGCGACCGGGATGGGTTGCTGCGGGTTGAAGTAAAACTGATCCGGGGTTTTCCGGTCAAGCGATGAATGGGGTCTTTTTTCATTGTAGAAGGTCAGAATTTGCCGATGCCAGCCCTTGCTTGCGGCACGTTTTCATAGGCATGCAG
>JAKIUO010000080.1 GCA_021647535.1 Hyphomicrobiaceae bacterium
GGTGAATACATCCGCGCGACGGGCCGTTTTCAGGTAGATGGCCAGCGCCCGCTCATACAGCCTGATCGCTTCTTCATGCCGATAGAGGATGTTGTAAACGGCAGCCAGATTATTGAGCGCCAAAGCAACCGAGCGATGCTGGGGACCCAGCGTTTCCTCAAACAGGGTCAGGGCTTTTTTGTGATAATCGACGGCCTCATCATAAAGGTTCATCTCGGAATAAAGCACACCGGTATTATCATACATGCGCGCCAGATCATCATTTTTGGCTTTGGGGTTCGAGCGGTGAATGGCAATGGCTTTTTTATATTGTTTGGCGCTGTCGCCATAGCGCCCCACTTCCCGAAACAATCCCCCCAGATTATTGTGAACAGAAGATATGCGATATTTGGAAGGCCTGGCCCTTTCAAGCTCGCGGGCCAAAGCGCTTTTGAACAATTTTTCGGCGACACTATAACGGGTGATCTGGCGATTGAGGCGGGCCAGAAGGATCATCGCATTCAGCGTTTTGGGCGCATTCCGCCCATAGGTTTTACCAAGGATAAGCAGGCGTCGGGCATAAAGTTTTTCGGCCTCCTTATAGCGCCCGTGATCCTCATAAAGGGTGGCCAGATTGTGCAGATAGGCCAGCAGTAGCGGGCTGTCCTTGCCTTTATGCTTTTGGGTGATTTCCAACGCTCTGGCCAGCGAGCGCCCGGCCAGATCATAGTCCTTGTTGCGATAGGCATAGGCGGCGAGACGGTTATGTTTTCCGGCCAGTTTGATGTGATCGCGCCCCAGCTTCTTTTCATAGCTTTTGAGGATGGAGCGCGCCAGCACGATGGCCTTTTTATAATCTCTGAGATGGCTGGCAATCTCTGATAGTTCCGTCAGGCTCTGCAAGGTCAGATCATGATCAGCGCCGAGCAATTTTTTGCGGGCCTGATAGACCCGGTCAAATAGTCGAGTGGCTTTTTTATATTTCTTTTGTTTGGTAAAGGTGACAGCAAGATTGCTGGTGGCCATCACACTTTCAAGATTATCGCGCCCCAACAGTCCATCATACAGCGACACGGCTGCTTCAAGATTGCCCTGTGCGCCCTTATAGTCGGCGCGATTGATCTGCAGTACGCCCAACCGATTGAGGCTATAGGCCAGTTGCTTGCCATTGGTGGCGTAGGTGCCATCATAAAAAGGTTTCATCTGCCGAAGTGTCAGCATCTCTTTGCGGCCATAACCAAGCGCCAGATAGTTGGTTTGCAAGTCCTTGAGGGTTTGCAGGATTTCAGGATCATTCTTTTTGTGCAATTTCTGGCGGATTTTGAGGGCATCGCGCAAAAAAGGCAGAGCGTTTTTATAGCGCCTTTGGGTGATCAGGATCGCGCCCAGATTATTACTTTCAGAGGCAACGATCAGATGAGTGTCACCCAGCAGAAAACGCGCCAGCTCCAGAGCCCGCCTCATTAGCGGCTCGGCGGCTTTATAATTGCGCGCCCGGTAATATTGCAGATATTGCCTGCGCAGGGCTTTATAATCACCAACAAGCGCCAGCCCCTCCTGTTTGCTGATTTTGCCACGCGGCGGCAAAGGCGCAAAGGGCGGTGTCAGATTTCTGATCGCGGCAACGGGTTTTGACTTTTGGGCTGTCGGGGGCGTTTTTGCAGCCTCTTGCGCCCGCGCATTTACGCCAAACAAGAGACAAACCGATAGCCCAACCGCCAGCGCACAGTTTCGTTTCATCACCCTCATATGCTCGATCCCTTCAAGGCTAAACAATACCGTACCCCCCCCAGAATCGCACCTCTATCGTACCTTTGGTCAATATAGTTTTACTTTACATTTTCTTCAAGCTGGATTGAATGGCAATATACGACTAAAATAATGACCAGCCCCCCCTTTTGTCGAAACAATCGGGTTTTTAGAGACGATAACCCCTTCACCAGCGGAGCAAACGCATCCATGAGCGGCGCTTTTGGCAAATCATCAGACAAAAAGCTCATTGAGCGCATCGCCAACGCGGACAAAGCCGCCGTACAGGCACTGTTTGCGCGCTATCACGTGCGCATTTATCGCTTTATCATGCGCATGGTCGGCAGTGAGGCCGTGGCGAAAACGCTGGCAAATGAAGTCTTCCTTGATGTATGGCGACAGGCCGGGCGCTTTGAAAGCCGTTCAGCCGTCAGCACCTGGCTGATGGCCCTGGCCCGCACCAAAGCCGTTTACTGGTTACGCAACAAGAAGAAAGCAGCTCTTGCGGATGAGGCCAGGTTTCTCATCACCGACCAAAGCGCCCTCGTCCCGAAAACCGACAAGGGATCAGACAGGGGGTCTGACAGGGGTTCCGACATAAGCCGCACTATCGACAGGCTGTCCCCCGACCACAAGGCCGTGATTGATCTGGCCTACTATCATGAATTATCCGTGCGCGAAGTCGCCAAAGTGCTTGAAATTCCGGCCCGTCTGGTCAAAACGCGGATGTTTCAGGCCAGAAAAACCCTGGCTGAAAAACTGAGGGAGGCAGGCATTGAACGCAGTTGGCCCTAAGCGCCCTGCACACATAAATGCCCTGAAAAAGCGAAGTGATCAACACACGAAATGAAAGCCGGGATCGCCCTATTACCGTGCAGGATGAAATGGCCGCGCTGCTGCCATTCTACATCACTGGTCGGCTCGGCCTGCGCGATCAAATGCGGGTGGAACAATGGGTTGAGGATAGCCCGCAAGGACAAAAAGCCCTTGAAAATGCCTATGTCGACCAGCGCTCGGCCATTGATGCCAATGAAGCCATCGCTTCGCCCTCTGGCACGCTGGGCCAACTGCTGAAAGATATTGACGCCGAGCCCTCGCAAGCCTGGTCGAACTATGTCGGTGGCAATATGGCCTCCTGGATCATGAGCTGGCTCAATATTATCCCTTCCGGTTTCACATGGGGAGCCCTATTATCGCTTTTACTGCTCACCACCATTCAGTCTACTCTTTTGTGGAAAACCGTCGAAACCCCTTCCTGGAAAATTTCCAGCGAGGCCAGTGAAAAACTACGCGATCTGATTGGAGGCGAAAAAATCGCCTACATCCATTTTGCCCCAAACGCGCAATTGCGTGCCATTTCCACCCTTCTGACCTCCCTTGGCGCAAGAATTGTCGATGGACCACGCAGCCCAAATATCTATATCATCGCCTTTCGCAAGGACAAAAATCTCCCTCCCGTACAACAGCGCATCCATCAGCTGGCCAAACGCACCGATCTTGTTCAACGGATCACTGGCAAGCAAAAACCATAAAGGTGTCCAACGCCTCCCTCTCTTTTTGTCCCATCCTGCAGGACGATGGTTTTGCTTGACAGGACATAATCTCGTCCCCAAACATAGGGCTGTTTGAAAAATCAACGCTCGACAACGCAAAACTGGAGAAAAGAATGAAGGCTGGAAAACTGATGATCGCGACCTTTGCCCTGCTTGGGCTGTCGTTGAGCGCTGCCAGCGCCGCCACCACGCTTGAGGCGATCAAGGCCAAGGGGCATGTGCAATGCGGCGTCACAACTGGTCTGGCGGGCTTTTCGGCTCCAGATGACAAAGGCGCTTATCAGGGCATCGACGCTGATGTCTGTTATGCCGTTGCCGCTGCCGTTTTTGGCGATCGCAGCAAGACCAAATTCACTCCGCTGACCGCCAAGGAACGCTTCACGGCGCTGGCCTCTGGCGAAATCGACATTTTATCACGCAACACCACCCATACGCTGACCAGAGACAGCTCGCTGGGCATCAATTTTACCTATTACAACTATATTGACGGGCAAGGCTTCATGGTCAAAAAAGACCTTGGCGTCAAAAGCGTCAAGGAACTGTCCGGCGCAAAAATCTGCATTCAGGCCGGCACCACTACCGAGCTTAATCTGGCCGATTATTTCCGCACCAATAGCATGAAATTCCAGCCCGTTGTCTATGACACCTCGATCCAGACCAGAGAAGGCTTTGACAAAGGCGCTTGTGATGTACTGACCTCTGACAAGTCCCAGCTGGCGGCGCTGCGCACCGAACTGAAAGATCCCAAAGGCTCGATTATTCTGCCCGAAACCATTTCCAAGGAGCCGCTTGGCCCGGTGGTTCGCCAAGGCGATGACCAGTGGTTCAATATTGTCAAATGGGTGCTGTATGGCGTCATCAATGCTGATGAACTTGGCGTTTCCTCGAAAAATGTCGTCGCCATGAAAAACAGCAAAAACCCCAATATCCGCCGTCTCATCGGCGTTGAAGGCGAGATGGGCCGCAAGCTTGGTCTCTCCAATGACTGGCTGTTCAATGTCATCAAGCAAGTAGGCAATTATGATGAAATCTATCAGCGCAACATCGCGCCGCTCGGTCTCATCCGCAAAGGCAGTGTCAACGCCCTGTGGACAAAAGGCGGCGTTTTGTACGCCCCGCCTGTGCGTTAAGTTCTCACCCTCCTTAAAGGACCAGCCCACGATCAACAAAAACCGGCTGGTCCTTTTTTCCTTGTATGTTCTTCCCTACCCAAAACAAGATCTGAGACCTGTCCCATGCTTGGCCCCAAAAAGATGTCCGGCCCTCACAAAACCCCCAATCCACATAACATACCCTGGCACCGCAACCCTGATATCAGAGGCTATATTGCCCAGGGCCTGCTGGCGGCACTGATTGCCTGGGGGCTCTATGTCATCTATGGCAATACCGTTACCAATATGGAAGCGCGCGGCATCCCTATCGGCTTTGGGTTCTTAAATGAAGTGGCGCCGTTCGGGGTGGCGTTTTCGCCCTTTATCGACTTCACGCTGGGGGAAAGCACCTATCTGACGATCTTTTTCATTGGCATTCAAAACACCATTATTGTCAGCATTTTGGGCATCATTGCCGCTACCTTTTTAGGCTTTGTCATTGGCATTATGCGCCTGTCGCCCAATTGGTTCGTCTCAAAATTCGCCAGCCTGTATATCGAGATTTTCCGCAATATCCCCATCCTGTTGCTCATCATGTTCTGGAACTTCGCGGTGTTTTTGCCCTCGCTGCCCTTGCCCCGGCAAAGCCTTGGCGGCGATGGTTTTTTTCTCAATAAGCGCGGCGTCTATCTGCCCAAACCGATGGTTGAGAATAGTGGCGCTTTTATCGCCTTTCTGGTCGCTGTCGTCGCCGGTATCCTTGTCATATGGGGGCTGCGCCGCTATGCAAAACGCCAGCAGGAACAGACCGGCAAAAGCTTTTCAGGTCTGCTGGCCGGGTTGGGTGTACTGATGGTGCTGGTCGGCCTGTCAGCGCTGATTTTTGGCTCACCCTTTATCTTTGACACCCCGACGCTGGGCCGCTTCAATCTGACTGGCGGTATCGAAATTCCTCTGCCTTTGTTTTCCCTATGGTTTGCGCTGACAACCTATACCGCCGCTTTCATTGCCGAAAATGTACGTGGCGGCATCAGCGCGGTCAGCAAGGGGCAATGGGAGGCGGCAAGCGCACTTGGCCTGTCACGCACCCATTTGTTGCGCTTTGTCATCATCCCCCAGGCCATGCGGGTCATTGTGCCGCCCTCGATCAGCCAGTTTTTGAACCTGACGAAAAACTCTTCGCTGGCCACGGCCATTGCTTACGAGGATATTGTCGCCATGTGGGCGGGGACAGCGCTCAACCAGACCGGACAAGCCTTGATCATCATCGCCATGACCGTTCTGGTCTATGAGATATTGAGCCTCACAACCTCGCTGATCCTCAATATTTACAACAAACGCATTCAGCTGGTGGAGAGATAGAGAGATGAGCGCGCTAATCAAACACACGCCCCTGCCCGACCGCCCGCCGCCTTCTTCGCAAACCGGCATTGTCCATTGGGCCAAACAACACCTGTTCAGCTCAACGACCAACAGCCTGCTGACGCTGGCCAGCTTCTATGTGCTGTTTTTGCTGGTGCCACCCCTTGTCAACTGGGCTTTATTAAGCGCCACCCTTGAAGGCACGGATCGCTCGGCGTGCGAAGCCAATGGCGGCGGGGCCTGTTGGACCTTTATCAAAATTCGTTTCAACCAGATCATGTTCGGCCTTTATTACGGCTCTCACCCGGAGCAGATCTGGCGACCTGTTCTGGCCTTTTTCATGCTGATTGGCCTGGTTGCCCCTTTGTTTATAGAACGTTTTTCCTATAAAGGCCTGCTTGCCGGCTTTATTCTTCTGATCTTTCCTTTTATCGCCTTTGCCCTTATTCATGGGGCATGGCTGGGTCTGCCGGTTGCCGAAACCAATGAGTGGGGCGGCTTTATGCTGACCTTCATCTTGTCCATTGTTGGCATCATAGCCGCTTTGCCGCTTGGTATATTACTGGCCCTTGGCCGGCGTTCTGAGTTGCCAGTTGTCCGCAGCTTTTGCGTGTTTTTCATCGAGCTGTGGCGCGGCACACCGCTGATCACCGTTTTGTTCATGGCTTCTGTGCTTTTGCCCCTGTTCTTCCCCTCTGGCGTCGATCTTGACAAGGTTCTGCGCGCCCTCATTGGCATCACGCTGTTTCAGTCTGCCTATACTGCCGAAGCCATCAGAGGCGGCCTGCAGGCCATTCCCAAAGGACAGTTTGAAGCCGCTGATGCGCTCGGGTTGGCCTATTGGGAAAAGATGACCTTTATCATCCTGCCGCAAGCTCTCAAAATCTCCATTCCCGGCATCGTCAACACATTTATCGAGCTGTTCAAGGACACGACCCTCGTTTCCATCATCGGCCTGCTCGATTTGCTCAACATGTCGCAAACCGCCGCTCAGTCAGCCGAGTGGCGCGGCTATGATACCGAGGCCTATATTTTTGCTGCATTTATCTTCTGGATATTCTGCTACGGCATGTCGCGCTATTCGCAAAACCTTGAAACCAAACTCGATCGTGGACATAAGAACTAAGGATTTTTCAAAATGACCAAACACAGCGATCACAGCATAGAGATTTCCGGTCTCAACAAATGGTATGGTGATTTTCATGTCCTCAAGGATATTGATCTAAATGTCTCTATGGGCGAGCGCATCGTCATTTGTGGCCCGTCAGGCTCGGGAAAATCAACCCTCATTCGCTGCCTCAACCATCTTGAAGAGCATCAGGAAGGCACCATCATTGTCGATGGCGTCGAGCTTAATAATGATGTCAAAAACATCGAAAAAGTGCGCCGCGAAGTCGGTATGGTGTTCCAGCATTTTAATCTGTTCCCTCACCTCACCGTTCTGGAAAACTGTACGCTGGCACCAATCTGGGTGCGCAAGACCCCCAAAAAAGACGCGCAAGCCGAAGCGATGGAATATCTCGAACGGGTGCGCATCCCCGAGCAGGCCAACAAATATCCCGGCCAGCTCTCTGGCGGCCAGCAACAGCGCGTCGCCATTGCCAGATCGCTGTGCATGAAACCGCGTATCATGCTGTTTGATGAACCAACCTCAGCGCTCGACCCCGAGATGATTTCCGAAGTGCTTGACGTGATGACAGATCTGGCCAAAACCGGCATGACCATGATGGTCGTCACCCATGAAATGGGCTTTGCCAAGCAGGTCGCCGACCGGGTGATCTTCATGGATTATGGCGAAATCGTCGAACAGGCCGCCCCGGATGAGTTTTTTAACAATCCCAAACATGAGCGCACCCAGCTGTTTTTGTCGCAAATCCTGGCGCATTAACGCTCACGCAAACTCGCTTCGCAACGGGGCCAGCCCCCATAGCGCGAAGTTTAGCGCCAGTTCGCTTTGCGAATGGGCTATCGCCCATACCCATTCGGGGAAAGCATCCCCGAACCCCTGCTTTTTTTGATTTTTAAGATCTGATGTTACGTATTCAACTTTTGGGCCGGTCTTGAAAAAGAGCCTTCGGCGACGCTCATGCAGCGAGCCTTCAGGGAATACCAACAATTGGGATTGCACAAGGGTCTAGACCCTTTGCCGCTTTCGCGCGTAGCGAACCGCCGGAGGCCTTCTTTTCTTCTTTTGCATAACATCAGTTAAATGATAAAAAAGGTGGGTTTTGGAGGTTTCCTGCCAGAGTCATCTCACCCTTCAAGGATGGTGCGGGCGGCGGGACTCGAACCCGCACAGCACAAAGGCCGAGGGATTTTAAGTCCCTTGCGTCTACCAATTCCGCCACGCCCGCATCAGGCAAGTTTATGGCGCTATTGAGCGCGAGATGCAATGAAAAATGAAGATTGGCCCCTGCAAGTTCCTATGGTCAGGCCGCGCGTTCGATGATTTCGAAACTATGCGTTATTTTAGCGGTTTGTCCCAGCATGATTGAGGCCGAGCAGTATTTTTCTGCTGAGAGTTCAATGGCCCGTTTAACAAGGCTTTCTTTCAGTCCTGCCCCCTTCAAAATAAAGTGCACATGAATTTTTGTGAACACGGATGGCACTTCGTCAGCGCGGTCGGCTTGAAGTTCGATTTGCATATCCTGTAAATCTGCACGGGCTTTTTTTAAAATACCGACCACATCAAAAGCCGTGCAGCCGCCCATACCGATCAGTAACAGCTCCATCGGGCGAGCCCCTGCATTTTCGCCGCCATGGTCTGGCGAGCCATCCATGGTGATCTTGTGCCCGGTCTGCGACAAGGCATCAAAACGCACGCCAACGCTCCAGTTGATTTCAGCTTTCACAATCCATTTCCTTCATCAAACCGCATTTTCAGCTGGCAAGGCCCCAATCAGTTTTTCCAATGTTGCAAGGGTTGAGCGATCAAGATGCCCATCAATTTTTTCTGGACGAAAATGACGCTGGAAGGCCGCAATAATCTGGGCGTCATGCTCTTCAAATGGACGGCCTGTCTCGACCAGATAGCCATATTGCCCCAAGAGCTGGCGGGCCTTTTCCACGTCCTCATGATCATCACCAATATAGTGCCCCCTATCCCCTTGAAGAGCGACGGGTTGCACATAGTGACCAATGCCATTTTCGTGCAATCTAGCCCAGGGAAACATTTCGCCCGGATCTTTTTTGCGGGCGGGAGCGATATCTGAATGGGCGATGATATTTTGCGGCAAAATTGAATGGCGCTTGATGATGTCTTTGGCCAGCGCCATAACGACACTGATCTGCTTTTCGGGGAAATCACTGGGCAGTGGGTTATGCCCTTTATTGACGATTTCGATGCCAATGGAACAGGAATTTATATCCTCTTCGCCGGCCCAATAAGAGCACCCCGCGTGCCAGGCGCGCTGGCTCTCAGAAACCATCTGGATAATTTGCCCATCTTCATCAACAAGGTAATGACAAGAAACATTGCTATCCTTGTGGCAAAGAAGATCAAGCGCAGCCTTTGCGCTTTCCATACCGGTATAGTGCATCAAAAGGATGGTTGGCACCAGCCCATTGCGGCGCGGCTGAAAATTGGGCGTATCGCGCCAAAGGGCGGGCAGGCTCGTATCACAATCCCCGCTCATCGTTTATTCACCAGCCATAAAGCTGTTCATGGCATCTGTTGACACGGCTTCAAGCTCAACACTTTCGCCACAACCACAAGCACTTGTCTGATTGGGGTTATCAAATACAAAACCGGAGGTCATTTTCTCGACCTTGTAATCCATACTGGTGCCGAGCAAAAACATCACGGCCTTGGGGTCGATGAACAGGGTGACGCCCTTGTCCTCGACGACATCATCCCCCGCAGGAGCAGCCTCGGCATATTCCATCGTATAGCCAACACCAGCACAACCAGAGTTTTCGATGCCAATGCGCAGACCGGCAATCGGCTTGTCGGATTTATCCATGATGGCTCTGATGCGATCAGCAGCCGCATCGGTTACCGTCATCAGTTTGGGGGTAGCAATCATTTTTTCACCTTCCTTAAATCCACAACGGGCCTGCACTTTGAAAAGGTCAACCTTTAAAACATGCCCAGTTCAAGCCGCGCTTCGTCTGACATCTGATTTTGATCCCAAGGCGGATCGAATACCATATTAACGCCTACCCCATTAACTTCGGGGATCTCGCTGACGGCATCATGAACCCAGCCTGGCATTTCTCCGGCAACAGGACAATTTGGCGCTGTCAGCGTCATGTCAATACGGACTTTTTTCTCGTCCGTCACGTCAATGGTATAGATAAGCCCGAGTTCATAAATATCAACCGGGATCTCAGGGTCCTTGACGGTTTTTAACGCGGCAACAATCTTGCGGCGCAGAAAATTGATCTCTTCCTTTGACAGCGTGGAACCAGCCATTGGCGTGCCGCCCTGCGCAACAGTTGGCGGTGTTTCGCTCTTTTCGCTCGGCGTCATTTTCGTTGTTTGATCATTCATGGCATCAGCTTTACTATTGAAGTTATCAGTTTCGGGAACAGAACTTTCTATCGTCATGTAAAAAACTCTATGGCTTTTCGCAATCCACCACACAAGGCATCGACCTCTTTACGCGTATTATACATGGCAAATGAGGCGCGACATGTGGATGTGACATTGAAACGCGCCATCAACGGTTCGGCGCAATGGGTGCCCGCCCGCACCGCGATGCCGGAGCGATCCAGCAGGGTGGCGATGTCGTGGGCGTGGACCCCTTCTATTTCAAAGGAGAAGATCGCGCCCTTGTCTTTGGCGTCCCCAATAATGCGCAGCTTATCGAGTGCTTGCAGCTGTTCACGCGCATAGTTTTTGAGGCCCTCTTCATGGGCGCATATGGCTTCAAGGCCGGTATCCATCATAAATTCTACCGCTGCGCCAAGCCCGATGGCCTGCACGATAGGCGGCGTTCCGGCTTCAAACTTGTGCGGGGGTTTGCCATAGCCGATCTCGTCCATGCTGACATGATCAATCATTTCGCCGCCGCCCATATAAGGCTGCATACGTTCCTGAAACTCTCGCTTGGCATACAGCACGCCAATGCCAGAGGGGCCATAGAGCTTGTGACCGGTCATCACATAAAAATCAGCGTCCAGATCGCGCACATCAACCGGCATGTGAACCGCCGCCTGCGAACCATCAACCAGCACCGGAATGTTTCGTGCGTGGGCCAGTTCAATAACCTGCTTGATTGGCACAACCGTACCCAGCACATTGGACATATGGGTGATGGCGACCAGCTTTGTGCGATCCGATAATAGCTTTTCAAACTCGTCAATGAGGAAATTACCATCCTCATCAATGGGCGACCATTTCAGGACAACACCACCCCGCTCACGGTGAAAATGCCAGGGCACAATATTGGAGTGATGCTCCATAATCGACATCACCACTTCGTCACCCGCTTCAAAGGCCACGGCACCAAAGGAGGAGGCCACCAGATTTAGCGCACCCGTTGCATTGCCGGTAAAAATGACCTCATCCGTGCTGGGTGCATTGATGAATTTGGCGACCGATTTACGGGCCTGCTCGAAATGATCCGTTGCCGTGTTCGACAGAAAATGCAGGCCGCGATGCACATTGGCATATTCTTCGCTATAAGCCTTTTGAATGACATCCAGCACGATCTGCGGCTTTTGCGCCGACGCACCATTATCCAGATAAACCAGTGGCTTGCCGTGTATTTCACGCGACAGGATCGGGAATTGCTGGCGGATCGCTTCCACATCATAACGCGCCTGTTCAAGGCCTTCGCTGGCCGGGATCATGCTATTCATCGCTTTTCCCTCCCAGCCAGGCCTGTGCTGCAACTGTGAAGGCCTCGCGAATATCTTCGTCTTCGATCAATTCCAGCGCTTCGCCGACAAAAGCCAGAATGAGCAGGGTTTGCACGGTTTCCTCGCTCATGCCGCGCTGGCGCATATAGAACATCATGTCTTCATCAAGTTGGCCCGAGGTCGCGCCATGACCGCATTGTACATCATCAGCGTAGATTTCAAGCTCCGGCTTGGCGTCAAATTCTGCCGTTTCCGACAAAAGCATACCGTGGGCCATCTGCTTGGCATCAGTTTGTTGCGCGTCAGGTTTGACCACCAGCTTGCCTTGAAAAACCGCTCTGGCGCGATCATCAAGCACGGTTTTGAACAGCTCACGGCTGGAGGTTTGCGGCACGCCATGAATGATTTTCATAGTGGTGTCGGCGTGTTGATCGTCCCACAAAAGGGCAATGCCGGAAACATCGCCTTTAGAACCAGATCCATCAAAACTGACATTGATATTATTGCGTGACAGCTTTGCGCCTAGCGTAAACTGGAAGCCGCGATAATCGGCATTTTCACCAATCGAAATCATCCAGTTCGACAGATGGCTGGCCTTCGCCCCTTCGTGCTGAAACTTGATGTGGCTGACCTTGGCCCCCTTGTCCAATAACAGTTCGGTGACGCTGTTGCGCTGTGTATCGGGGCTGCGCAAATGCACATAGCTTTCCAGAATGGTGGCGTTGGCCCCCTCTTTCGCATGAATAAAATTGCGCTCGGTAATGGCTTCCCCTTTGGGCGAAGTCGAGACATAGATGAGATGGACGGGGCGCTTCAGTTTGGCATCCTTGACGATTTCCAGAACCGCTCCATCGCCCATAAAGGCTGTGTTGAGGGCCAGCGTTGGGTCATCCTCTTGCCCATTGACCTTGCCGAACTTTTCCTTGAACCAGCTTGGGGGATTATCCAGCACTTCGCGCAATGGCGTCATGAAAACCTGATTGGCTTCATCCGAAATAATAAAGCTGTTATCCTCGTCATAAACGCCATCGACAAAGACGATATGATGGGCTGAAAGACCATGCAGATCACCACCAAGCGCCTTATACAGATCACTATCGGACACTTTCGACAGCTCACTGCCCGCAGGGCTCAGCGCCTCTTTCAGCATCAGACGCAGGTCGGTATATTTCCACTCTTCAATGCGCCGGTGCGGCAGGCCAAGCTCGCCAAAGCGCCGAATGGCGTCATTGCGCAGGCCCTTGACCCAGTCATTGCCGGGCAGGTTCGCACCGGTCTCGTCAAACTGGCGAGCCAGCGCCTGTTCGGCTTGCGTCTTTTGTATTTTGGGGGCAGCAGTCATGATTAAAATTCCTTAGGCCGCATCACTATCAACATATTCGGCATAGCCTGATTTTTCCAGCTCCAGCGCCAGTTCTTTGCCACCGGAATGGCGGATTTTGCCTTTGGAGAGCACATGCACCTTGTCCGGCACGATGTAATCCAGCAGGCGCTGATAATGGGTGATCACCAGCATGGAACGATCAGCGGAACGCAGGTCATTGACACCTTTTGAAACGACTTTCAGAGCATCAATATCAAGGCCGCTATCGGGTTCGTCAAGGATGCACAAAGAGGGTTCCAGAATGGACATTTGCAGCACTTCCATGCGCTTCTTTTCCCCGCCGGAAAAGCCCACATTGAGCGGTCTTTTGAGCATCTTGTCCTCGATACCCAGTTCAGCCGCCTTGGCCTTAACGAGCCGCATAAAATCA
>JAKIUO010000081.1 GCA_021647535.1 Hyphomicrobiaceae bacterium
CCTGTTCGAGGAGGAGTAGGGTGGGGAACTGGCGGGATCACTGGCGCATATTGTTTGGACGCACCCCGGTCAAACTCAAAGGTGCTTTTTCCTATGATGAAACCATTCAGCGTCTGGATCTGGTGCTGTCACGGCGTTTCGTCTCAAGCCATTTCAAGCGCACTCTGTCCGGTGGGCCAAATGAGGAAGGGCGACTTGAATTTCGTTGCGATTACAATTTCTATTTTTGGCGTCATGTCGTGGAGCAGAGGTTCAGAAGGCTGTGGGGATACCGACTGCGTGAAATTCCGATGTCCACAGGGGTGCGCTTTATTGGTGATCTTGAAATTGACAAGGGGGGCTATGTCTGGTTGCAAGGGGCTTTACAGGCTCCGGTAGCCGAGCGCATTGGCTGCCTGTTTTTACTACTCATTCTGATTGGCGGCGTGCTGCTTTTGCCATGGGCCTTTGCACGAGGAACGGCGGCCTTTATGACCATAGTGCTGGCCTGGATTGTCCTTCCCGTCGGGCTTTTGACGCTTACCATCCGGTTTCAGAAAGAAACAGCAGACAAGCTCAACCAAATGTTGAAACTGGTCATGTCCGAGCCACTGGAGTAAGGAACCTAAAAGGGGGACTAGATCCCAACTCCCTTTTTCAAATCGGGTTTCCAAAGGGCTCGCCCTTTGGTGGGGTCGCAGGGGCAAAGCCCCTCATTTTATCACAGTACCATTTAGCCACGCTTGTTAAGAATGGTAACGCCTCGGCGGTTTTGGGACCAGCAGGAGATGTCGTTGCAGACGGAAATCGGGCGTTCCTTGCCATAGGAAATGGTGCGAATACGGGCGCTGTTGACGCCTCGGCGAGACAAAAACCCTTTGACAGTCTGGGCGCGTTTGGCGGCAAGGCCCAGATTATATTCTCTGGTGCCGCGCTCATCGGAGTGACCTTCAATGGTGATGGTTTTGCCGGGATATTGATTGAGCCATTTGGCTTGCAGGACCAGGGTGTTTTCTGAATCTGCTGTCAGGCGGGCGCTATCCGTTTTAAAGAAAACCTTGTCGCCGACATTGACGGTAAAATCACGCTCGGTGCCTGGTGTGACAGGGCCTTCGCGATAGCCAATACCATTTGCACCATTGCTCGTCTCGCTGGCTCCAAGGCCAAAGTCGCCATTGGCCCCTCTTTTCTTGGAGCAGGCTGATATCATGGTGGCTGCGACAAATATGAGTGCAATCTGTCCGATTGCTTTCAATTGTTTCATTTTGAGTATACTGGTCATTTTTCTCTCCTGCGTCGCCTCATTATCTGCCGTCTGGCGAGCGGTCGCTCTGGTCATTTCGACATAAATAATAAAATCGTTGCACAAGGCCCCAAATAAACACCCCGTTTTGAAACTCCGCAACAAGCTGTGCAGTCGCTTGTTTTTGTGCGGAGCACCAATTGTGACCCAAGGCTATTGTTCTGTTTGCCTGTTGTTCGTGACGATATTCGGGCAAAAGCACGGCTCCAATATGATGTTTTGTGCTTTGCAGAAAGGGCAGGTGTGGGGAGAGGACATGAAAATGAATATAAAACAGAGCATTAGGCACTTTATTTTACCCGACCTTGCCTAAGTGTCTGACTCAATATTCTTCACTGATTCTATTGGATTTTTCAGGCCCATTATCGGCGAATTTCAGCTTGAAAGGGACGCAAGCCCCTATCTACGCTAAAATCCTTGATTCTGGACCAGAAAATAACTCAATATAATCAACGAATAATATTCGGTCAGACACTAAGAGGAAAACTTAAAATCCAGGCACAAAAAAACCATACCTATCCGCGTTAGCGAAACAGGCATGGTTTTCTTTGTAACGATTTACGGACTGCATATCGCACGTCCGCAAAAGAAATGTTACTTGATGAATGCAGAGGCTACAGGAGCTTCAACGGCACCAATTTTCAGTGGTTCCTGACGCTGGCGACAAGCACCAAGAGCAGCAGCAGTAGCGACGATAACAGTTACGATAGCAATCTTTTTCATAGAATTCTTCTCCACGTTTTTTTCCCAAGAGTTCGTTTCAAACGAATCATTTCGTATTCGCTTAAACACTACATAACCTGCTTTCACTGGTTTGAGCAAGAAGATCTGCCCGATATGACTTGGTTTTGCCCCATTTCAGGTAGGTATGGTGCTAAAAAGTCACGTTTTGGAGGTGGGCGTCCTAGTTGATGAGGGGAGACCAGGCGGGGTCAGAGGCGAATGAAGGCGTCGGTATTTCTTGCTCGTGATAGCCGGTGAGGTCGACTGAATACAGTTTTGGTCCCCCGGTTTTTGTCCGGCTTTCGCGAAAAAACATCAGGACGCGGCCATTGGGCGCCCATGTAGGGCCTTCATTATGAAAACCTTCGGTCAAAATACGTTCGCCAGAGCCATCCGGGCGCATGATGCCGATCAAAAAGCGTCCGCCAGTCTGCTTGGTAAAGGCGATAAGATCACCGCGTGGTGACCAGACGGGTGTCGAGTAGCGTCCCCCCTGACGCGAAATACGCCGTGCCTGCGAGCCATCGGCGTTCATGACATAGATTTGCTGAGAACCGGATCGATCTGATTCAAAAACAATCTGGCGACCATCTGGCGAAAAGCAGGGGGATGTATCGATGCTTTTGGTGCGGGTCAGTCGTTTTATGCGTCGGGAGCGCAGATCCATGACGAATATGTTGGCGCTCCCCCCATCTTGTTGCGACAGAATGATCTTGTTGCCATCTGGCGAAAAGCGCGGTGAGAAGGTCATGCCGGGAAAGTCTCCGACCAGCTCTTTTTGCCCCGTGTCAATATTGAGCAGATAGACCCTTGGGCGTCCGCCCGCATAAGACATATAGGTGACCTGCTGACGGGTTGGCGAAAAGCGCGGCGTGAGAACAAGGGCATTGCCGGAGGACAGGGTGCGGACATTATGGCCGTCCTGATCCATCAAAGCGAGGCGTTTGACCCTTTTGTTTTTAGGGCCGGTCTCATCAATAAAGACGATGCGCGTATCAAAATAGCCGCTTTCGCCTGTCAGCCTTTTATAGATGGCATCGGCGATGATATGGCCAATGCGCCGCCAGTTCTGGGCACCGGCGGTGAACTCTTCTCCGGTGAGCTGGCGACCTGAAAACACACCCCAGAGGCGAAACTCGGCCTTGATGCGGCCGTCAGACAGCTGGGTGAGCTTGCCAAGCGCCAGCGCTTGCGCCTTGATCAGCCGCCAGTCGCCAAAACGCGGGATGGTATTCACCGAGGAAATACGCTGAATAAAGGCCTGCTGGTCGATGGGACGAAACAGTCCCGAACGGGTCAGGTCATTGCTGACAATGTCCGAGATGCGTCTGGCCAGCGCCTTTGTTTCGCCATCAGCACCAAAAAACGGCACAATGGCCATGGGCATGGCGCGTAGATTGCCTTTGGTGATGTCGATCTCGACAACGGCGCGGGCTGGCGTGAGGGTAAGGGTAAGAGTAAGGGTAAGGGCAAGGGCAAGGGTGGTCAATGGGAGCAACGCGATCGCCATTGTTTTAAGAAAACACTGTGCCACAGAGCGAAGTTGGTGTTTTTTGCACCTCAAAAAGAGTTTCGACATCATCAAACTATTGCTCACCTTGTCCGTTCATATTGTCATTGTGTGGAAGAAAGTCTAGTCGAGAAGCTTCCTGTACAGAAAATGAATTTCCGCCCTGTTTTGACAAAAAATTGCGGCGTCAGTTAGCCGCCGAGCATTTCGCGTGGGTCGAAATTGAGGATCATATCTTGCCAGGTGGAGAATTTATCCCGGGGCATACGATAGGGCTGGCATTGCCAGACGGCGCGTTTGGCAGCTTCAGCAGCAGGGCGGAAAAACGGTGAGCCGGAATAGTTGGCCAATTCAGGTGGTTTTTCGAGCGTGCCGTCCTGTTTGAAGCGGATGCGCAGTTTGACATTGAGGTCGCGCGATCCCAAGCCCCCGGTAGGCGGGCTCCAGCATTGCGAGATCTGCGCCTTGAAGGCGTCGATTTCATTGGCCGACATGGTGACATCAGTGCCGTATGAGCGTCCATAGGACGGCGGTTCAATACGCGCCTGCCTTTGTGGCACGGGGGCCAGAGGCTGTCGGCGGGGAGCCACTTTCTTGTCCGGCAGCTTGTTGAGCAATGCGGCGATATTATCGGGATCGAAATCGCTTTTGGGGCGCGAAACTTTTTTCCTGACAGGCTTGGCTCTGGCCACCCTTTTGGGCTTTGGTTTTGGCTTGGCCCGTACCACTTTACGTTTTACAGGTTTAGGCTTTGGTTTGGGTTTGAGCTTCGCCTTGGCGATTTTCTTTGGCTTTGGCTTGGGTTTCGGTCTGGCCTTTACGATCTTTTTCTTTGGTTTGGGCTTAGGCTTGGCTTTTACCACTTTTTTTGGTTTCGGCTTGGGCTTTGGCTTCGCAATCTTCACTGGCTTCCGAGTCGGTTTCTTTTTGACAGTTTTCTTCTTTTTGAGCGGAACCGCCGCTTTCTTTTTGGGCGCTGTTTTCTGGCCAGCCTTGATCTTGGTGAATTGCGAGGGTGTCATGATATCGACCGGTACTGTGGTCTTTTTGACAGGTTTGGAGCCGTCACCGCTCGAAAAATAGCCAAGCGCCCACGTCAGGAGCGCGACGTGAAAGAGCACAGATATGGTAATGGCCTTGCGCACAATGTGTTCCTCAACCCCGTTCTTTGTTTCTAAGGACAGCCACAAAAATGACTAAACTATTTGACTTGTTCTTTTGTCCTTCAGCGTCGTTTTGCAAAGGGTTATGTAGCTGGCTACACGCCCCTTTGCACGCCTGGCTGACGAACAAAATTCCTGCGCCAAATCAAATCACTTATTTCTGTGATTGTCCTAACCTTTGTCAACCACATCGGTAATGACAGTAATTTTTGTATATCCAGACCCGGACAAATGGCCCATCACTTTGGAAATCTGTCCAAACAGGACATTGCTATCACCTCTGATATAAATACGTTCCTTGAAACCGGCTTTGCTGATTGCTTGTAATTTGGGTATCAATGCTTGCATTGTAATCTTGGTTTCCTGCAAAAATATGTCGCCCTTGGCATCGATTGAAATGACGAGGGGCTCTTTTGAACCATCAACCTGACCGGCCTCCGTTTTGGGAAGCTCAATGGGGACACCAACTGTCATCAAGGGGGCCGTCACCATAAAGACGATGAGCAGCACCAGCATCACATCGACAAAGGGCGTGACATTGATTTGCGTCATTGGCTGGGTGCGCTGACGGCTTTTGCGGGTGCTTCCACTACCGCCTAAGCCGCCGCCAAGGTCCATTCCCATATTATTGGCTCCTCACATCGACCTGGCGTGACAAAATGGCCATGAATTCATTGGAAAAACTCTCCAGCCGGGCAATGTGCCGCGACACTTCATGAGAAAACTTATTGTAGAAAATAACCGCTGGAATGGCTGCCAATAGTCCAAGGGCAGTGGCGAACAGGGCTTCGGCAATGCCCGGCGCGACGACGGCGAGCGAAGTGTTATTGCTGGCGGCAATCGACTGAAAGCTCGACATGATGCCCCAGACCGTTCCAAACAGTCCGACAAAGGGTGCGGTCGAACCAACGGTCGCCAGAAACATCAAGCGGCGCTCCAGCCGGTCGATTTCGGCGGTGATGGTGTTATCCATGACCCTTTGGACGCGCATCAACACGCCGCCTGGCAGCTTTTTGGCTCCCTCGACAGAACGTTTCCACTCGCGCATGGCCGCAACGAATACGGCAGGCAAGGTGCGGTTTTTGCGCTGGGTGAGCTGCTGATACAACTCATCCAGATGTTGCCCCGACCAAAATGCTTTTTCAAAATCATCGGCCTCTTTTTTGGAGCGTTTGAAGGTGATCATCTTGTCAACGATGACCGCCCAGCCCCAGACCGAAGAGGCCAGCAGGCCGGTCATGACCATCTTGACGACGATGTGAGCCGATAAAAACAGATTCACAAAGGAAAGATCTGCATGGGGAGGGGCCACCGCTGCGGCGGCCAGAAATGTGTTGATGGCACCTGTCATGAAGGCGAATTCCCGCTTGATTGTTGAACTTCTATCTCGAACTCTAATTACCATTCGGGGAGTGACGGTTCCCTGCAATAGAGGCTTCTTTATAGCTGATTCGCTGCTAAAAAGAGAAATAACCGCATTTGCTGGCTCTGACAACAAGTCATATACAGATGTAGACCCACCCCCGTTAACAGGAATTTTAACGCTTTGAACTTGTCCAAACTAGGGCGTTGGTCCGTTGCTATATATAACCAAATGTTTTGGCCAGATGTTTGGGCAGGCGTTGCGGTTTGCCTTTATCAGAGATCAGGACCACTTGCACTATGGCGCGCATCAGCAGGGTATCGCCGCGCCTGATGTCCTGTTGCATGGTGATGCTGGCCCCGGACCAGTCTTTGGTTGTGCTGACGACGTGCAGGATTTCGTCGATTTTGGCCGGGCGCTTGAACTTCATTTCCATATTGCGCACGATAAACATCAAAGGCGGCGAGCCATTGACCCCGGCAAACAGCTCCTCATGGGAGACCCCAAGCAGGCGCATCCAGTCGGAACGGCCGCGCTCGCACCAGCGCAAATAGCTGCCATGATAGACCAGCCCGGAGAAATCCGTGTCTTCGAAATAGACCCGTATGGGGAGTATATGCTGCTTGTCTTTAATGCGCCCGGCAAGGTCAGGCCATTTTTGGTCATGAGGTTTTTGGTTCATCATTGTTTTTTTCCGTTATGACTGGCGCTTATAGCGCCTACTGAAGCCTTTCATAGTTTGGCCGTAATGGTTGCATCAATATGATTGTATCTCCACGAAAAGTTTTGTTAAACTGATACCAAATTCATGAGATATGGGCAGTAGAAAACGGGCAGCAGATTGCGGAGCCCCATTTAAAGACAAACGGCAACACGTAGATATGATATATTTTAAATTGCGGGATATGCTCCCGATAAACAAGAGATGTTTCCTTAAGAAAACATGGTTTTTCAATCTGGTATTTCTGGGTATGGGGCTTGGCGTTTTTACGCAAGGTGCATATGCTCAGGAGGCGGAGAGTAAACTTTCTGTTGAAGACAATGCAAAAGCCATGGCGACGCTGGATAAACGCGTCAAAAGTCTTGAGGCGCAAATCACCGATCTGCGCACTATGATCGGCACGATTTCAAGCCTGCGTCCGCGCCCGGATAATGGGGCGGCTGACCCCTATGGCAGCCCCCGATCCAGACCGATGGTTGAGTCTGCGCCTCAAAATAATTTAGGAGGAGGGAATAATTTAGGAGGAGGGAATAATTTAGGAGGGGAGAACAATTTAAGAGGAAGAAACAATTCTGGCCCCATAAACAACTCCAGCTTGATGGTCGGCCCGTCGCCGGTTCCTCCGGCCGTACCTCGTTTTGGGGCACCAGCTCCCCATTTGACAGGGCGTGACCCGGCCAGTGTGGCGCTTCCCGCCCAGCGTCCAAATGTGAGAGAAGACGGCTTTGATTCGGGACGTGCCATGACGCGCGACCGACAGGCGACCCTGCCCGAGATTGGTGTGCCCGCTTCAGCAGGGGTCGAACCTGCGAATACGCCCGATGCCCAAAAGCTTTATAATGATGCTTACAGCCATATGTTGCGCCGCGATTATGCCTCCGCCGAAAAAGCTTTTAATGCGCTGGTGCAGAACCATCCGCAATCCCGAATGGCCGGAAATGCCCAATATTGGTTAGGGGAAACCTATTTTGTTCGTGGTAAATATCGTCCGGCGGCCGATGCCTTCCTGAAGGCTTATCGCAACTATTCAAATGGTGTGAAGGCCCCTGACAGCCTCATGAAGCTGGCACTATCGCTGACCAAGCTGGGACAAACCGGCGCGGCCTGTAAAACATTTAGCGAGCTTGCAAGTAAATACCCCAATGCGCCCAATCATGTGAAACAAAGGGCGGGCATGGAGCAACGGCGTGCCCATTGCAATTAAGCTGTAGTCTGATAGATTGAAGGCGTCGATTATAATGATTCTATTTTAGTAGGGTCATTATAGAGCATAAAAACCGTCAGTTTTTCAGATTTTTCTCCATGAGACGAGCCATGTCGAAACGCGATCCTATCAGCAAAGAGAAGCTCGAAGAGCGCTTCGATAATATCAGCACGAAGTCGAGTGTCGGGCTTGCCGTTTCGGGCGGTCCTGACAGCATGGCGCTGTTGTTGCTTGTCGATCGCTGGTTTCGGGCACGAAAAAAAGCCAATAAGCTTACCCCGGACATTGTGATTTTTTCTGTTGACCATGGCCTGCGCGCTGCGGCGGCGCGTGAATGCGCTTTTGTCATGAACAAGGCAAAGGCGCTTGGTTATAAGAGCGAGATCTTGACCTGGGAAGGCGAGGTGCCGACAAGCCGGGTGCAGGAGAGTGCTCGTGAAATAAGATATCAATTGCTGGCGGCAGCTTGCCATAAGCACGGCTTAAAAACCCTGCTGACCGCCCATCACCTTGATGATCAGGCCGAAACCTTTTTGATGCGACTGGCCCGGGGCTCTGGCGTCGATGGTCTTTGCGCCATGGCAGTTGAAAGTCGCCGCTATGGTTTGCACCTGCTTCGGCCCTTGCTTGACCTTGAAAAAACGGTTCTTTTGCAGGCGTTGCAAGACGCCAATTGGGATTACATCGAGGACCCAAGCAATGATGATCTGCGCTTCGAGCGTGTTCGGCTGCGCCAGCATAGTGAGGAATTACAGGCGCTAGGCCTGAGCGCCAAAATGATTGGCCTTGGCGCCAAACGCTTGCGTCGCGCCAAAATGGCACTCAACGAAATCAGCGACGGGTTTCTGGAAGACAATGCCTTTATCAGCGACTATGGTACGGCGCGCATTGACCAGCTGGCTTTATATGACGCCCCTGATGAAATCGCCATACGGGCTTTGGCGAAAGTGCTGCGCATATGCGGCGGCACGCGAGACGTTCCGAATATGGCGCGCCTTGAGACGCTTTTGGAAGGTCTGAAGGGGGATTTTTCGACCAATCGCACGCTGGCTGGCTGTCGCTTGATTGCCAAGGGAGATTTCTGGCTTGTGGTGCGTGAAGTCGGGCGCATTATCGAAGTGCAAAAACCCGTTATGCCGGGGGGCTGCATGTTCTGGGATGCCCGCTATATTATTTGCGCCGATGAAAAGGCTTCAAAAAGCATTATCGCTGGTCCTTTGGGGAGCCCGGATGAACTAACCGGGAGCCCGGAGCAAACCGCTCTGCAGGCCATTGCGCCAGAAGCCATTCCCAGTCTTCTAGCCTTGCGATACAAGGGAAAAATAGTCGCGGTTCCGGCTCTTGGCTTTTGGCAAGCTGATGCCATCAGCGCAGGCCTTCAGGCCAAATTCATTAGCGGCGATGAAGCGTTATACCAAGGCACATAAATATTGATCCATTTCACCCAGACATCCAGTTCCGTCAGGGAGGCACGAGTTGCGCCGTGGTGCTGGTACCATAAGCGGCTCGCAACGCTGCTGACGGAACTGGATGTCCGGCCCTTCGGGTGGGGCATGGTGGCCCATCTGACAGGCACGCAGTGCTTGCAAGATACCAGTATCGAGCAGCGCACTGCGTACCTGCCATATGAGCCACCATGTTCCCATGAAATGGATCAATATTTATGCGCCTTGGTATTAGTTTGAGATCCTGGCAAGATCATTGCGACTGGGAAAACAGTTGACTTTGCGGCCGTTCCTTTGTTGCCAGCGGCCTATTGAAATGCGGGTTTTATAGCCGATGAGGCCATCTGATCCGCCGACATCCGCGCCGCTTTCCTCAAGCTTTACCTGCGCCAGTCTGACCTGCCTGCGCGAAAAACTGCTCAAGCGTTTCCAGCCCGCTTTAAAGGGCGCCGCGCCGCGCATCCGATCAGCAACATGGCCGATGAACAGCGCATAAACATCTGATTCATTGTATGTTTTCAGAACGTAAAAGTTTTTTGAAACGAGGAAGGCCGGGCCGTGACGACCGGCTGGCAGGAGCAAAAAAGCCTTCTTGTTATCATTTCCAGTGCCAAAATTGGCCCGATTGACGCGGGTCACGCCTTTTTGTTGCCATTGCACGCGCCTGATGTTCTGATCCGGGCCTTCAAGGGTGCAGGATATGCTGGAGGGCAGCCTGATTTCACGGCCCCAGTGCTGGTTTTGATCCCACCCATTACGTGCCAGAAAATGGGCGATGGAGGCCAGGGCATCGGGCACTGAGGTCCAGATATTTTTGTGACCGTCGCCATCAAAATCAACCGCATATTTCAAAAAGGCGGTGGGCATGAATTGGGGGTGACCAAGCGCACCGGCCCAGGCGCTTTTCATTTTGCGCGCCGAAATATGTTTTTGCTGAATGATCACCAGAGCGGCCAGTAGTTCTTTTTCGAACAAGGCCTTGCGCCGCCCCATAAAGGCTTGCGTGGCCAGCACCTCAACGGCACGGTAGGGCAGTTTTGCCGCGCCAAAAGCGGTTTCCTTGCCCCATATGGAAATGATGATTTCGCGCGGCACCCCGTAGCGTTGCTCGATCTTGTCAAGCGTGCGCCGCCAGACCTTCATCTTGGCGCGGCCCTTTTTGATATTATAGGCCATATGCCTTTGCTTGAAATAGGCTCCTGGGGCGCGAAATTCGCTCTGTCTTGACGGTTTATGGGCGCGTTGACCTTGTCCAGGTGGGCGCAGATCAGGCAGCGTCCAGTTTAGTTTTACTGACTGAAAGGCATTTTTGAAGACGGTTCTGGAAACATTGCGCGCACGTGCTTTTTGCCACAAGGGGCCATTGATCCACTGGACAAAGGCGCGCTCGGTCTGGGCGCTTCCTGGCGAGGGTTTGGCATGGGCCTGCGAGAAACAGACGGTCAGCAATATGAGACAGGGCGCAAGCAGCTTCTTCATAAAAATAAGGCCTTCTGGTTGAGCCTTCTTTTTCAACAATTATTGTGGCGAAAAGCAAGTCGGCTTGCGAATTAATATTGTTTACTCAGTCTCAGGATCGACATCAGGTTCTACGACTTCCAGACTATCTCTGATCAAGTCCTGTAATTCTTCAAGGGCTTCACGCCAGTTGGCGATGAGCGGCCCAAGCAAGACCCGCTTTTCTTTTTCGACGCTTAAATGCGCGAAAAACTGATGATCAGAGAACAGGCAACCAACGGCGACATTGCCATGGTCAAGGGCACTAAAGCCATGATGAAGGATATTTGGCGAAGCCAGAAAGCTGGTACAAAAAGCATCGTCGCGCATACGGGTCCAGCCCGGAGATTGGTAAAATTCGAGGGCGGTTTCAATTTCACTATGCTTCAGCCCGCCCAGCGTCATCCGGGTTAAAAAATCTTTCTCGAATTTTTCCGGGTGGCGCTGATATATATTCAGCAATTCTCCGAGGTGCTGTTCGGGTTGGACCCCTTGGCGGCAGGCCTTGGTGCGCGCCTCATGCTGTCTGATCGCCCGTTCAAAGGACTCAAATTTCACTGGAGAGCTATGGCGCTCCTCTTGCATGAGGGTCAAAAAGTCCATCATCTGGTCGCTTGCCACCCACATATATTGAACCCGTCCGCCGCTATACTGGCGCAAGGAGATATTCTGGCAGGTGGCCACCGGTTCATTATTCATGCGCCATTGCGCCAGTTGCAGGGCGCATTGGGCGAAAGCATCCTGAGAGATCCTGGCCCTGTTGAGCAAGGCGTTGTCGAACTCGGAAAATTCCAGAGTTCTGGTTTCAATCGTGTTCTTTTTCTTTTCAAACGTCGCCCCGGCCATGGCTATTCTTTTCTGAAAGCTCGGGTTGAGGTCAAAAGTCAGACTCTGAATAACGGGCGTACCTTGTTGGGTAGCCCCTGAATATTGATCAATATTACTGGTATCAATGCCCAGCACATAATCGAGGAAATCAACGACTGTTGCGCGATCAAGCCCGGAGTGTTCCACATTCAGACCGGCCATGCCATTTTTGAAGACGATAAATTGCAGGCTTTTATCGAACCAGCGATTGCCGCCATTGCCTCTAAGCAGCTCCAGACAGGCGGCGCGATTGTCTTTTGGTTCATCACGCTCCAGGTGGATACTGAACAAGGCGCTTTCAATGAGCTCCAGATGGTGGTTGTTTTCACGGGATGTGTTTCTCAGGGTCTTTCGTGTGTGGGCCCAGTCGGTGCGCTGTAATGTCGTCAAATAGCCAACGGCGCGCCCGGTGATTTGTTCATCGAGGCAGTCCAGCGAGATGCGCTCAAAGCCTGCTTCAATATCCTTTAGAGAGTGGGGCAGGCCGTCTTTGGAAATGAGATCAAGACGAAAAATATTGCCCTGACAAAAAACGGCGATATGGCGTGCGGGTGATTTTTGCTCGCGCTTGTCCGTCTGACTTTTGTTGAGATGGTCGCAGTCCGGGTCTGGTATGCGCGTCGTTGAAAACAGATGGGCGAACTGGCGTTCGCAAAGAGGGCTGGTCTTTTCCACGGCGCGTGGCACAATGCCCTGATCCAGCACCAGCTTGTAATTAAGGACGGCAGCGGCAAGAGAGGCAGCGCGTTTTTCACGGCTCAACTCTTCGTGGGCAAATAAAAAGAAATAATTGTCATTGAGGCTGGGGGCATCATGGCGGGCGAGAAAGCGAGATTGCCAATAGTCATCCAGCCAGCTGCCAGTATCGCTTTTCGCGGATCTGGCGCGAAGTTCCTCATGCAGCAAGCAGCCAAGACCGCCAGATTTGATGAAGGTATTGAGAGCTGCGCGTGTCGAGGCGCGCTGTTCATTGTCTAACAGAGGGGTAAACCATTGCGTAAAATGTTCTGCCGTTTCTTCAAGAGAGGGCAGAGGCATGGTTTGCGTCGTATTTTTGCTCTCCAGGGGCGCTCCGTTATTTTCTATATTGTTCATTTCCAGATCTTCGTACTGTCTGCCCCGCCGGTTTCCCCTTGTGAATGGGAAGTCTTCCCTCATTTTTATGAAGACTGTTTGGCAACTATATCATAAGCTTTTAGAACTTGCACCAATCGCCCCGTCATTATACACGAGAAAGAGGGACTTAGTGACAAATTTCCAGCAAACTCTTTTGCAGACAAGCGCGCGTATCGCGGTGATTGAGCCCTCAAAAGCTCTTGACTTGCTGGGGCGCGAGGGGGTCTGTTTCGTTGACCTGCGTGATGGCTATGAGATTGAACAATATGGTCAAATACCAGGTGCCGAGCATTGTCCGCGTGGCTCTCTGGAATTTCGCATTCCCGATAATAGTGAATATCATAGCTCTTTTTTTTCGCAATCTGAGCGCTTTGTTTTT
>JAKIUO010000082.1 GCA_021647535.1 Hyphomicrobiaceae bacterium
GCTGAGGTTCAGGAGATCGAAAACAAGCTGAACCATCGTCCCCGCAAATGTCTCGAATATAAAACCCCATATGAGGTGTTTTCAAAGGAACGTAGACAGAATGTTGCATCTCAATGTTGAAGGGGCGAAATAAAAAGAAGGGGGTTCGGGGATGCTTTCCCCGAATGGGCCAAGGAGCAGACCAAGTGCGATAGCCCATTCGCGAAGCGAGGAGGCAAAAATTGAATTGCCCTGGGTTTGGTCCCCCTTGCGCAGAAAATGTGCCCTACCCTGCCGCATATTCCCCGTTCGGCCAATTCGGGCCGTTTATGGCTTCTCCAAGCTTGGCTTCAAAAAAGCGCTCGCGCACTTCCAGCAGGCGACCGATCAGCGCTGGTTCCAGCTTGGCGTAGGCCTCATTGTCTTCGACGCGGTCAACGACAATACCCAAAAGCTCGGTGATGGCATTGCCCACTGAATTTTGCGAGATGGTGACGATCAGGCGGCCCTCATCATCGCGATACATGATCTGCTTATAAGCGGGTCGCCAGCGGATTGAATTGGCGAATTGCGGATCGGTGATGACCTTTTCGCGCAGATCCCGGGCGACACGCTGAAAGGCATTGCTGGACAATAGCACATCATCAATCTGCGAGGCGAAATTGGCGCCTGCCGGCACTTTGGCGTCACCGGTGGCCACGAGCAGGAAAAAGGTTCGGTAGAAATCGAGAAAGCCCCGTAAAATCTGCTCATATTCATGCCAGAAATAACGGTTTTTAAGATGCTCCACGCCGCCCTTGAGCTCCCAGCTTGGCAGCCCTTGCGGATAGCCCGTTAAAGACAGCTTGCAATCATCCGAAGAAATCGGCGTCAGAATTTGCAAATCCAGCACTTCGAGAAACTTGTGATAGACCTCGGCAAGGGCTCCCAGGAAAAGGGTATTATGACCGCTATCATTCAGGTTCGGGTCGTTTGGATTAGCTGCCTTGCCCTTTTTCAGCTGGCTCATGGGAAACACCATGAAGTGATTGTGGATCATCCGAATGCTCGGCACGCCGGGCTTGTTGAGCGGCCAGGTGCTGTCAAGCGAGGCTTCACCACACAGCACCAGATGCTGACCGGGGTCCGGGTATTTTTCCAGCATATAATCGCAGGTGATCTGCGTCATCTGCTCCCAGACCTTTTTTTGCTGGCGCTTCATCTGATCGCGGCGCACCGGACGGCCCAATGGGTCAAGAATACGCCTTGAGGTGTCCAGAATGATCGATGTGTCAAACTCGGTGGAATGGCCGATGAGCTTGCGGTACATCAACAGATCTTCGGGCGTGCGAAACAGGCCGTTTTCTTCGGCAAGGTTTTTCAGATTGGCCGGAGAGTTGAAAAACTCCACTGGCGCCATGCCTTTGGGAATATCCATGGCAAGGCTTGGTCGCGGGGTGATGATACTACGTGGCGCTTGCTTCATGCGCTCTCCTGTTTTTTGAGTTCTGAGCGAAATTTGGCGGCCTTGTAGACGCCAAGCACGCGCACTTCTGATGAGAAAAAAGTCAGCTCTTCCATGGCCAGTCTGACCATGGGGTCATCGGGATGACCTTCAATATCGGCATAAAACATGGTGGCGTTGAACGAGCCTTCAGGCTGATAACTCTCCAGCTTGGTCATGTTGACGCCGTTGGTGGCAAAGCCTCCCATGGTTTTGTAAAGCGCGGCAGGCACGTTGCGCACCCGAAAAACGAAGGTGGTGATAACTGGCCCGTCTCCAGCTTTAGCCTTCCTGGGGGAGGCTGAAAGGATCAAAAAACGGGTGGTGTTGTGGGCCGCATCTTCAATGTCTTTGGCCAGTATATCCAGCCCGTATATTTCAGCCGCCAGAACAGAGGCGATGGCGGCACGGCTTTTGTCTCCGGCTTCAAAAACAAGCCGCGCACTGCCCGCCGTATCGGCTTCGGGATGGGCTAGCAGCCCCAGTTGTTTGATTTTGTTGCGACATTGTCCCAGCGCCATGACATGGCTGCTCACGCTTTGCAGATCAGACAGTTGCGCCCCCTTCACGCCGAGCAACTGGTGATGGATCGGCTCAAAACGCTCTCCCACTATATACAATCCGCTATCGGGCAATAAATGGTGCACATCGGCCACCCGTCCGGCCACCGAATTTTCCACAGGGATCATGGCCAGATCGGCTTTACCCTTTTTCAGTGCCTCCAGTGCGCCTTCAAAAGTGGCACAGGCCAGCGGTTGCCAGTCCGGTCGAAAATCAAGGCAGGCGAGATGCGAATTGGCCCCCGGCTCTCCTTGATAGGAGATGGTCTTATTCTGATTTATTGCCATGCTTATTTCAGTTTTTCTTCAAGGCGAAGGATGCGTTCGCCATGGTCTTTGATTACATCTTCTATCAAATCATTCTGGCGGCGTACTTCTATAAGCAGTTCTTCTTGCAAAACGACCGGAGTTTTGCCTGATTTGCTTTTAAGGCCCCTCATAAAATAAACCCAGACCCCGGTGAGCAGAAGCATTGGTAACCAGCTCAGAAAAATTTCCATACCATTAAGTGGCTCATTCATTTTAAGTGCTCCCGGGCCTTTTCAAGATCGGCTGGAGTATCCACACCAAGCGGCGTGGTGTCAACGAGCGAAACATCTATACGCATGCCGTTTTCCAGCGCCCGCAATTGCTCCAGCCTTTCGCGCTGTTCCAGCGTGCCGGGTGGCAGCTCAACGAAACGCGCCAGCGCGGCACGGCGATAGGCATATATGCCTATATGATGATAGAGTGGCCCCTCGCCATGCGGCGCGGTGGCTCTGGTGAAATAAAGCGCCCGCAAATGATTTTGCCCCAGCGGGGTCCCGACAATCTTCACCACATTGGGATTTGTACGCTCCTCTTCATCGCTGATTTCCACACCAAGCGTGGCGATATCCACAGCCGGGTCGTCAAGAGGCGCAATACAGGCCTTCACCAGATGTGGATCAAGACTGGGCAAATCGCCCTGCAGATTGACAATAATCTCATAATTACGCTCAGGATCAACACGCTCCAGCGCCTCAAAAATACGATCAGAACCGCTCTGATGGTCGTCCCGCGTCATCACGGCACGCCCACCTGCTTTTTCCACAGCCTGGACAATCTCCCGGTCATCGGTGGCCACAACAACCTCACCGATCTGCGCCTCCATGGCTCGGCGCCATACATGCACAATCATCGGTTCGCCCAAAATATCGGCCAAAGGTTTGCCCGGAAGTCTCGACGCTTCCATGCGAGCGGGAACAAGTATCAAATTTTTGGTCATTCAGTGCCTCATTTCGTCTCACCCTGCCTGAAAATAGCGCTCTGACTCTTGATAATTGTACCCAAAGCCAGTTAAAAAACGCTCCATCACCAACGAGGTAATATATAAATTTGAACAATGTAAAAAAAGCACCGCCACTCCCCTCATGGAACAACCTCGTTTTTTGAACGCAACACCCCTGTCAAGAACTGGAAACCGCATGTCAACACAACATACTGGCCCCTCCAAACTGGAAGATTTTTTAACTGTATTAGGTGCAGCATTTGGATTTTCCCTGTTATTCATGTTCGCCTTGTCGAGCTTTGTCAACTCTCTGTATGAAAGCAAAAGCGCACATACAAGCGGCTCTTCGCAAATGGCCGCCAATGACCATTCGAACAACAATCAGGCCCATAAGCCAACGGCAACAAAAGCCACAACCACGTTTGTTTTGCCCAAAAAACACGAGAGTGCTGCACAGCCTGCCTCAAAATCGGCGGGTTCGCTTGCCAAACTGCTGAGCAGTGCCAGTGTAAAAAAAGGGAAAAAGGTCGCCAAGAAATGCCTCTCATGCCATAGCTTTGAAAAGGGCGGCAAAAACAAGGTTGGTCCAAACCTTTTTGCGCTTATTGGCCGTCCCATCGCCAGCGGCAAAAGTTTTCGCTATTCACCAGCAATGAAGAAATATGCCGCAAAGGCACAAAACTGGGACTATAATAATCTTGGTGCGTTCCTGAAAAAACCCAAAAAGCTGGTCAAAAAAACAAAAATGGCTTTTCCAGGCATTCGCAAGGTCAAAGACATCGCCAATCTCATGGTGTTTTTACGGGCAAATGCTGACAAACCCGCTCCCCTTCCCGCTTTTTAAGGCCGGATCCTGGAGCTTTTTAACAAGTTGAAGGGAAATGATAATGGTGCTGAACAAACGCTTGCGATCAATGAGGAAACCTCTGGTGAGGAAATCTCTGGCAGACGGGTTTGCAAGAGCACTATTATCATTTTCTGCGCTAGCCCTTCCTTTACTGATATTGTCCAGCGGGCCTGCTCTCGCAAAATCAACCGATGAGACAACAGACTGCGCGGTTCTGGCTGAAAACGGGCCAAAAAAACATGCGCTCTCGCTGATCGGCACGCCAAGCTATCCCAAAAACTTCAAGCATTTCAAATATGTCAATGCTTCCGCCCCCAAAGGCGGGCGGGTGCGGCTTGGTGCACGGGGCAGCTATGACACGTTGAACCTGTTCACCGGCAAGGGCGACAGTGCCGTTGGGCTAGGCCTGCTTTATGACAGCTTGATGGACCAAAGCCTTGATGAACCCTCCACCAGCTATTGCCTTTTATGTGAATGGGTGAGTTACCCCAAAGACTATTCCTCTGTCACCTTCAAGCTGCGCAAGGAAGCCAAATGGCATGACGGCAAGCCGGTGACCGTTGATGATGTTATTTTCAGTTTTGAGACCTTCACCAAGCATAATCCGAGCTGGAAATTCTATTACAAGAACGTCACCAGTGCCAAAAAGACCGGCCCGCTGCAAGTCACCTTCACCTTTAGCGTCAAAGGCAATCGCGAACTGCCACAGATTATGGGCGACCTGACGATCATGCCCAAACATTACTGGACCGATACAGACGCCCATTATGTGCCACGCGATCCTTCCAAAAGCACGCTGATCCCACCCCTTGGTTCTGGTCCCTATAAAATCGACAAGATGAAACGGGGCGCCAGCATGACCTATAAAAGGGTCAAGGACTATTGGGCGCGCGATCTGCCCATCAGTATGGGGCGCTATAATTTCGATAAAATCAGCTACACCTATTATCGCGATGACACGGTGTCGCTTGAAGCCTTCAAAGGTGGCCAGCTTGATTATCGTCAGGAAACAAGTTCCAAAAACTGGGCCACCGCTTATCGTTTTCCCGCGTTCAAAAAAGCGCTGGTTAAAAAACAGCTGATCACCCTGAAAACCGCAGAGCCCATGCAGGCCTTTGTATTGAACACCAGACGTTCAAAATTCAAAGACCCACGGGTCCGTCAGGCCTTTTCACTGGCTTTCAACTTTGAATGGACCAATAAAAACCTGTTCTATGGTCAATATAAGCGGGTCAGCAGCTATTTTGAAAACACCGAGCTGGCAGCGCAGGAACTGCCGACCGGCAAAGAGCTCGCCATCTTGACAAAAATAAAGGATCTGGTACCGCCAGAGGTCTTCACGAAAACCTATAAATTACCGATCAACCAGACCTCACGCGACTTTCGCAAGCATATGCGCAAGGCGGCAAAGCTGCTGAAGGAAGCGGGCTGGAAAATCAAAAATGGTGTTCGTCACTTCGAAAAAACCGGCGAACCACTCACCGTAGAGTTTTTGCTGGTGCAGCCCTCTTTCGAGCGGGTCATCATGCCCTATATCAATAATCTCAAAAAAATAGGCATCAGGGCGACCATTCGCAATGTGGACAGCTCGCAATATGTCAGACGCACCAGAAAATTTGACTTCGATATTGTCATTGGCAGCTTTCGCCAATCGCGCTCACCGGGCAATGAACAACGCAACAACTGGGGATCTGCAGCCTGTGACAAGGAGGGTTCGCGCAATATTATCGGCATCAAGGACAAGGGTGTTGACCACTTAATCGACCAGATCATCTTTGCCAAATCGCGCCCTGATCTGGTGGCGGCGGCCAAAGCCCTTGATCGCGTGCTGTTATGGAACCATTATGTAGTTCCACAATGGTATGCACCTGCTGAACGCATCGCCTATTGGGACAAGTTCGGTCAACCCAAAACGCTGCCCACTCAGAATATCGGTTTTCTTGCCACCTGGTGGATAGACAAAGACAAAGCACAAAAGCTCGCCAAAGCGGGCGGTTAAACTCAAAACTTCTGGTTCAACAACGTAGGAGATTTTCATGCAGGTCCGTTTTTTCTTTCTCTTCCTGCTCCTCTTCACCTTTGTCGCTCCCCTTGTTTTTACAAATCAAGCGGCCATTGCAAAAGACAAAATGGCAAAAGCCAATCCGGCGTCGCAAAAAACCTTTTATCTCAACCGGAAAGACCTCAATCGTCATGGCCTTTCCGCCTTTGGGGTGCTGAAATACCCGGCCAGCTTCACCCACTTTTCCTATGTCAATCCGCAAGCACCAAAGGGCGGCAGCCTGTCAATGATCGGCACGGCGGGTCTCTCCACCTTTAACAGCTTCAATGCCTTTATTCTGAAAGGTGATGCCGCGCAGGGACTGGAATTTTTATTCGATAGCCTGATGGTGCGCGCCTATGATGAGCCCGACGCCATTTACGGTCTGGTCGCCCAATCAGCGCAAGTGGCGCGAGATCGCAAATCCGTGACCTTTTATCTGCGCAAAACCGCCCGCTTTGCCGATGGCTCAAAGCTCACCGCAAAAGATGTCGTCACCAGCTTTGAGCTGCTGAAAACGAAAGGCCACCCGGCCTACGCCATCCAGCTGCGCGATGTGATCAAAGCCACCGCACTTGACGATTATAAGGTCCGTTATGACTTCAAGGGCGAGCAGGTGCGCGACCTGCCGCGTATTGTTGCCACCTTGCCCATTTTATCAGCCAAATATTATGCGAGCCACGCGTTCGCCAAAACCACCTTTGATTTTCCGCTGGGATCTGGACCCTACAAGATTAAAAAATATGATCAGGGCCGTCAGGTGACCTATGAACGGCGCAAGGACTATTGGGCCAAAAACCTGCCGGTTAATGTCGGGCGCTTTAATTTTGACGAGTTGCGCTATGAATATTTCCGCGACCAAACGGCTGAATTTCAAAGCCTGATTGGTGGCAGCTTTGATCTGCGCGAAGAATTTATCTCGCGGGACTGGGCGACCAAATATAATATCAAGCAGTTCAAGGATGGCCGCATGGTCCGCGAAACCCTGCCCGATGCCAGTCCCTCTGGGGCGCAAGGATTTTTCCTCAATTTGCGTCGCGACAAGTTCAAGGACATCCGGGTGCGCAAGGCCATTGGCCTGGCCTTTGATTTTGAATGGACCAACAAGAACCTGTTTTACGGGGCTTATCAACGTACGCAAAGTTTTTTTGAAAACTCCGACATGAAAGCGCAGGGCAAGCCCTCCCCCACCGAATTGGCCCTGCTTGAACCCTATCGCGCCGAGCTGCCGAAGGAGGTTTTCGGCGAGCCCTATGCGCCGCTTAAAACCAATGGCTCAGGCAAGGACCGCAAAAACCTGCGCAAGGCTCTGCGGCTTTTGAAAAAGGCAGGCTGGAGCGTCTCGCGCGATAAAAAACGCCGCCGCGCCGTATTGCGCAACGCAAAAGGTGAAGAGTTCAAAATTGAGTTTTTGACCTTTTCCGACGCCTTTGAGCGCATCATCGCCCCTTATATCCGCAACCTTGCCACCCTTGGCATCACCGCTAATATCCGCCAGGTCGACAGCTCGCAATATGAGCGCCGCGTCAAGGATTTTGATTTTGATATCACCACAAGGCGCTATGTGCTCGGCCTGACGCCAAGCGTTGCCATGCGTAATTACTGGTCCTCCCGCAGCGCCGACACCTCCGGCAGCTTCAATCTGGCCGGCATCAAAAACAAAGCCGTTGATGGCCTCATTGAAAAAATGATCGGCGCCAAAAGTCGTCAGGAACTTGTCATCGCGGCGCGCGCCCTTGACCGGGTGCTGCGAGCGGGACATTACTGGGTGCCGCAATGGTATTACCCGTTCCATCGCATGGCCTATTGGAACAAATTCGGCAAGCCTGCGAAAAAACCTCCCTATACCCGTGCCATCATTGATACCTGGTGGGTCGACAAGGAAAAAGCCGCCAAACTGAAAAAGAAATAGGCAGCAGAGCAGATTGCGCTACAAAGAAACAGATCGGAATATATTCATCATGCAACCCTCTAAAACGAACCGATATCAGTGATCAAAACCAAAAGAAATTACCAGAATATCTCTTTTGTTGCCAGCAACGTCGAGACAGCCCAATTGGCCAAAGCCGAGCTTGAGAGCCGCTATAATTCTGTTGCCCTCGACAAGGCGGAAGTCGTCGTAGCGCTTGGCGGTGATGGCCTCATGCTGCAAACCTTGCATAAAACCATGAAGCTCGGCGTGCCGATTTACGGGATGAACCAAGGCTCCATCGGCTTTTTGATGAATGATTATAAACCAGATGGGCTGCTTGAACGTCTTAATAGTGCGCAGACCAATATTATCCACCCCCTGCAAATGCGTGTCATTGACTGCGCAGGATATGAAAGTCAGGCGCTGGCCATTAACGAGGTCTCTTTGTTGCGCCAGCGCGGTCAGGCTGCCAAGTTGCGCCTTTATATTGATGGCAAAGTCCGCCTCGATATGCTGATATGCGATGGTATCTTGTTGGCAACGCCAGCAGGCAGCACCGCCTATAATTTGTCCGCCCATGGGCCAATCCTGCCGATAAATGCCCCCCTGCTTGCCCTGACACCCATCAGCCCGTTTCGCCCCAGACGCTGGCGCGGGGCTCTGCTGCATGACAGCGCCAGCGTCAAGATCGAAGTTCTGGAAGCGGAAAAGCGCCCGGTCAGTGCGGTTGCCGATCACCACGAAGTGCGCAATGTGCACGAAGTCCGTATTATCGAGCGTGCCGACATTCCCCTCAAACTGATGTTCGATAATGGCCACGCCCTTGATGAGCGCATCCTATCCGAGCAATTCACCTATTAAGAGGACTGATCGCGCAAATATTGCCTCAATCACTTCACGCCCACACCTTAAACCAGCCTAACTTGTCGCCTAATCATTATACTTGTTGAACCGCAACATTCATGATTGATCGGGGGACCCATGAAACCATCTCTAGCACTTTTTTCCGCGTTAATGACCACAGCTCTGCTGGGATTTTCACCATCTGCGTTTGCCGGGCCCGTCCAACGGACATCTGACCACAACCATGAAAACCAGAACAGCACAGCAGGTGACATTGCAGCCTATGATGACTGGTATGAAGAAGCTCCGATGCTTCACAAAAGCCACCGCAATCGACCACAACAGAACATAGACCTCACCACCAGCATACGCGCCCAACAGGTCTGGACCCAATGTAAGAATGCGGCAAGAAAGCAAGCGCATAATGCTATACTCATCTGCTTGCAAGCCACCCGTATTGACCCTGACAATCCCTATATCTGGAATGCGATTGGTGGTCTGCACGAACAGAAAAAAGATAGAGGTCAGGCCCTAGAAGCCTATACGAAAATGTTGAAAGTGGCTATTTTGCAGGGCAATCCAGCCGCGCAAATCCTCAGCCTTGGTAATCTGGCCCATAATTCCCAAAAATGTGAGCGCTCCAAAGCTTTTGCCCGCAAAGCCATTGATCTGGCCATCACCGAAAAACGCCAGGATCTGGCCATCCAGCCGACCAATATACTTGCCATTTGCCTCTCCAGACGCCAAAAATATAAGATGGCAGAAAAATTCCTGAAAACCGCTCTTAAATTTGCAAGCCGCTATGACAGGAAAATTGACGGGGCCAAAACCATGGACAATCTGGCCGCCATCAACATCAAGATGGGCCAACTTGCCAAAGCCAAATACTATTATGGCAAAAGCCTGAAATTCTATGAAAACCTCAATCGTCGCCTTGATATTGCTGCCAGCTATTATCGTCTGGGGCGCGTATCGGCCATGCTCAGGGATTATACGGTTGCCGAGCATTACCTGTTGATCAGTCTCAAAAAATTCAAAGCAGCGCGCTATGAAAAAGGCATTTTGCTGGCCGCGCGCAATATTCGTGCAATCTCCCGCAAACGCCATAATAAAAGCCGCGACTTGCCGCACCGCAACAAAGAGCTGCGTCGCTATGAAAGCCGCCTGCAGGAAAACCAGGAACAGTTTGGCTCCCTTTATCGCAAGACCAAACAGGCTTCAACAAGCTGGGTGGATTTCGAGTAAAGCATAGTCGTTCACCGCTCTAAAGCCACTGCGTAGCTTTGCCCTCGCCGGGCAGGCATCTTCGCAGATGGCGTTGGGGAACAATCCCCAAACCCCAATTGCAGCATGGTTTTTAGATGATTATACGCTGGCAGCATTTTCTCGCAAAAAGGCCAACACGCCTTTTTTATAAACTGGATCGCCGACACTCTTCATGTGGTCGCGATCCGGGATTGGCAGGATTTTTGAATGTGGTATCAGCACGCTTAATTCTTCTGGCGAACCAGCGACATCATCAACCGTACCAACCGCTATCAGCGTTGGCGTGGTGATCTTTGCAAGCATTTCTTTGGTCACCTTGAGACGCGGCCCGCGCAGACAGGCGGCAAGCGCCTTTAAATCCCCACCAGTCATTTTCGCAAAGGCTCGAAATGAGCGCGCGGTTAGATCCTCGACATCGGCAGCTCGCTCTGCTTCAAAAGCCTCTGCTATCGGAGCTGAACCGCCAAGCCCGCGCACCATATTAATACCCATCCCCGCAAAAACAGCCGCTTTGATGCGCTGCTCGTTCTGCTGCAACATGAATGCCGTAATGCGCGCCCCCATGGAATAGCCCATGACATAGGCCTGCTCCACTCCCAGATGGTCAAGCAAACGAAACGCATCTTGCGCCATTAATGGTGCGCTATAACGCTCGGGGTCATACAGCTTTTGGCTTTTTCCATGGCCGCGATTATCAATGCAAATGGTCTCATAGCCCGCTTTAAGAAGTGTTGTTGTCCAGGAAGGGCCTACCCAGTTGGTTTCACCATTGGAGACAAAGCCGTGAATAAGCAGCACCGGGATTTTCGCCTCCCCTGGCTCTCGATCTTTGGGGCGATCAACCCGGTAAGCAATTTCAATTCCATCACTTTGAAAATAATCCTGGATCACTGTCATACAAGGCGCTCCCAAAGCTATTTGTTTCGTGCGCGGGCGATCAATCTGCAATTCCCCGGCAATGCCATTTTGATCTATCATTTACGGCCCAGCTTGGCTAATATTCGCGTGAATAAGTTCAGCAAACCAGCATTTGTAGAAGGAAAAGCACATGGCGGACCCCATTACACCCCATTTCATCAATGATATTGGTAGCGAAAATATCCGCATTGGTGTCAAGAAATTCAAATGTATGGGCACCACGCCTCCTCTCGACCACCCGCATATCTATCTTGATATGGGCCGTGACAACAATATTATCTGCCCGTATTGCTCAACACTTTATGTCTATGATAAAGAGCTCGACGCCGACAAAACCGATCCGGCGAACTGTATCTACAAGCCAAAAGCTGCCTAGCAGGCCTTAACTGACCATGACCATTTTGATATCAGGAGGCGGCATTGGCGGGCTGTCCAGTGCGATTGCTCTGGCGCAAAGCGGTCAAAGCTGCCATGTGCTTGAACAGGCTGACGCTTTTAGCGAAATCGGAGCCGGGATTCAGATCGGCCCCAACGGCATGAAGCTGCTGGCAAAATGGGGGCTTCGTGACCTTTTGCAAGATAAGGGCGCGACCCCCGCACAAGTTCGTATATCTGATGGTCTCTCGGGAAATTTTCTGAACAGTGTACCGCTTGGCCCCTATGCCGAGCAGCGCTATGGCGCACCTTACAAGGTTTTCCATCGGGCCGAGCTGCAAAGCGCTTTATTGCAAAAAGCCCAAAGCCTGCCTGAAATCACCATCACAACCGGTTTCAAAGTTGAAAAGTTTACCGAACATCAAGGTCATATAGATGTTTCTGGAGCCAACGGACAAACACAAGAAGGTCGCTTGCTGATTGGCTGCGACGGGTTGTGGTCCAACACCAGAAGCCAGATCTATCCACAAAGAAAGCCAATCTTTTACGGCAAGTCCGCCTGGCGCGCCATCGTCCCACGCGCCACAGCTCCCGCTCCCTTCAACAAACTCGAAACGGGTCTGTGGATGGCCCCAAATGCCCATCTCGTGCATTATCCGGTGCTCAAGGGCGAGGCCATCAATGTGGTTGCCGTCATCAGCGAACACTTCGACACACAGGATTGGTCAACGCCTGGGCAACGCAAAGATCTGCTGGCCCATTATGAAAGCTGGCACAAAAGCCCTCGTGATTTCCTTAATGGGATAACGGGCTGGCAGAAATGGGCCTTGCACGCTCTTGCTCCAATCCCATGCTGGAGCCAGGGACGCGTCACCCTGCTGGGCGATGCGGCGCACCCGCCTATTCCTTTTTTAGCGCAGGGCGGCGTTATGGCGCTTGAAGATGCCTTTGTACTGGCACAACAGCTTGATCACTATGGAGAAGATCACGCCAGCGCTTTTCAACAATATGAGAGTCTGCGCCGCAAACGGGCTTACAAGGTCATGAAGACGGCCCACAAGCTAGGCAAAATATATCATATGAAAGGGTTTTTGCGCCTGGCGCGCAATACCGTTCTTAAGGCCAAACAACCTGAAAAACTGCTGTCGTCTTATGACTGGCTTTATGGATTTTAATTAGAGGCCAGCTGCGGCATGAGTTCAGCGCGTTCGATCATGACCTCGCCATTCACTTCAATGTCAGCGGGCATCGGCGTCAGAGTCACAGCATTACCGGGATATCCCCGAGCGCCAAAACGCAACCGCACGCGATGACCAAATGAGCGTTTGCCCGTACCAACAACCAGATCAGACCAGCCATTGCGACGCTCATTGGTCACGATCAGCGGTCCCCAGACCCGACGAATAGTGGCAACCGGACGATAGCCAAAGCTACCTTTTTCAAAAATGGCCAATGTACAGCCCGTCGTGGTGCACCAGTCCTCGCCTTCGAGCAGGGCCAGAATTTCAGCTTTGCCATCGCCATTCAGATCAACGCCTACCGAGCGGTAAGGGCTTTTCTTCTGCTTTTTGTTCAAACGGTAACGCTCAACGGCCTTGGCCAACTGCTTTTCATTGACCTCCATCCGCAAACTTGTGCCACCAGCAGAGGCCAGAGTTCCAGAGGTCGGTGCGCTCTCATTGGCCAGTAATTGCACGGGACGTTCAACCGCCCCGCCGCCATCATTGGAAGCAAACATTTTTTTTGTATTATTGCCCCCCTGACAAGCCGCCAGCA
>JAKIUO010000295.1 GCA_021647535.1 Hyphomicrobiaceae bacterium
TGAGGCCGTTGAGCTCAGTCTTTGCTTCATGGATCAGATTGGCCTCCAGCACACCAAACAAAAAACTGTCCGTATCTGCCGTCAGCTCATCAGGCCACAGGCGCACTTGCAACGAGGCATCTGCCTTGAAGACATTGCCACGCTCAACACCATCCGCCTTACGATTATCCTGATAGCTCGCACTTGTATCCACCTGCCAGCCGGTGGTCGCGTAGGTCATGACAAAGCCAGCAAACGGATCCCAGGAGCCCGATCCCAGTTGTACCGGCGTTGGCAACAGGCCAAGGACATCACGATCCTCATTTCGTCCCGTTGGTAGTTCTACACCGGCAAAAGGGGCGATGCGAAACGTCTGGCCGACGCCATCTTTTTGAAACAGGGTATAGCGGGCAAACAACCGGACATCGCCCAATCCTGTACTTTCACGTGTACCAGCCGGGGTTTTCAATCTCTTATGCGCCACAGGCAAAACGCCAAACAAAGCCAGTTTCGAGCTCAGTCCATAGCCCGCCACACTGACGCTGGTGGTCGCGGTAAATTCACGCCCGAGACCAGCAGGGTCATCGGTCGCACGCAAAACAATCACCTGCTGGCGCACCAGCCATTCCTCTTCACTGATGGCCAGCGCCGTATTGGAGGTGATGGGAGCTGCCAGAACCCCGTCTCCAACAATTCCGACCATGAGACCTAAAGAAGCAGCCACTCCTATATTTTTCCACCTGATTTGCATTTCCCGATTTCCTGTATTTATTGGGCTGTTTGATTCTTCACTTGCCTCACCCTGCACCTTGTAGTTACTATAGGGTCAAGACATTTATTCGTGAACGGGACCGGAGCCCTGCAATATGTATAAAATCGGTGAGATTGCCCGGCATGTGGGACTAGGGGCCGAGACGGTGCGCTATTATGAGCGGGTCGGCGTTTTACATGCCCCGGAGCGTGCGCAAAACGGCTACCGTCTTTATGATGGCGATCATCTGAAACGCCTACGCTTCATCAAACGTTCGCGCGAACTGGGCTTTTCCCTCGATAAGGTGCGTTCCCTGCTCAGCCTGGCCGATGACAAGGATATGACCTGCCGCTCTGTGCGCCATATTGCTGAAGAACACCTGGAAGAAGTGCGCCGCAATATCACGGACCTGCAAGCTATGGAAAAAATGCTGCAAGCGGCCCTCAAACCCTGCCCCGGCGATAATTCAACCAGCTGCCCTATTCTCGATGTGCTGTTTTCTGGGGAATGAACCAGCGATAATCTATATCACATCCTGCATAAGCTATTTTCCAAGGCGGTTGGTATATTAAAAGGCCTTTGCAAGGATCTGGTTGACGCATTTAGCCGTTAGCTGATTGAAGTCGGCTTTCAGAACTGCCCCCTTATTAGCAAGAATTTCTTCATATCCGCGCCATGGTGTTATTTTTTGCTGAAAGGCGCAGTTTGCCTGTAAGAGGACTTTTTTACTTCGCGCCTCCATGAGCTGCGCGGTAACATGAAGATTGGGGTGATAGCTTGTCATGTTGAGCAGACTTCCGTGTGTCACCTCCCAGCCAGTATTGGTCACTTCAAGAACAATATCGGCATGGGCTCTTGAGGTCGCAATCTTCATGGCATGTTTGGAAACAAGGCGCTGGCGAACCCGTGCCGCTACGGTTTTCGCCGGGTCGGCAATGGTAAAATCATTAGCCAGATCATCGCTCAGCCCTCGCATGAGCAGGCTGGCCATCAGCCCCGAACTCAACATGGCCTTGGCCGCTGTGACAACGATCAATTTGGGACGATTATTGACCTGTACCAGCAATCTTTTCTGCTGGATACGGCTCACCGCCGCCCCGTCCAGCTTAACCGAATTGGCCGAACAGCCACCAAGCACACCAGCAAAAACAATAACACCAAGAATTGCAAAAAACTTCCGTCCCATAGATCCCCCAGACCTTTACCAATCGACAATAGCTGCGTGTTTGATCGGTAAGAAAAATATTTCCCAATTTCATCATCGCGAAGCTTAGGATTTTATGAATAAATTTGAGAAAATTATAACTTGAGAATGGACGTCTCTAAAAGAGGCCTGACCATCAGTGATCGAACTTTATTGCAAAAGTGATAATTTAGCACCATCTCTTTGCAATCAAACTGACTATAGCCAGCGGCTATAGAGATTTGGCTGCTGACGGGTCTATCTCTTTGATAGAGCAATCGTTTTTCGTAACCCTTTTAAGGGTTTTCGAGTATATCTTAATGATCCAGCTCATATTAATCAGACAAGAAAAGGATCGGGGAAAGTGTTCCCCGATTGGCTATGGGTGATATCCCATTCGTGTAGCAAACCAGCGCTAGAGTGTTTCAAGCTTGATCTGCATCATACTGACTGGCAATTCAGCAAAGCCCTGTCAGCGTCTCTGTTTTGACAAGCTCGACCACAGTAAAACTGTGCCCGTCCTCTGGTTCCCTTCGCAAGACGGGAAGACA
>JAKIUO010000296.1 GCA_021647535.1 Hyphomicrobiaceae bacterium
TGGTGATTGACAGGCTCGTTGCGGGTGAATTAGGGGGCATCTCGCGCATCGGCGCGATTGCCGCCATTGTCATGGCTGCTCTTTCCATGTGTCTGTCCAATCAGATCGGTGCCCCCATGCGCAAGCTGGCCGCTGGAGCCAGACGCGTGCGCCAAAGCGCCAAGTCACGCGAGGAAATTCCAGATTTCACCTGGCGCAAGGACGAAATTGGTGAGCTCTCGACCGCCCTGCGCGATATGACCGGCGCGCTTTACAGCCGCATCGAAGCCATTGAAACCTTTGCCGCCGATGTGGCCCATGAGCTTAAAAACCCGCTGACCTCTTTGAAAAGCGCGGTCGAAACCCTGCCGCTGGTGCAAAAGGAAGAATTGCGCGAACGCCTGACAGGCATCATTTTGCACGATATCAAGCGTCTGGATCGGCTGATCAGCGATATTTCGGACGCCTCGCGTCTCGATGCTGAACTGGCCCGCGAAGAATATGAACCGGTTGACGTCTCCACCCTGCTCGGCAATATCGTCCCCGCCTTCAATGATATTCGGCGCGACAGTGAAGTTGAAATCAAATTCGCTGTCACCCGCTTTGCCCGCTGCCCCGATGCCTATTTGCTCAGAGGTCACGAAACACGGCTGGGACAGGTCATTAATAATCTGGTGGATAATGCCATCTCGTTTTCACCAGATAAAAGCACCGTCACCGTCTCCTTGCGGCGCAACACTAAAAGCATAGAGATCCGCATCGAAGATGAAGGCATGGGGATTCCCCCTGACAATTTGCAAAAAATCTTCAAGCGCTTTTACACCGACCGCCCCGAAGAACAGGGCTTTGGCAATAATTCCGGGCTTGGCCTCAATATTTCCGAGCAGATCATCCATTCACACAAGGGCAAAATTCGTGCTGAAAACCGACTGAAAGACAATAAGATCATCGGCGCGCGTTTCATCATCTGTCTGCCAGCTCTCATTGAATGCAAATAATTTGGCAATGCCAGCGATAGGCGGTATTGAGACACACTCGGCTATTGCCATAACGGTCTGCATGATTGATAAATACCAACACGAGTTTGCGCGGACAAAAAGCGGAGCATTATGGGCGCTTATATTTTACGACGACTGCTATTGATGATCCCGACCATGTTCGGCATCATGGCGGTGAGTTTTGCCATTATCCAGTTCGCACCCGGCGGACCTGTGGAACAGCAGATTGCCAAGCTCATGGGAACCAGCGTTGATGCAACCACGCGCATTGGCGGTGGCAGCACTGATTTTGGTGCAGGTCAGGGACAGGCGGGCGGCGATAGCGGTTCGGCGGGTAAATATCGCGGATCGCAGGGGCTCGACCCCGAATTTATCAAGGCGCTGGAAAAACAGTTCGGCTTTGACAAACCCTGGTATGAACGCTTTGGCAAAATGCTGTCGAGCTATATTCGCTTTGATTTTGGTGATAGCTATTTTCGAGATGTCTCAGTGATTTCGCTGATCAAGGAAAAGCTGCCCGTCTCCATTTCGCTGGGCCTGTGGATGACGCTGATTTCCTATGGCATTTCCATTCCACTGGGCATCCGCAAAGCCGTCAATGATGGCAGCAAATTTGATACATGGACCTCGACTGTCATTGTCATTGGCTACGCGATACCGGGCTTTTTGTTCGCCGTTCTGCTCATCGTGCTGTTTGCGGGAGGTAGTTTTTTCAACTGGTTCCCATCAAGAGGCCTGACCTCGGATAATTGGGAACAGCTGTCAATGATCGGCAAAGTCGGTGACTATTTCTGGCATCTCATCCTGCCCATTATCGCCATGTCCTTATCGGCCTTCGCGACCACGACTTTTTTGACCAAGAACAGCTTTCTTGACGAGATCAAAAAGCAATATGTGGTGACTGCCAGAGCCAAGGGACTGACTGAAAACCAGGTGCTTTATGGACATGTGTTCCGCAACGCCATGCTGATCATTATCGCTGGTTTTCCCGGCGCGTTTATCGCCGCGTTTTTCACCGGCTCCCTGCTCATAGAAACCATATTTTCCCTTGATGGCCTCGGGCTTCTATCATTCAAAAGCATTCTTGATCGCGATTATCCCGTGGTCTTTGCCAATCTGTATATCTTCTCGCTGGTGGGGATCGTCGTCGGGCTCATATCCGATTTAACCTATACCTGGGTTGATCCACGTATCGACTTTGAATCAAGGGAGGTGTAAGTGGAACAACGCAATACAGACCAGTTCACCCATCTTGAAGCCGCCCCCAAAACCTGGTTTCAACGGCGCTTTCCCAAGTTTAAACTGTCGCCCATCAATGAGAGGCGCTGGGATACATTCAAAGCCAACCGGCGCGGTTATTGGAGCCTGTGGATCTTTCTGGCACTGTTTTTCCTGTCGCTATTTGCCGAACTTATCGCCAATGACCGCCCGTTGATCGTCAAATATAATGGCAACTGGCACTTTCCGGTGATGTTCATCTAT
>JAKIUO010000083.1 GCA_021647535.1 Hyphomicrobiaceae bacterium
TGACAGGCCGGGGAGAAGTGGTGTATTGTCGGTCATGGCGGTGTGAGGTTTCGTTGGGGGTGTCAGGTCTTGTGTAAGCACCAAAATCATACGACATTACAACAGCTTGATCCACACCCGCCAACCAGATCAGGCCACCTCATGAATTATTCGGGCTAGAGGGCTTTGCCCAGCCTCCCTGGGCGGTCCAGTCTGCATACATAGAGAAGGGGCCTATGCTCACGGGCAGTTTTTCATAGCGTGTCCAGCTCAGTTCTGCCTGCTCAATTGCCAGACTCTACCTCTATGGAAGATGTCAGCGTTTTACCATCTACGCTTTCTATGCAGGCTAAGATGACTTGCGCCTGCGTCCAGCCCTCTCTCACTCTGTTCCTATGTTGTGACTCGTTCATGTGCCGCATGTATCGTGATTTCCTTCTGATTAACAGAATCACACGTCCGAATTCTATTTCGAGATAGCTTGAAATAGTTATTGTAAGTGCAAATCAATGACTTATGGAAAGTGAATTCATATTGTTTATTGTTAATCTGCTCCGTCGTGTCATAAAGTAGGCGTGGCGCTATTAGTAAAAGATGCAGTAATATTTCTCCAGGAGTCCCGTATGGGAGCCCAAGGGGGCAGTTAGGGGGACGCCCTCGAACAGCGACATATCATCTGTATGTGCAATTACACCCTCCTTTTGAGAGTCAAAAAAAGAAGGGATGTATGGAACCAGAATCAAAAAAGGCACTCTCTTGTTTTAGAAAGTATCTATCTGAAATTTTTTTATTGTATTTTTTTTGGGGGGGCAGGGCGCGTCAAAAATAGTTAACAAAACCTCTTGACGAGCATGTTAACCATATGGTAGGTTATGCAGGTTCAGACGTGTGCTGTGCGCAATGCGCAGCTATAACGTAGTTTCTAGTAACATATTTAAAACAAAGGTCCGCTCATGTCAACACCCCACACTGAAATAATATCTCAAGCCGTCGCTGCGCAACGTGCGGGGGTATCTGCAACAACGTTACGAAAGCTGGAGAAGACCATGGAGTTCCCACTTAGAATCCACCTGACAACCAAAAGAATTGGCTACGTCGCTGACGAAATTGATAAATGGATTGAATGGAAAATAGCGGAACGGGATCAGTCTACGGAAGGAGCATCATTATGATTCGAAAACCCAGACGCCGACGTAATATCGATAAAAAAAATGAGATTACTGTCACAGAATTGCTCCCCCTGCGTAACCGAGGGGATGTAATGATATTTCTATCTGAACATAAAAAAATAATTCAAAGGATGGAGGCAACAAATGAAGAGTTGTATGAGATCCCTGAATGGGAGGCATACGTTAGGGAATTTCAGCAGAATATAAGCAATCTGGAATTCAGCTTAGTTATGTCTGGATGGCGGTAATAATATTCGATTGTTGAATTTCGAGTTTAACCATAAAGGAAAAAGGCCAAGCTAGCCGTTTTCTTTTTATGGCACGGCATGATACTTTAACGGATCAGAAAATTCCGGGCTAGAAACCGGGCGCTCGGACCTTTGGCCCGATCAAAACAACTAACAAGATAACCCAAAAAAGAGATCAAGATGACAAATTTCACCGGCCATTGGCCAAATGCAATTGAGAATGTCTGACGAACCGGTCCATAAACAATAACAGAGCGCCGCTGAAAACGACACTCTGCTTAGTGACTACATAGTCGATATTCTCATAATAATAACGAGTATCTACTATGACACAGAAGCCACAAAAGGTCAATAGTGCTGACCTAATATCCGCCGATAAATCCAGCTTGAAATCGAGCGACGAATACCTCCAAATAGCACAGCGTTCTGTGCCTAATTATGCCGACACAAACGTCGATTCTCACTCAGGAAGCGTAACTGTGTTCTCGGGACATAAGCCGGAAGTAAAACGCTTTTTTATGATGCCTTGGTCCGGCATCTTGGGAGCCCTAAATAACCCGCAAGTCAGAAGTTCAAAAACTGGTGCTGCTGGACTCATTTTTGGTGAGGTTAAGGAGAAGCGGGCTAATGGGAATATTCTTAGTCTGTCTGCCTTGGTGGTAGATATCGACAACGGACAATCCATCGACGACGTTAGAGCAATTCTGACGAATATTGAACATCCTTCCTTGCTATCCACAACACATAGTCACGGCAAAAACAAAGACCGAGTCCCATTCGCAAAATTCCAAAAATGGCGCAAGAAAAAGACCGAAGAACCAACTGTCGAAGAGGCGCAACAATATATGGCGTCTATAAACAAGGGATATGTCGACGTTGTTGCCGTCAAGTATGTCGATAGACTGCGTAAACTCCCCGAAAATGGCAACCTTGCACCTGTGGCTATGAAGAATCGTGAATTTCTCGATATTTATTACGAACCCCTCGACAAAATGCGCATCGTTATTCCACTGCACACCCCTTTCACATTTTCAGATGATCCTGATATTCATGCATCGGAGGTTCAATTCTGGAAGCTGATTTATAAAGCAGTGTGTGAGAAACTGGGATTTAAATACGACGCATCTTGCGCTGATCCAGCCCGGTTTTACTACTACCCCAGCCATGCGCTAGGTGCTCCACATGTTAACGAGACTTTTAATGTAGATGCCCCGTTTCTGGACCTTGATGATTATCATGCGTTCACCTTGGATGACGTGAAGGGACGTCGGAAGAGTTCGACTAAGCAGCGTGATGGCTCGAAGAAAAAACGCCCCTCTTCGTTTGTTGGAAAGAACGGTGGTTCTGCAAAATTTGAATATGAAGGCTTTGATCTGGTCAGATGGGCCGCAAAGTATGCCGCCACGATTCATCCTATTGAAGCTTTGGAAAATAGGGACCCCACGTTGTTGTTGAGATCACCTGCCTTTAACGGTGAAGGTGTACACCTTACTAAGTGCGCTTTCATCCATGAACATGATTCTCCACAGGGAACGAAGACCGCCATTAAGGACGGTGATGGCGAAGAAGGGTTCGTCATCACATGTCTGGGTGAAGGCTGTCAGAAACACAATGACGGAAATGGTCGCGACCGTCTCGCATACATTGTGAAGATGTTGGAGGATGGGTGGTTGACGTTGGACGACCTTCAAAATCCTGAATATGGTGGTGGCCTAATCTCCCAATCTTTCACGGATAACCGTTCAAAATTATATTGGCGATCTGACGCTTTCTCAAGCGCTGGGGAGGTAAAGATACTTCTGGAAGAGAGAATGCTGTCAAATCCTTCGATGTTCAAATATCTTGATGCGTATGCCCGTGTTGTAACGAATGCGAATACAGGTTCTCTCCAAATCGAGAAGTTGACTATCGGTGGATTGGGGATGGAGTTAAACTCGCTTGTTACATGGCACAGGAAAGATGAAGATAGCGAAAAGCAAGTTGATTTTCCAAAGCCAGTTCAGCAGCAATTATTCAATGATCCTCATTTACCTCTCCCCGTGTTAAGGGGCGTAAAGACAACCCCGTTCTTTGACGCCAATGGGCGCTTGGTGATTAAACCGGGATATGACAGACAATCTGGTGTGATGTATAATCCACCAGAAGACTTGCGTGTTCCGCAAGTCAGTGCATCACCAAGCGCCGAAGAAGTCTTGAAGGCGAAAGGGCTTCTGGGTGAACAGTATGAGGGTTTCCCCTTTCATGATGATCCATCGCATGATGGGGCGTCCTATGCGCATATGCTGGCACTGACACTACAGCCATTCGCGCGTGAGTTGATTGATGGTCCGACGCCGATTTTCTTTGTTCAAAAGACTACGCCGGGTACAGGTGCGTCCTTGATCAACGAGATTCGAAATATCCTCTGTTACGGTTTTTCTATCGGCGCTATGGCTATTCCGAAAACAGATGAAGAATTGTCCAAGAAAATCGATGCGGCATTAATCGCCATGTCTCCCGTTGTCTGGTTCGATAACGTGGAAGAGAAAATCGATAACGAAACTTTTGCGCTGGCGACAACGACGGGGACGCACTCAGCTCGAATTTTGGGTAAATCTGAAACTGTTGATGTGCCTGTCAGATGTGACTGGATCATGAGCGGAAACAATGTCGGTGTTGGGAAACAGTTCGTACGGCGTGTGATGTTGGTAAATCTTGATGCGCAGAGTGTGGACCCCACGAAGGGTCGGACGTTTAAACATCCTGATCTGCGTGAATGGGTAAAAAGTAATCGATCAGAACTCATATGGGCCTGCCTGACACTCATTCAGGCTTGGATTGCGAAGGGGAAGCCCTTGGGATCTGAGAAGATTGCTTCGTATGAAAGTTGGTCAACCATTATGGGCGGCTTGTTCGATGTTATTGGAGTTGATGGTCTGTTCAAAAACCTCGATGCGGTAGCGGAATCCGTTGACGACACCGAACAGCAACTACCTGCGTTCTTTGCGTATTGGTGGGATCAGTGGGGCGACAAAGAGGTGATTATCGGTCGCTTGGCGAATGATGAGCCTGATGGTTATACCGGTCTGACGGGGAAAGATAAGACGGTTTTGGAACTGTACAACAAGGTTGCAGGCGAAATCGAATTAGGTTTCGGTGCTTTTCAAAAAAAGGCATGGCAACGTGAAATGGGTAAGCTGCTAGCAAAGGCGAACGGTAGACATTTTGTTGTCAGGTCGAACAAAGAGGCCGAACACTTTGAAGTCCGCCTCGAAAGGCGTCGCACGAGCGGGGGGATGAAATATCGCCTCATAAGGATGTAAACGGCACCGGTCAGCGTTGAAGGGCAACGAAAATGTAGGTGAATGTAGGTGAATGCAGGACGGTTTTTGAGTCACCTACATGCCTCCAGCGCCCAACAGTTGGGGGGTGCAAGCGTTAGTGTAGGTGATGTAGGTGAAAAGTAGTAAGAAAGAATAAAAATAATATATACACAACAGCCCTCCCCACACCACAGCCCTCCCGCACGCGTGCAAACACTGGCCTCCGATTTCACCTACATCACCTACACTAAATAGTGAAAACCACCAAGAGCTGGGCATTTTAGGGTGTAGGTGAGCATAAATCCACCTACACTACTTTTGCCCGATTTTGAGCGCGATTTGTGCTGTAATGCCCAATGGTTGGGCGTTCTATGGTAGTGTAGGTGAGTTTGCATATCACCTACACTATTTTGAGTTTTCATACACTTCTGTGCGTTGCTGGGAAAAATCGTAATTGGTTGCTGAAATAGTGCAAAAATCCCCTCCGCTCCTCTGAATCGTGCAATATAAACAAGTAAAGTAGTCAGATATGGCCAAATTAATTCAAAGTCGAATCCCTTTAACGAAGACACACACACGTTTCACCGTCTGGGACGAAGGCACTGACACTATCACTGTGTTCAACGACAAGTTTCCAGCAATTGTATACATGCACGAAAAATTTGGCGCTGAATTGAAATCACAATGGGCATTTCCAACCCTGTTCGCTGACAAGATGGTGTGGCTTCCAGATGCCGACACCAAATCGCATTGGGACGACAACACACAGACATTCACCTTCTGCAATCCTGACACAACCAGCTCAGACAATCACGCAATATGGCACTACATCAAAGAAGCTACAATAACACGTGACGTGCCGAACGAAGCAGATATATTAGCCGCCGCTGATAAACTCAATCTAAGGGGCTTGGCTCGCCTAGATAATGACCGACGCCGCCAAGTCGAAATCATTGCCACCTGGTTATCGAAATCCAATCCCAACAATTACACGGCATACCTCAGCCTCTACCCTGTCAACGAGCTGGCGAACTATATTAGCGTCTACAGCGGCCTCTATCTTGAGACGCCTGTGAGCATCGATCAAGACCTGATACTCGCTGTAGCCTCCAGTATGGGCTTAGAGCCGACATTCAATTGTACCAACAACCCCCGCAAACACATCATCATGTGGACCCGTCAATTCGGGGCTCTATATCTACCCCAGAAGCTGCCAGCAACAATCTACTCGTATGCCCATATGGACAAATACCTGTTCAGTGAGAGATATGTTGAGCGTCAGACAAAGAAGGCCAAAACCGAACGCGCCAGATACGACTTGTCGAAACATGCAGATAAGATTTTGGCTGATTTAATATCGTGATATCGATAGCCACCATAGGGGTTTTCTTATCCACTCTGAAGCTCGCGATAAAATCGGTGGGTACAAGCACGAGTGCCGCCCCATGGCCCTCTATCCATTTGTCAAAAGCGCGTAGGTCCACACCGGATAGCTGTTCATCCCTTTACATCATTTTTCAAGCTCAATTCCGTATTCGATTTTGTCGATATATTTCCTCATCACGGACAGTTTGGCTGTCTTTCTGTCGCGGGCATATCCGCCAGCTGAACCACCTTCAGCACGACCTTGCAACCAATGACGCATCCCGTCGTAGATATCAGCATCTCGACATGCAGCCGTGTAAGTGTGTCGTATCGAATGAAAAGTCAGTTTCGATTCTTTTAATCCAATCTTTCGCAAAAAGGCCGCATAGCGTTTGCCAAGGCGATCACCCCAAAGGTCCGAACCCTTCTTTCCCCATCGGTTATTACCACTGTGCTTGTTCCATGTGAATTCAGGGAAAAGCCGATCTTTCTGTTCTTTGACGAACCCAAGAAATCCCAAACTAATTAGTGTCTGGTGGACAGGCAATGTAAATACTGATGAGGCATTTTTCTGCTGGTTGTCGCCCATGTCATGGAAATGAATGACAGATACACCATCTTCTTCTCGAATATCCCCCACGGCCAATTGCACGACTGCCTGCAACCTTACGCCGGTATAAAGTGCCAGCAATACAGGCCAATACAATTGGGCGTCAGGTTTGAGAATGCGAAACAAGGTGTTCAGTTCATCGCTGCTGTATGTCCTGCGAGAAATATCAGAGAACTTCTTCTTTGCACGAGGGGCTTTGTAGTCTTCCACAGGGTTATCAATTTCCTTTCCATATCTCGTTTTGGCCCAACGGAACAGACTGGTGACGTTGTGGAGTTTGATCTTGATTGTTTTGGGAGCCAGTGGGGTCTTTTTACCCCTGCCAACACATCGACGCAGGAATTCATAATACTCTCTGCCATCATTCACGCCATAGCGGTCAATTGGTTTGTTTTCACAAACTGTTCTGAATTCGGTTAGATCAAACAACCGTTTGTGATAAGTCTTCTCTCCAATCCCGTCTTTTGTGTCAGCTAGATATTTTTCGATAATGCTGGAGAGCTTTGGGAGCTTGCTGTTATTTGGTTCGCTGGCTGGCACTCTTCCCTTGATAAGGCTTTCACGGGCTTCTATTTGAATGTCATGCTCTTGTAAGTCGCCATTGGCGAGGGATTTGTTCTGTTGTATCTTTTTAATTTCGGCCCTCAGTTTTCTGTTCTCATTTATGAGAAAGGCCTCTTCTAGTGTGGTCGTCTCAGGGTCCATGATATCATGTGAAATATACCGCCCATGCTGATCTTTCACCCATTCTGACCACTGCACCTCATCATAATACGCCCCTGGATCACGTTTAGCTTTGTTGAATGAGCGGTTCCTGTCTTTTTTCAACTTGCCGTATTCTGACCGGGCAGGGGAGCCATTCAGTGCGTCACGGATACTTTCTTCAACTTCCAGCGCCATTTTATGATAACGCTGCCTTGCGACAGCCTTATCGGGTGTTCTCAGGGATTTTTTAATTTCCCGCTGGCCAAAGATTTCTCTCAGCGCTGGGGAGAGGTCTTGACGATAATACCACACGCCGGTTTTCTTGCCGGTCTTGCGCCATATCAGATGGGGATAATTCACTTTATCTTCTGCCTCTGTCCGTTTTTTCAACACGACAGAACCGTCAACGCTACCCATAGAAATAACCTCCCCATACGGACATATGTCCAAATTCAAGAGTTTATCGTACCACCTTTTCGTACCAGTTTGATTAGCAAAACCCTTAAGGTACAGTAACTTATGACTTATTTTGGGATAAGTGGAGAGCTTCTGTTGCCCGGTGCCCTCCAAACCGCGCCTAGGCGTGCGACCGCGTAGGACTTAAGTGAGATACTCGTACCGCTTACGCAGCAAGAGCAGTCTCCGCATAGTTGTCATTTGCAACTACAAAAATAGCCCGATAACGGCGGTACAATGCCGAGCAAAAGAAAACCCTTTACACCCTCGTCGATCCTATTTCGCCCCCATCAAATACGGTCTGAGCCGCTGGTTTGACCTGTAACAGCCAAACCGTATTTGGTGGAGGCGCCGGGTACCGCCCCCGGGTCCGAATGGTTTATTACGATTCCAGTTTATCACCATAGCCGGAACAAGTCCGGCAACTACAATATATGCAATGCAAAAGGTAAATTAAACCCTTATATTGAAATTTGCTTGCTGGAAGACAAAAAGAGGCGCTATTTCGGGCTATTTGACCTTGCCGGTAAAGCGTTTTATGCAGCGGGACGGGAATTGAGCTGTTGGGCAGTTTTTGCCTTTGAGGCAAGAGCACCAATTGATCCGCTTGCCGCCCTGATAGGGCAGTGCATAACATTGTTTCAAAAGGCTGGAACCGATGTCCAGCCATTTTTTGGCGCCTGGCTGTTTGATTTTCAGTGAGCCAATGCGGCGTTTGGCGAATTTCCCGCCTTGCGCGTCGCAGGCACAGGCGCGATTGGCAGAACGCGCCTGAATGATCGGGGCCAGCCGTGCGGCCAGATAGTCGCGAGCCAGCAGCGCCAGCAGTTTTTCTTCCATACAGCCCGGGCGACCTTTTTCAGGGGTGTCGATGCCATCGAAGCGCAATTTGGCGTAGATAACCGCTTCATCGTCATTGGTGTGAATATAACCTTGCACCGTGTCGGCATCTATGATGCGCATGATCAGTATCGGGTAGCAGTTTTTTGGACATTTGTTGCGCACACCGTTTGATCTGGCGTTGGCACTGGGGATAAGAAACAGCGCGAAGAGCAGGAGGGCGAGAGCCGTTTTTGCACAAGAAATCATGCTTTTGCTTCCTTGCTACCGTCTCTTCTACTGCCCCGGGTCAGCTCCTTGACGAAACTTTTGATGCCGGTGGGTTTGGCTTCTATATAGGGCAGGGGGCGGATGAGTTTTGTGGCTGTTATGCCAAGCCGTGCCGTCAGGGAACCGTTGACCAGCCCCTCGCCAATGCGCCCGGCGAGCCTGGTGGCGACCTGTCGGCCCATGACATGAGCAAGTAGATCGGCGCCAACGGCGATGCCGCCAGAAGCGGCCAGATTGGCGATCATCATCTTGACCATCTTGACCTGGCTGAACAGGCCGGGGCGTCCACCATAGAGCGCCATCAGCTTGCGTAACATTTTGAAATTCTGCACGGCGACCAGCAGCATATCGAGAAACACAAAGGGGCTGATGGCCGTCATGACGCTGACCGTTTTGGCATGATCGGCGACGATTTTACGGGCGTCTGCGTCCAGTGGCACCAGCAGGTTACGTTCGACGAGGATCAGCCGGTCGCGTGCCGATAAGACATCATCCTTGTGCTCCTCAAGACCGGCAAGCCCCCATGACAGCGACTTGCGCCCATGAAAGAGTGAAGTGATGCGCGCCTGAACTTTTTGCGCCGGTTTACGCTCATCATGCTTGATGGCGCGTTCGGCCTGCTCGCGCAGCTTGCCAAGTTTTTTCAAACGACGCAGGGCCAACAGTTCTTTAAGGGCGATGACCAGCAGGGCAAAACAGGCGATGGCCACCAGCCCGAAGGTCGTCCAGCCAATCCAGTCGGAACGCGCCATCAGATCGCCGATAAAAGAATGTAGCCAGCTGGTGAAGGCCATGACGGCCAGCGCGCCAACCGCAGAGAGGAAGATGCCGGTCCAGCGAAAACCTTTTTTGATGTCTTTCAGAGTGGGGATGGTGCCGCTGGTGTTTTCGCCTGGCGCTTCATCTTGCGCAGGCTCTTCAAAGGCGGGGTCTGGTTCTGCCGCTTTGGCTTTTTTGTCTTTTGGCTGGTGTAGGGCTGCGGCTGGTTGTGGAGTTGGTGCGGCGGGTACTGGCTCGGGTTGGGGCGCTTGCGTCTGTGCCTGAACCTTATCTTGAGCCTTCACATGCACGCGGGGTTCTGGTGCAACTTTTCGGTCGTCTGCTTCTGGCACTTGCACAGGCTCTTGCGTTTCGCCGGGACGGAAAAAGCGCGGTTTACGAGGTTTGTTGGCAGGGGGGATCGGCTTATCGCTCATTCGAGATAGTCTCCCAGCAGAAAATTCATCACTTTATCAAGGTGGATATGGGGCAGGGCGATTGGTTTGCCATCGGCATCCAGTTCGATTTTTGGCGGGCGAAAACGGATGAAGCGGATGTCCTCTTCGCCGGGCAGCGGCGCGGCGCGGCCTTCGAGCAAAGTCTGCGCTGGGTCTTCTGGCAGATCGCCGGGGAAAATGGCGATTTCTTCCTTGCCATCAAAGACCACATCGGCGAGACGTTCGCCTTTAAGGGGGATGCCTTTGATGAGCGGCAGGGTTTCGCCGTTTTCGCTGATCTGCATTTCCACTGTGGAGCGGATCGAGGCAATGGCCATGACATCGACGGTGGCCCCGGCCAGATCGGCGCGTTCACTGGCGCGGTGGGTCAAGGTTTCGAGCACTTTTTTCAAGCGCTCATGACTGCTCTGGTGCAAGTGGTCGGCCTTTGTTGCTGCAAAGGCGATGCGGTCTATTTTTGTGCCGAGCAGCGCCGAGAGCCAGGAGTTTTTACCCGGCCGATAGCAGCTCAAAATGGCGCTCAGGGTGTTTTCCAGATCGTTGAGGGCGCCGGGACCAGCATTCAGGGCTGACAGGGTATCGACCAGCACAATCTGGCGATCAAGCTTGGCAAAATGCTCCTTGAAAAACGGTTTGACCACATGGGTTTTATAGCTCTCATAGCGCCGCGCCATCATTTGCCAAAGGCTGTTTTTCGGGGCACGTCCGTTGTTTGGCAATTGCAGGGGCGAGAAGGTCAGGGCGGGCGATCCGGCCAGTTCGCCGGGCATCAAAAACCGTCCGGGCGGCAACATGGACAGGGCGTGGGCATCGGCGCGGCACGATACCAGATAGGAGCGGAACAGTTCGGAAAGTTGCTCGGCGGTTTCTTCCGATTGCTCCATGGTGGGGTCAAGTCCCATGACACTGGCGCGCCAGTCGGCGGCCAGCGTCAGACGTTCGGGTTTGCCGCTCATCTCAAAAGCGTCTCTCGACCATTGTTCAAAACTCATATTGAGCAAGGGCAAATCGAGCAGCCACTCGCCGGGATAGTCGATGATATCGAGATGCAGGCGATCTTGCCCCAGAGCACGGCGCACCATGGAATTGGTTTCGAACTCGATGGTGACGCGCAGCTGGCGGATGCGCTCCGTGCTGGAAGGCCATTTTGGTGGGTCGCCGGTCAGTTCAGCCAAGTGCTGGTGATAGCCAAAGCGCGGTATTTCATCATTGGGCTGAGGTTCCAGATAAGCGCGATTGATACGTCCCTCGGCCATGGCGTCAAAAAACGGCAAGCGCCCGCCATGCAGCAGATTGTGAATGAGTGAGGTGATAAAAACGGTCTTGCCAGCCCGTGCCAATCCGGTCACGCCGAGCCGGATGGTGGGATTGGAGAGATCGTTTACATAGTCTCCCGCGTCCTGAACTCTATGCCAGAGACTATTGATGATGGAGGTTTCACTCAATGGGACTTCCCTTTGGTCGGTGCAAGAAGGGGATGGCTTCTTGTTGGCATAGAATAGAAACCCCGGTTCAACAAGGGCAACGCTCGTAAAAGTGGTGGGTAATTTGGTTCATTTGTGGCGACAATTTGTGCCCATTGAGGCAATTATTGCCGCCATATCAGGTAAAAAGTGCCTTCCTTGGAAAGGTGTCCTATGGAGAGTTTGCATAAGCACTTGAAAGCAAACGATAAATATTGTGGCCCCGGTCTTGCTAACCATAAAAGCAAATCTGTGTGGATTGATCTGTGGTGGATCAGCGCTGTTTTGTTTAGGAGAACTTGAATGGGTATTTTTAGTGCGATTAATACGGCGATTACCGGGCTGAACGCGCAGTCGACGGCGCTTGAGCATATCTCGGCAAATATCGCCAACTCGCAAACCGTTGGCTATAAACGGACCGAAACAAGTTTTTCAGAATTGGTGCAAGAGAGTTTTCCGAGCAGTCAGGCACTTGGCGTCACCAAGGTGATTTCGCGGGCCACCAACGATATTCAGGGGCAGATCAAGGACAGCGAAACGCGCACCCATTTTGCCATTAATGGCGATGGTTATTTCATTGTTTCGGAACAGCAGGCTACCGTTGATGGCAAGCCTGTTTTTTCCAATGATAATCTCTATACGCGCCGGGGTGATTTTGAACTTGATACAAATGGCTACCTCGTCAATTCATCGGGTTATTTCTTGCAAGGTCTGGAACTAAACCCAGATACAGGCAATCAGTCCGGCAGTATTCCAACGCAGATTCAGATCACCGGGGAATTTTTGCCAGCCAAAGCGACAACAGAGGTTGCGTACACGCTTAATCTGCCAAGCCAGCCTGCAACGGCGGCCACTGACCCGAATGTGGCCAATAGCGAGCTGCTCAATACGGCCTCATTTGTGCAAAACCCATTGATTGCAGGAACGGGGATTGTCACAGGCAATGAAGCTCAGGAATTTGTCAATCAGTCGATTTCGGGGGGATCGGTGACAGCCTATAATGCAACTGGTGTGCCTGCCAATATCGAATTTCGCTGGGCCAAGACGGACAGCGTGCAAGCGGGCGGTACGGATAAATGGGAACTGTTCTATCTGGCCGACAGCAGCGCGACGGGTACAAATACAGCCTGGCAAAACGCCAATCAGGTCTATGAGTTTGGCGCTGATGGCAAGCTTAGTCCCGCCATTGATAGTATTAGCCTTGCAAATGTTTCGATCAATAATGTTGATCTTGGCACTCTCCAGATGGATCATACCAGTGGTACAGTCAGCCAATACGCCACGGTT
>JAKIUO010000084.1 GCA_021647535.1 Hyphomicrobiaceae bacterium
TACCATCATCGATTGGAATTACTTCTTTCCCATCGACACCAAACTGCCAAAGGGCTTTAATTTTGCCAACAAGCTGGCCCCCTTCCTGCCGGTCCACCTACACCATCTCGACAAGGTTGGCATCACCGGCGCGGCTCACCCCTCTTTGTCCGAACGCAACCTTATTCGCGGGCGCTCTTTCCGCTTGCCGTCTGGACAATCTCTGGCGCGGGTCATTTTGCCCGAGCTCGCCAAGCGTGACATTCTGAAAACCTGGGGCGTCTCAAATGCCGCCAATTGGAGTTCGCTGGTCATCGCTCCTGATGCCCAGACCTCAAATGTGCTGGCCAATGCCGAAACGCCGCTCTGGTACTATATTTTGCAAGAAGCCGCCTCTTTCAAACGCATTGATGTGGCCTCTTTGACAGAATCCAGCAGCGTCAATGGCATCGTCCAGACCGTTGGCACCGACAAATTGCCGAACAAGTTCCAAAAACTGCCCGGTTTTGTCACCGCCAGTGCGGCCAAAACCACCAAGACGCCCTTGCGCATTGGTCGCCGGGTTGAAAGTGCGAGCAAACCGGTTTTCAAGCCAGAAATGAGGAACCGCATGATCATCGCCCAGAAAAGCGAAGACACCTTCAATCGCTATCTTGGCGGGGGTGATCCTCAGATCGAGCAGCCCAGAACTCCGGCACGTCAACCAGCGACGCAACCGGCACGGCCAACCCAGCCAACCTATCCAAAAGCGCCCACAAGGACCGCTCCTTATAAGCCAATTGCCGCACCAACACCGGTACAAGACCCGAAAAAACCGCTGGGTGGGGGCCGAAAATCGCCAACACGTCTGGATCTGCGCAATGTCGGCGGTGACACGCTTGGCCCGGTTGGCGGCACTGTCGTTGGAGAAGTTCTGTTTGGCCTGATCGAACATTATCGCGAAAACACTGGCAAGGGACTGGATTATGTCCCGCAATTGAAAGCCATCGAAATACGCAATAATGATTTGATTGCGCTGCGTAACGGCCTGCCCCTGCGCAACGATCTGACCGCCACCACCGACCAAGGGGTGCGCTATCAAATGAGAAATCTGCTTTTCGATGCAGGCCTTGCCTTGCCAGTGACGCTTAAATCGTCCAAACGCAAGAAGCGCCGAACTCGCAAAAACAGACGCTAGAATGAAAAGAAAGCGCAGCTCCTTCAGGGGGCTGCGCTTTTTTGCCAAAAACAAGAGGGAAAATACCATGTCAAACACACAATATTTCTGGTCGGAGCGCGCACGCCTTGAATTTGCCGCCCTGTTTGATGACGGCTCACATTCCGCATCCTTCAAAGAAGCGGTCGCCACGGCTTTTGCCAAGGGCTGGGGCAGCAATCGCGACAAACCCTTCTGGGCCATGTCCATGCTGGTGGCCATTTTGGGAGAGCAGGCCAGCACCGGGGGCGGCGATGAAGGGCTTGATCTGGTCTGGACCCCTGCCGAGCAGATCATTGCGCAAATGCACGAGGTGGCGCAGGATCAAGAAAACCAAGGCAGGGACAACCCGACAGTTGTCGCCAATGCTGACGGCCTGTTTCTCAATATGCCCGAGGGTCGTTTGAAGCTGTCGATCATGCGCGTCGCCATTCTGGGCAAGCTCGCCGAATTCCTGCTGGCCTGCAACGAGTTTTCCTATTCGAGCGAAGTTATGGAAACTCTGGCGCAGGTCGCCACCAAAGGCATGAGCGAACCATCGAACATCAAGGACGGGGGCCGCGCTTTGGCGCGCATCGCCTATAAATACCGCGCCGAACATTTTCGCGACGGCCATTCCGCCTCCAGTTTCTCCATCATCAAGACCTATCTGGCCAAGCGCGATAATTTCCTGATCGACGATGACGCCCTGTTCGCCTTCTGGGTCTGGCCGCAAAACAGCCATTACAAGACCTATCAAGCCGTCTATTTTGCCTTTACCGATTTCGAAGACGCCCTCAAAGAGGCCCGCATCATTCAGGCCTCAACCACAACGATTGAGCTTGATGATCCGGTGATCGCTGGCGAACTCGCCAAACTTGATGAAGATATGTATGCCGTTGTCCAAGAAGAGCTGCCCGTCAAGGAGCGCATCAAATTAATCAATGAGAGTGACCTTAAACTGTTCAAGCAAAAGGAAATCGCCTTGCTGGAGCGCCTGCTCGAATGTGGCTCGTTTGGCCTGACGCACGGCCTTTCTTCCCTTCGTTTGTTTTCCTTCCACGCAATTCAGTCTGGCATCTCCAATGGATTAAGGACAGGACGAAGCAAGGTTCCCTTGGAACAACGCGTCTTATGCCACGAAGCAAGGAATTATGGTGAAATGCTTAACGAGATCACTGCCTTGAAAACCAAATCGCAGGACTGGCTGAAAGTCGCGTTGGCCCTGCGCAGCACGAATAAAGAAAATGAGGAAACACAAGCAGCAATGCAGCAAGAAGGCCTATTGATCCTGAAGCGTTCGCGCTCCAATTCTTTATCGCGAGAGCATGACGAATTGCGCCCCTTGTTCGCAGATATGGAAGAAAGTCTGATCAAATGTGCGCAGCAGACCGGTCTCTACGAACAACGATTACAGGCTTTGTTCGACAAGGATGAAGATCACCGGATGGAACAGTTTGAACAGGACAAGGTGCTGTTTGCCGCTGAATTCAAGCGTCGTTATCTCGAAACAGATATGGACGAGATTTAAACAGTTAAACGTTTGCCGCGCTGGTTAGCAGCGCCAAACACGAAATAATCGCGAAAAGGAACGCAAGATGGCTCCCTCAAATGTAGACACCCAATGGCAGCAGGCGCAAAGCTCTTTTACGGACCGGCAGGCAGCCAGAAATCTGGCGAAAGAAAGTGCAAATGAACCGCAAAAAAGCGCTGGCCTCAGCGCCTCCACGCTGATCAGCATGGCCCGCCAGGGCGGTTCACCCGCCCAGCTGTTCGCCGCCTTCAACGGCCCGGTGCCCATGAACGCCATCAAGCTTTATCGAGCTTTGCTTGCTCGCACCAGCATCGGCACCTCGCTTCATGCCAAAGCGGCCAGCACGGAAGGCCAGGTAGAACGCGAGCTTGGTCCCTATCATATGGAAGTGGTCATTGACCATGATGCCGCCTTCCTGATTATTGACCTCAATGAAAACCCGGCCCCACGCTCTTGCGTGTTGCTGCATGAAGATGGACGTAACAAGGCGTTTGATTTCGCCGCTCCCGTTGATGATGTGCTGCAATTTGGTATTTCTCGCAATAATCCACAATATGAGAGTATGCTTGAACTGCTCACCGACCCCGTAACCTCGATCTATCTGCAATAAAACCACTGCTTTGCTTCGCAAATGGGCTGCCGCCCACACCCGCTTGAGGGGACACCCCTCAAACCCCCCGTTTTTTGATCATTCTCAAAAAGAAAGGGGCTCCGGGGAAAGCTTTCCCCGGGCGGGTCCGGGTGGCAACCCGGTCGCGAAGCGAGAAACGGGTCGCCAGTGCTTACCCTCAAATGCTAGCCTGCTGACATGAATAAAATCACACATCTCCCTCCACAAGAAAATGACTATCAACGCGTACTCAAGGCTATCCTCTTCATCTCGCAAAAGGCCACTTCACAACCCTCACTGGATGAGATTGCCCGCCATGTCGGGCTTGATGCCAGCAGCTTTCACAAGCTGTTTGTACGCTGGGCGGGATTGACCCCTAAAAGCTTTTTGCAATCCTTGACCCTTGATCACGCCAGACAATTGCTGGCGCGCAATACCAGCCTGCTTGAAACCAGCCTGGCGACCGGCTTGTCGGGCAGCAGTCGCCTGCATGATCTGTTTGTACAATATGAAGGGCTGAGCCCCGGCGAATATGCCAGAAAAGGCGAGGGTCTGACCTTCAAATATAGCTTTCACGATTGTCCATTCGGGCTCGCTTTGCTGATGAAAACGCGGCGCGGCCTTGCCGGTCTGGCCTTTGCCAATGATGACAATGAACGCCAAAGCGTGCTCAACGACATGATGCAGCGCTGGCCCCATGCCACCTATAAAGAAGATCAAAACGCCACCCGCCAGGAGGCCGCGCAGATTTTCTCGCCGTCGCGCTGGCATCCCGAACAGCCTTTGCGCCTGGTTCTCATTGGTTCTGATTTTGAATGTTCGGTCTGGCAAGGGCTTCTGCAGATCCCGCTTGGCCACGCTGTGACCTATAGTGCGCTGGCGCAAAGCATCAATAAACCGCGCGCCCACCGCGCTGTTGCCTCCGCTGTTGGCCGCAACCCCATCAGCTTTGTCGTGCCCTGCCACCGGGTTTTGCGCAAAGGCGGCGGGCTTGGCGGCTATCACTGGTCCCTGCCGCGCAAACAGGCCATTATCGGCTGGGAAAAAGGGCTTGATGAAAACACCAAAAAAAACAGGCCCCGGGCGATCATTTGACTGACCGGGATCGGGACCTGCTTTTACGCACTACTTGCTTATGTTTCTGTCCAATCGTGATTGGTCCAGATTTGTGGGGGCTGCCTCGATGGGCTGACACTTGTTTAAAGTGCGCCAAAAGAGGCAGATCCCTGTATTTCTAGCTCATTTCTAACCCATCTTTAACTCTGGGCACCCCGGAACCTTTTTGCCCAATTGCGGCGACTGGCTCTTTTGCGTGCATTTCTGCGTCGTGAACTATAACGCTTCGAGCGAGCTTTTCTTACTCTGTGCTTTCTAGATCTACCTTTTCTGGCATGGCGACGCTTGCTGCCCCAGTGCCAGGACCGGCGTGGACCTACATCCAGATGAACTGTACGATTGCCACTATAGGTGCCAACTCCGCCACGACCGGGCAATCTCTTCAAAAAGCGGGCCAGCGAATATTTATTAACGCCGGGGATATAAAAATCAGCGGCCTTGCAATGCACATGCTGCGAGCGACGTGCTCCACCAATACGGCGATTGTGACGGTGCGAACGAAAGCCCGACGTGATCACCAGCTTGCGACCATAATGAGCCGAAACCTTACGCAGCATTTTTTTCAAACGGGCCGGAAAACAGCTTGTGCTGATGCCCTTATGAGCCGTTCTGAAACCAAGCCCTTTTGATCTTGTTCTCCAGCCACGCTTGCCCGAATTGGCCTGTTTGCGCGAAGCTTTTGAACGCCGTTTCTTTCTTGAGGCTTTTGACAGCCTTTTTGATCCGCGGCTCAACTTTCTGACGGAGCGCGCTTTATAGCGACTACCGATGGTGCGCAACCCTTTGCGTCGGCGGACAGATCTGTTCTTCGATTTCTTCAGGCGCCGACTTGATTTGCGGCGACGCGATGTGCTTGCTTTTTTCTTCGCCTTGCCAAGCTTGCTTTGTCCCTTTCTAACAGGACTACGAACAATAATACCGGGATCGCTATCAGTTATAGTTCCTGTTGGACGAATAGCTGCAACACGTATTTTTTTCTGAACCGTTTTCTTCTTGACGCCTGTCATGCAGTCAAACGTATTTGACAAAACACCGCATCTTTTTGCTTCGACACCAGCCGGGGCCAACGTAAAAGCCAAAGCTGTTACAATCGTACCAACGGCAACCCTGAAACGGCCACTCAACAAATTACTCATCACATCCTCTCCTAACACATACTGCCTCATTGTCATTTCAACCTGGCGACAACCGGCATTCACTGACAAAGGCTCACCTGATTTGTCATATAAAATAAGCAACGAATTAAATCATTCGGTGTATTTCACACTTAAACAGTGTATCCGGCGGCATATAGAGGAGATTTAATGCAGCTGTCTACATGAAGTGGCATCAAACTGATGCGTTCAAACAGCGCACTACAGGAATACTTACTTCCCTTTTATCACCAGGAAGCTCTCGCCCCCTGCAAATTATCTTCGCGCCACGCGCTCTGATAAACCCTCGTATGAACCGGATATGAACTTTATTCCCTCAAACAAAGTCCAATTCCTTATGTCTCTCAACAGGATCAATCATGACGTAACATACTTAATAGTTAGTAAATCTAAAAGTAAACACGATCTATATTAAAACATCCCAACCCATAGGCAGTTTCTACTGATTTCAACCATTCTTCTATATTTACGGTTAACTTTTCAAAACCATTTACGGTAAATTTTTTGTATATTTTACAGTCATTTGTCATAATTTTGAAGATTTTGCCGAGCAGGTGCAATACTTGCCCACATGCGGGATATTTTCACCCCCCTTCCCCTGTGACCTTACCACCCCGCCCCTTCGTTCTTGCGAGCGCGCCTCTTTGGAAATTGACTGCCAATGTTTTCCACAACTAATTCCACTCTTTACTGGTAAAGTTCGCCGCAACACTGCCAAAAAGTCCCTATCTATCTGTCACCCGATCGTTGTTTTTCGATCCTGTCCCTCATTTCTGGAGTTTCGTTTTATGACCAATGCCCGCTTTGATGTTCTTGGTATCGGCAATGCCATTGTCGACGTGCTGGCCCGCTGTGAGGATCAGTTTCTCAGCGACAATAATCTGCCCAAAGGCCATATGCGGCTCATTGATACCGCTGAAGCTGATCGGCTTTACGAAGTTATGGGCCCGGCCATGGAAGTTTCTGGCGGGTCCGCCGCCAACAGTATGGCAGGGCTTGCCAGTTTTGGCGGCAAGGCGGCGTTTATCGGCAAGGTCGCCGACGATCATCTTGGCGAAGTCTTTGGCCACGATCTGCGCGCCGCTGGCGTCGGCTATGAAACCAAAGCCGCCACGCAAAGCGGCCGGGCCCCCACAGCGCGGTGCATGATCTTTGTCACCCCCGATGGCGAGCGCACCATGAACACGTTTTTAGGAACCTCCACCGAGCTTGGCGTCAAAGAACTGCACGCGCAACTCATAAAAGATGCCCTCGTCACCTATCTGGAAGGCTATCTCTTCGATCCGCCTGAAGCCAAGGAAGCCTTTGTCGAAGCGGCGCGCATTGCCGGAGAAGCCGGGCGCAAAGTTGCCCTTTCGCTATCCGATGGTTTTTGCGTCGATCGCCATCGCGCCGCCTTTCGCACCCTGATCGCTGGCGGGGTCGACATCCTGTTTGCCAATGAAGATGAGCTATTGTCACTCTATGAAACAGAGGATTTCGACAAGGCCTGCAAACTGGCGCGCGCAGAATGTGAGCTGATCGCCGTCACCAGAGGGGCCATGGGCTCGGTCATCATCACACCGGACGAGCGTATTATCGTGCCCGCCGAGCCCGTCAGTGAGGTCGTTGACACCACAGGCGCTGGCGATCTCTACGCTGCCGGCTTTCTTTATGGCTACGCCAATGACCTTGACCTGACGCGCTGTGGCCGCCTCGCCGCCCTCGCCGCCTCGGAGATCATCTCCCATATGGGCGCACGCCCCGAGCACAAGCTCGATCAGCTGGCCAGAGACAAGGGTATATTGAAAGGCTGATTTTATACGCAGACGCCGAGCTTGCTACGCAAATGGGCTGCCGCCCAAACCCGTTTGGAGGAAGTATCCTCCAAACCTCCTCTATTTTTATTTTCAAAATCAAAAAAGGGTGGGTTTGGGAGGTCTCCTCCCAAGCGGGTGCGGGTGGCAACCCGCTCGCGATAGCGAATTTACCAGGGCAGAACTTCGCCATTAGTATGCCAGAACAGGCCGGTATTCTCGGGGCCAAGACGGTCGATGATGCCGATCAATCCGCGAACTGATTCGTTTGTATCCATCAGGCCGTTACCCCCCGTCATGTCGGTGCGGACATAGCCCGGATGCAACAGGGCCACTGATACCCCACGGCTGGCAAGATCTACAGACAAAGAGCGCCCCACCATATTGGCGGCGGCCTTTGACATGCGATAGCCATACGAACCGCCCGAATCATTATCATCAATGGAGCCCATACGGCTGGTGACGATACAGACCCTGGCCTGCTTCGACAAATTATCGAGCAGACCCTGAGTGACCCGCAACGGCGCAATAGCATTGATTTCGAACTGACGGCGGATTGATGGCGTATCGAGATGATCAAGCGTCACCCCTTCCATCAAACCGGCATTATTGATGAGCAGATCAATCGGCGCGCCTTCAACGCTTTTAAACAGGCTGTCCAGCCCTTCATCGCTGGTGACATCGGCCCCCTCAATGAGCTGTAGACGGTCTCCGGCCTCTTCCTTGAGCTCTTGCAAGGCGCTCGAACAAGATCGACATGCTGCCATCACCTGATCGCCTCGCCCCGTCAGCTGGCGACAAAATTCCAGACCAATACCCCGATTGGCTCCCGTGATCAGTACATTCATTCTGGCCCTCTTTCATTCATGTAGAATAGTCCTTCAAATTGCCCCGAACTCAAACTATGATCGCGCTCATACAATCTGTCTGTTAAAATTTAAACGAGGTATTACACTATGGTGATGAACACCGTCCAGCAGCATTTCCCTAATCCTGTCAGCGAAACCGATTTTATCGCCACCAGCGCCTCCGCCTTGTCCACGGTTGGCTTTAGCAGTGACAACACTTTGCCCATCATATCGGTTTGCAGAGATGAAATATGCGCCTCTTTTGTGAACACTGTTGAAACCCAGTGGGGCAAAAGTTTTACACTTGGCGGTCTTGGTGGCCTGCCCTTTGGCGGTAAAACCGGGCTCGGCGCTGCCGCTCACCACGCCCCCGACACCCATGATCGCGAACGCATTGTTGTCTATGCTCTCACCCATATTGGCTTTGGTCCAGAAGCTGAAGTCGGCGGCTGCGTGCGTCCCGGCATGGAACACCTCAACGCTGCCTGCGGAGCACTGGTCGCCTATTCCGGTCATGTCGTTGCGCAGGACAAGGCCGTCAACAAGATTTTTACCGATGATGGCGAATATGGCCTGCTCATTCACCGCATGGAAAAAATGGCCAAGCCGGAGAATCACACGCTCATTGATGTCACCAACGCCGCCCTTTCAGTCATCCAACAGGATATCACCGCCCTGACTGAAAAAGTTTTCAATAAGGATAAAGTCGATTATGCCGTCTTTACCGGCACACAAATCCACCTGCCTGACCAGAATCTCGTACAGGTTTCAGATAGCTGGATCATCATGAATGGCGAACGCCAGGAAATTGACCTGAGCGCGGCGGCCTAAAATGCCCTCGCCGGGCGGCAGCTTATGCAGCTGGCAGTTAAGGGACTAGTCCCTTAACAATCCCAATTTTAAAATCGGGATGAAAGGGGTTTGCCCCTTTCCGCCAAGCGCGTAGCTTGCCTGTCTGGCGAAGACATCCCTGTGCAACAGGGATAAAACAGCCTCACCATTTACGCAAAGAGGCAGCCGAACCTATTTCTTGTATTTTTCCTTGGCGGCGCGGGCGGCTTTGGCCTGGTCGTCATTATAGGCCTTGCCGGACCATAAAACGTCGTAAGCGAGCTCTTCATTGCCGTTTTCGCAGAGCTCCAGCACTTTTTTGAACAAAGGCTGGAAAGTATCGGAGCGATGGGAGGCTTCGTGCTGTTTAAAACTGTCCCAGAAGGTGATGATGAGCGCTTCGCGTCCCTTGAACTCACTTTCGACAGCTTGGCCGATGGTACTGCCTTCGTTGGATACCATGCCTTTATTAAGCGCCACCAGACCACCGGCAAAGCCTGTTTCGGAATGGTAGGTCTTGACGTTTTCGCACAGCTCGGCGACACGCATCTGCAAGTCATCCACCGTATACCCCTCTTTCAGGACCACTCGGTTTACTGTCATGATGCCGTCAGCAGCCAACTGTTCGATTAAACCTGTCATTTAGAAATCTCCTTAATCACCAATGCCTTTACTCAGGCTTTCACACTCTTAAATGGGATCTATATATAAACATTCAAGGGATAGAATGTTTTGTGGTTGCCATCAGACTCACTCAAAATTCAAGATCGACAATGACCGGTGCATGGTCGGAGGGGCGCTCCCAGCTGCGCGCTGGCTCGACAACCTGCATATCGGTGCAAACACCGGCAAGGTCCGGGGTCATCCAGACATGATCCAGCCGACGCCCCCGATTGCTTTTTTTCCAGTCTTTGGCACGATAGCTCCACCAGGTAAACAGTTTTTCGTTTTCTGGCACATGGCAGCGCAAAGCATCAATCCAGTCCAGAGACTGAGCAACCTTTAAAAGCTGCTCAACTTCAACAGGTGTATGGGAGACCACTTTCAGCATTTGCTTGTGCGACCAGACATCGTTTTCCAGCGGCGCAATATTCAGATCACCGACCAAAATCATCGGCGGAGCGGCTGCTTTCTGCTGGCTGAATGAGCTGGCCATATCATCCAGAAATTGCAATTTATGGGCAAATTTTGGATTTACGGCAGCGTCAGCCACATCACCTCCGGCGGGCACATAAAAATTGTGAATTTGCACTGCCTGCCCGGCCCGCTGCACCCCTGTCAATTCAATATTGAGATGGCGCGCTTCGTCTATGCCGCCAAACACCGTTTTTTCGACAATTTCCAGCGGCAAACGCGAAACCGTCGCCACGCCATGATAGGCTTTTTGGCCATTCAGAGCGATATGCTCATAGCCAAGGGCGCGCAGCTCCTCTTGTGGAAATTGCTCATTCTGGCATTTGATTTCCTGCAGACAAAGGACATCAACCTCATAATCCTCCAAAAAGCGCAAAATTTGCGGCATTCGCAGACGCGCCGAATTGATATTCCACGTCGCCAGCCTGATTTTTTGCATCTCTGGAGCCCCTCAAGATTGATATTCAATTCAGCAACCGCATAGAACCATTTTACGAGATCAAGGCCAAGGGCAGGACAGGGGTTTTTCGAGAAACAGGCCACTTTCCACAAGCGGCACCTAAAAATATGGTGCCCGGCTTATTGATGGGGGAGAGCCGGGCACCTTTTTTACCGCGTCAAGCGGACGCCGGGAGGGCACCGGCGTATGGCGATCAATGCTATTGGTTGCGAGGGGAGTGACAACCAAGATGCATTTTGCGATCACCTTGATTGTTAGATAGGACCTGAAAAAATAAATTCAAGAGCAAAAAAGCACTGAAGACATCTGCCTTCAGTGCTTTTTATGAATTTAAATCCAATTTTGAGAACAGCACCTAGTTCTCTTCAAATATCTTTTCCAGACCAATTTTTGAGGGTTTGAACAGGCTCAGCGCCAGTTTTTTCTCAAAATTCAGATTGCTGATTTCAATACGTGTATGCAAACCCTGCGCATCAGTGATCACCCATTCTTTCAATTCCATCTCGGGCATTGAGAAAAACAACTGGATCTCGCCAGCCGACTGGCCGGTTTTATCTGCCAGCTTGATACTGGCGCTGGTGTCCGAACTTGAAAGCGACAAGATACGGGCATCACGTTCCAGACTGACATTTTTGGTCAGTAACATTCTAAAGGGCGTTGATTCCAAAGGATATTTATTAACCGTCTTCAGATCATGGTCTTCGATGGAGAGATAAGTACCATCTGAAACAATCCTCATGCGACTGGGACGGCGATAATCAAAGCGCATACGCCCGGGGCGCAACACATAGAACTTGCCTTTTTGGACAACATTATCTGGATTGGTCTGAATAAACTTACCTTCCAGATCATTGAATTTTTGCATATAGCTGTTGATTTTCTGGATCAACGCTCTTTGGTCTTTGGGAACCGCCATTCCCTCGGATGGTTCGCTTGGCGTCACTTCGGCTTGCCAGGCGCTACCGGTCATGGCATTCACAGCCGGTTTTTTTCCGTCAGCAGCCACACTGCCAATTGTCGATCCCGCCATAAACAAAGCGGCAGCCAACAACATACCTCCTCGTTTAAGAAGTTTTCCAGTTTGCCGCTTATGGCACTTTTCAGGCCCCGCACTTTTCATAAAAAAATCCCCCTGAGGTTCCAAATTCGCATATTTATTTGCACTCATCACTCTGACAAAACCAGACCAATGCTCCATACAAACTCTAAAACAGGCAAAATACCAAGACAGGCGAAACTCTCGCTTTTCTTCTTTTGCGATTTGCCAAATATCGCGCAGAATACCGCGTGCGAGAGCTCATAATTGCTGATTCTCACAGCAGACGCCAACTTCATGGCCAAAATTGGATCAAATGCAGCGTAACGCAATCAAATTAACCATAAGCCTACATACGCTTGCCAAACGTGCCTATTGAGCCACACAAAAAAAGCGGCCCACACCCAAGTGCGCACCGCTTGATTTTGACGGAACGAGACGGCTTGACCTTGCCAATACCTGAGCAGTCTCATTTCATTTTACATTGCGGCCTTCTTTACATGGTAGCCTGGGCCGGTTCGGCGGGGACCAGAATATCTCGTTTTCCGGCATGGTCAGCCGCCCCGATAATCCCCTCATCTTCCATGCGCTCGATCAGCGTTGCCGCCTTGTTATAGCCAATCGACAAACGCCGCTGAATATAGCTGGTCGAAGCTTTTTGATCGCGCACAACAATAGCCACCGCTTCATCATAAAGGCTATCGAATTTCTCCTTGGCCGACGGTTTACCCTTGGCCTCTTCTGGTTCGGGCTCGTCTTCCTTGGTGACTTCTTCCAGATATTGCGGCACACCCTGGGCTTTCAGATAGTTGGCAACACGCTCAACTTCTCTATCGGCGACAAAGGAACCATGCACACGCGTCACTTGTCCCCCGCCAGCCATATGCAGCATATCGCCCATGCCCAACAACTGTTCGGCACCCATTTCACCCAGAATGGTGCGGCTGTCGATTTTAGAGGTCACCTGAAAACTGATACGCGTGGGGAAATTGGCCTTGATGGTGCCGGTGATGACATCAACACTTGGACGCTGTGTGGCGGTAATCAGATGGATACCAGCCGCACGGGCTTTTTGCGCCAGACGCTGAATGGAGCCTTCGATTTCCTTGCCGGCCACCATCATCAAATCAGCCATTTCGTCAATCACCACAACGATATAGGGCAGTTCATTATAGTCGAGTGTGCGCTTTTCATAGAGGGCCTGACCGGTGCCAGCGTCAAAGCCGGTCT
>JAKIUO010000085.1 GCA_021647535.1 Hyphomicrobiaceae bacterium
AACCATCCGCTGCGCGTTTTTGAAAATCGCCGTGCGGGTAGAGGAACTAAAATCACGCATCAGGCTGTCTTTTCCAACAGCATTTCCGCAGCAGAAAATGCTCACCATTTTGATGCAGCGCATAAAGCACAAAGCCCGTAAAAGGCGCGGCAAAAGCCGCCGTTCGAACCCCCAGACATCAACCCTCAACGCATGCCCAAAGTTAAAATCAACCAACCGCCGTAAACCCGGCCAATCCCGCTCGCCCAACAAAATCATCCGGAGTCGGGTGAATAATTGGGGTTAGGCGCATTGATGCGGAGAAGCGCTTGAAGGAGGCGCGAAAATTTGAGGGGCTGGTTCTGATTGATGACCAGAAAGCAACGTTTGCAATTAAATTGCTTGCGGGGGATTTCACTGCGGACGCTGAGGTTGGACAAGCGCTTGTCTTGGGTCATTCTATTGTATTCCCTACACTTGCCACATGGTTTCGGCTGTACGGAGTGGAATACGGCCTGACGCAGATCAAGGAGTTTGAGATTGTTTCCAGGGATAGCAAGCGAACGAACAGCGGGGTGATTCTACCTGCGGGGATTGTCGGTGCTGTTGTGGCCGGGCCGGTTGGTGCCGTCGGTTTGGGGGCGCTCGCAAATACTAATCACGGCCTCGTGCAGTTCATCATTACTTTCAATGATGGTAAGCGGTTTCTGGGGGAGGTTGAAAACGAGCACGCAGCGCAGTTTCAGTTTTTACTGGCTCCCTTTTTGCGCGAAGCGGCTTGAGGTGTGAGGTGGGTCAGACGCTAGAGCAGTCAGCCGCCTAGGTGTTCGCACCAACAAGGACGCTGCAAACTCATTTGCCGATAAGATGCGGCCTGTGATTGCCGGACTCCGTGGGAGCGGGATCACTGGATACAATGAGATAGCCCGTACATTGAATAAGAACAGATTCAAGACTGTGCGGAATGGGACATGGTACGCTTCCACAGTGAAGAATCCTTGTTCCCGTCTTGATGTTCTAGCGGCCTAAACACTTAACCAACAAACAGTCAAGTATTTGATTTATAAGTGTAAATGTGAAACTATAAGATCATAGGCAGACAACAGCGATGGACTGAATCATGACATGGTTAATCAGATTTTTATTAACCCTACAGAAAAAATGAGCGACCACCGTTGCTTTGTGCGGGACTTGCGCTAACCCGTAGTGCGCTGGAATATTTTCAATTTTGCTCTGTGCTGCTATATACATAGTCTCACATTATCCGTTGTGTATCAAACTCTTGCATGGTTCAAAGTTAATGCGATTCTAACTAATCTTGCCTCATGAGGCGAAAACCGCGACTATGGCTGCGGTCGTCTGGTGAGATGCTGTTGCGATTGGCAGAACGCAGACTCCTTCCATAGTTCACCCAGCTACCACCGCGAACTGTCCGAAACGATATCCAAAACCAATGTGGCCCTTTGGGGTCTGTCTGTGCTCCCCTCTTATAAGCTCCATACCCATCAAAAACCCACTCCCAAACATTACCCTGCATGTCATGCAAGCCAAAAGGATTGGCAGGGAAAGAGCCAACCGGTGAAGTTTTACTACCATTCCACCGACCACCACACCCATCACAATTTGCCTTGTTCTTGCCGATAGAATTGCCCCAACTGTATTTCGTCTTACTGCCAGCCCGCGCCGCGTACTCCCACTGCGCCTCTGTCGGTAGACTCCACCTCTGTCCCGTCTTCAAGCTCAACCACTTGGCATAGGCAATAGCATCATTCCACGAGACATTGAAAACAGGGCGATTCCCGCGTCCAAAACCTCCATCGCCATCGTTATCGCAACTGCCATCGGCTTGATTGACAGGACCATTATCGCAACCGCCATCGGCAACACAAGCATCCCACTGCTCCCATGTGGTTTCATATTTGCTCATGTAAAAGCCCTTGCTGATTGTCACGCGATGAACAGGCTTTTCATCACCCATGCAACCCGTGCTCGAAGCACAACCCATCATGAAGGTGCCAGGTGGGATGTAGACCGTTTCTGGAATCGGTGTCCCTGCAACGGCTGCTGAAAGTCCCAGCATACCAAGAATGACTGTTAGAAAAACTTCCTTCATATTCATCTATCTCTTTCAGATTCAAATCTGCTTTAGATTTCCTCTGCACTCATAGCACATTGTAGATTCTGGATCATTGGCACCTTCGCACAGTCGCATGTTGCCGGGATTGTTTCCGCTCTCGCACCAACCGAGTAAACACATAAGGAAATACGACTGAAAAACACCCTTTCCATCCCACAGAAAAGGATAGACTTGCATAATGTCAGAAAACATGGTAGTTTTTCTGACATTTTAACGGAGGCTAGGCCCATGTCTGTTACGGAAAATATTAGAATTATCGCTCGAAAAGTCACCAAAAGTAAGCCGTTCACAAACGAACGCTTTCTTAAGCTTGGGTCGCGTGCTTCCGTGGATAAAGCCCTGTCGCGACTGGTTGAAGAAGGCGTAATAGAGCGGGCCGCTCCAGGTGTCTTTTTTCGCCCAAAAAAAAGCCGGTATGTGGGCAGTGTAATGCCAGGACTACCTAGTATTATTGAGGCTATCGCGAAGAGCAATGGAGAGATTGTTCAGGTCCATGGAGCGGAAGCCGTCAGACAGTTTAAAATCAGCACACAAATGCCGACTAAACCTATCTATTACACTAGCGGGTCTTCGCGGGAAATTCATGTCGGTAAGCGAAAGGTTAAGCTAATGCATACATCCAACTCACGTAGGCTTCAACATGCGGGGGAGAAAGAAGGCTTGGCCTTAAGTGCATTGTGGTACCTCGGCAAAAAACAAGTGAATACCGAAACTATCCACCTTATACGAAGTGCGATGAGTGTTGCAGAGTTCAAAAAACTTCGTGACAGCGATATGCCTGCGTGGATGGCTCAGGCTATTAATCAAAATATTGATGAAGCCACCGTCGAAGAAAAAAAGTATGGTTGAGTCATATTTGGAACTCCCAACTAGGGATCAGAAAGATATCCTCCAGACAGCTGCTACGCAATTGGATAAACAAGAAACTGTTCTTGAGAAAGACATATGGGTCTGCTGGACATTGCAGACCCTATTTTCTATTCCTAATGCACACCCCATGGCCTTCAAAGGCGGGACATCGCTATCAAAAGCCTACAACATCATTGAACGTTTTTCTGAAGATGTCGATGTCACATTGGACTACAGGAAATTTGATGAAGATTTTGATCCATTTGAGCAAGGTCAGAGTAGAACCCAAATAAATAAATTTAGTGATCGCTTAAAAGGGCATGTAAAAAAATATGCCATCCAAACTGTAGCTCCCTTTCTTCAAGAAGCACTCAGCAAGATACCAGCGGCAACCGATTCAAAAGTTGATGTTGCAAAATGTGGGGAAAAAATTACGATTAGCTACCCGTCGGCTGTTGAAGAAACTGATAAATATATGAAAAGTGAAGTGCTCTTAGAATTAGGCGGACGCAATGTTATTGATCCAAATGAAACACACGAAATCAGCCCCGATATAGAAAAAATTGCTCCAACACTATCCTTCCCCAAGGGGGAAGTCGTCGTACTTTCCCCAGAGCGAACATTTTGGGAAAAAGCATCGCTAATACATGTAGCTTGCCATAGTAAGAAAATCAACGAAAATGCTGATCGCCTGTCGAGACATTGGTATGACCTCACAATGCTAATGAAGCACGATTCAGGGAAAAAAGCTGTCGACAACAGGGACCTTTTTGAGAGTGTTATCAATCATAAAAAAGTGTTTTTTCGTACAGGCCAAGCAAACTATGATGCCTGCTTGGCAGGAAAACTCAAACTACTGCCCAATCAAGAAGCATTAGGCGTTTTACAAAAAGATTACGAAAAAATGGTTGCCGCTGGTATGCTGTACGGCTTTCCAATAAAATTTGAAAAAATAGTTGAGGAAATTCAAGCTATTGAAAGCAACATCAATTCTTGGTGATCCCAACGAGAACAGTATGACAAAAAAGGTGACAACATATGTGTTGGTCAGGAATAGTTTCATTTGGCCCCTATGTGCAAATGAATAGCATTAGCACAAAAGCCTAATTCTTGACGACAGACCCGAAAAACTGGTACGAAGATTTTGAAACAGTTCCGTGAAAGCCCCACAGAAAAGCACTTTCCGAGACCCAACGAATTACAGAAGCTCTCCACTTATCCCGAAATAAGTCAGAAGTTACTGATATTTAATGGTTTTCTTAACGAGACTGCTGCGGAATACTGCTACGGCAATCACCTGAAATTGTGATTATGTCTGTGCAGGGAGTGGTTTTTATGGGTCGTTCCAGCGGTACTGTTGTGCTGAAACAGCATAAGCAGGACATAGATAAAGTGAACTACCCCCATGCACTTCATCAGCGTTCGGGACTGGACACGCTCACTATCCCGCAAGTGCAACCGACTTCGCGAGCCACCGCCCGGGAGCCCATGCCATACCGCACAACAGCACAATCTGGCGCAGCCGGTGTTCAACCTTCGAAAAACGGCACCAGTTTTCCAGCACCACTCGATCCTCATCCGATATTATAACCACAGTCGCTGTCTGTATTATCGCCATCCAAACATTGAATCACGACTCACCAATTATTGATAAGGGGGACTTAGCACCTTTTCATAAAAAAGTTGCCAACGTTTCTACAAAAACCTCCAACCATAGAAAATCGTTATCCCCAGAGTATAGAACGCAAGAATAAAAACATTGACCGGATTACCAGAAAGCTTGGGCGTTTTGATCTGTGACACATTCAAGATCGCAAGCGCCAAGCCACTGGCAGCGAGAATGACCGAAAACATGCCTTTGCTAAACAAACTTTCAAACAAAAAGAGGAAAACAAGAAATAGGCTATTATTGTCAATCGCAAGTCCGGTGTATTTGGCCCCCTCGGCAAGGCCGAACGTACTAAAATAACTCAACCGGATCACGCCAAATACAAGCATTACGAATACGACAGGGAGAAAAACAGGGGCAAAATTTCCATAACTCAAAATGAGAATGGCAGGTGTGACACCATAACTTACGATGTCTATTAGCAAGTCAACTTGCCCTCCAAATATTCGGTCAGCACCAGTTCTGCCTTTCATCCTGCGGGCAACAAGACCGTCAGCCCAGTCGAATGCGACCGCCCAGATCATGCCAATCATGGCGGCAGGGTATACACCTAAAATGATGAAATAGATCGCCAGCAATGTGCAACCAAGTCCTGCAAGTGAGCAAATATTGGGGAGATCCCAGATATAAGACAAAATCGGCTTGGGCTGCTGTTCTTGAGAATTCGAGTTTTCGGTTGTCATGGCAAGTCCTGTAAGTTAAACAATAGGGAACCTCACCAAAGGATGACAGGTGCGATCTTTGTTTCGCCCAAACTTTTTGAGAGCTCACAGCTTTCAAAAAATTCCCTGTGTTGGACTTTTTGAAAAACGAGCGCGATCTCAATTCGATTGTCGGAAAGCAGGTTTGTTTTCTGGTCGTCTGGAAGCGATGTCACCTGTTAGCACCACTACTACCCGTAAGAAAGGATAAAGTTGATCAATGATCATCTACACCGTCGGGACTTTTGATTTATTGCATGTGGGCCACCTTGCCTTATTGAACCGCTGCAAATCATTGGGCGATATTGTCGCTGTTGGAGTGGCTTCGGATGAAGTTGTAAAGCTTTACAAACCGAATATCCCTGTTATCCCCCTGCAACAGAGAGTGGAAATGTTGGAAGCTTTAGCTTGTATCGATATTGTACGCCCTTACCATAAACTTGAATATGTTTCTGCTTGCAAGGAGTTAAATGTTGATATTTTCGTAATCGGCGAGGATTGGGGAAGTAACTCCCACAATCTCGATGTGGAAAATTATTTAGAAACAACTGGAAAGCAGATTATTCAAGTTCAATATAACTCCCAAACTTCATCTACGAAAATAAAGAAAACGGTTATTGCCCAATTTCAAGCAGGGTAATACCAACCGCCCTTAATATTGACCCATTGCACCGGAGCGCTTTTTCCCAGCAGGGCCGCCGTATATGATTGCCAGAGGGCAATTTGCCCTAGGCAAACCATTCGGCGGGTTTGGCCTGAATGGATTCTCTGCGCCAGACCAGTGTGATGATGGCACCGGTTTTTGGAGAGGCGGTATTTTTGAGTTTAAGGGTCGCCCCGGATCTCTCCAGCAGGGTTTTGGCGATAAAGAAGCCAAGACCAAGTCCGGTTTCTTTTTCGTGGGGTTGTTCCCGTCCTGGCGGGTGGCGCGAGGAAATATAGGGTTCGCCTAGCAGATCCAGTATTTCCATCGCAAACCCTGGCCCATTGTCGGATATGATAATCTTGATATAGTTTTCATCCCAGGACGCATCAATAACAACCTGCGAATAGGCAAAATCGACAGCATTTTCGACAATATTACCTATGCCATAGAGCAGGCCGGAATTGCGCTCCAATATTGGCTCCAGTCGGCCTTCATCTGTTTTTGCATCGGGGGATGGGCTGGTATTGATGGTGATGCCTTTGCCAAAACTGCGATAAGGCTCGACCGCTTCATTGATCATTTCCTCGATGGTCAGCTGGTTGTGAATAAGGTCGGTTTCACCGCGTTTTTGCGACAGGGTGGAGAGAATTTTCTGGCAGCGCTCGGCTTGTGAGGTCATCAGATCGAGGTCGGCAGCGGTTTCCTTGCGGCCATCGCACTGGGTGCGCAACTCTTTGGCAATGAGAATGATGGTCGAGAGCGGCGTGCCCAGTTCGTGCGCCGCCGCTGCCGCCAGACCATCAAGCGCCGTTAGTTTTTGTTCCCGTGCCAACACCAGTTCAGCGGCAGCCAGCGCATTCGACATATCTTGTGTCTCACGGGAAATGCGCCAAGCGTAAAAGGCCATGAAGGTAATGCCGATGACGACGGAAAACCATAGTCCAATCAAATAAACCTCATTTGACTGTGGGCGGTGATCAGCATACCAGGGCAGAGGAAAATGAAAGAAGGCCAGCAGGGTGGCGCACCCTATGGCGAGGATCCCCAGCTGAATGGTGATGCGCGGATATTGCGTGCTCGCTGATATTGTGACAGGGACCAGCAACAAGAATGAGAACGGGTTTTGCAGACCGCCTGTTAGATAAAGCAGGGCGGTGAGATTCCAGATGTCAAAGCCCAGAATAAGGGCAGCATATGAAGCGATCAGGCGATAGCTTGAGGGGTAGATCAGCCGCAATATGATATTCAGCCAGGCCGACAGGGCCACCAGACTAAGACACCAGCCAACAGGAAAAACAAAACCCAGCCCGAAATAAAGAATACAAATGGTCGCCGTTTGGCCAATGACGGCAAACCAGCGCAAGCGGGTGATCGTGCCAAGGCGCAAATGGCTGCGTCCGGGACTGACAAGGCTTTCCCTGGCCTGCCGGGAGATGTTGAAATTGCGTTCTATATCAAGGTCAGTGCTTTTGTTGAGCATACTTAAAGTCTCTTATGGCTTGAGAAATTCATCAATGGTGTCGGCGACTTCTTCGGCGGCAAAGTCCCGAAAATAATGATCAGTATCGGCAATGACCTTGAGCTGCATGTTTTTGCCTTTGATCTTTTTGCCTTTGATCAGGGGGCGCACCAGTTCGGGCAAGCCCTTGACGACCTTGTCATCGCTGCCAGCGAGTATCAAGGTGGGCAGCTTGATGTGTTGCAGCAGGTACGGGGTGTGGCGACGCTTGTCGGGCTGGTAATAGGAAAGAAAAGATCTGGCTGTGACTTTGCTATTTGGGCAATAAAGCAGGCCGGTATTTTCCATGAAGCGGTCGCCCTGGCTTTTGTTGACCAGCTGCTTTGCACGAGCGAGAACTGGAGCGAGCGCCGTTTTGTTGGTTTTTTGGTAGCTTTTTTGATCGTGCTCGATTGACCAGATAGCCGGCGCAATCAGAACCACATATTTGATTGCCTGGTTCGCTGTAATGGCGGCATAGGCGGCGGTTTGCGCCCCGCCGCGCGAATGACCGAGCAGCGTGATGTTACTGGCCCCCCTTGAGGTGAGCCACTTGACCCAGGCGCCAATCTCTCTGGTTGCATCCCAATGCTGGTGTTTGTGGGGTGTTTTGCAGTCATAGGGGGCCGAATTGCGATTATCAATGCCAAGGCTAAGATTAATGGCTAGCGAATTATGGCCGCGCTCCTTCAAAAGCTCCTGCAGCGTTGAGATGATCTCCATCTTGTTATGGGCCAGCGTGCCATGCGTGATCAAAACGACGCCATCGCTGAGCTTTTTATCCCCGGCCAATTGTAGATTGGCATTGAGGGTGAGGCCGTTTGCCTTGATGGATATTTTTTCTTGCGCGAGGGCAGCGCTCGGTAGAAAGGCCCAGAACAGCAGGGCTAGCAGTGCGGCTGGCAAAAAATAGAGTGTTTCTGTGGTGTGTGGGTGCGGCGTCATGATTATCCTCCCTTTTGTTTTGGGAGAACTCTAGCAAAGATAAGGCTCGATACCAACCACCAGATAACACATGACGTAATTGGGGTACGTTAAGCTTCTTCTCGTTCCTGCCGCTCTGTGTGGGAACGCTTGCGAAACAGAGTTCTAAACCTGGCATCTAAGGGGGGACTGACCCTGGGTGTGGGCATCACACCAGGTTTTCTACAATTATTGGAAAAATACCATTTACCGCACCCTCGCTTTACACTATTAGAGGGTGAGTTTATCAAATCATGAATTGGGGTCTAGGATAGTGCGCCAGAAAAAAAGCCTGTCTATTGCTGTTATTGGATGCGGATATTGGGGCAAGAATCTGGTGAGGGATTTCCACGGCCTTGGCGCTCTTGGCGCTGTCTGTGACCCGAGCACTGAAACAGCCAATGCCATGGCCACGCAATATGATGTCCCTGCCCTGGAAGTGGATGAAATCCTTGCTGATGACGCCATTGACGGGGTGGTGATTGCCGCACCGGCTGAGCTTCACGCCGAGCTCGCCCTCAAGGCATTTGCCGCTGGCAAGCATGTCTATGTTGAAAAACCCATTTCTCTGTCTATTGCCGACGCCGAAAAAATGATCGAGGCTTCCGATAAGGCCGGGCGCATATTGATGGTCGGCCATCTTTTGCAATATCATCCGGTGTTCCTGAAATTAAAAGAACTGGTCGCCAATGGTGAGTTGGGCAAATTGCGTTATATCTATTCGCGCCGCCTTTCCCTTGGCAAGTTGCGCACCGAAGAAAATGTCCTGTGGAGCTTTGCCCCCCATGATATTTCCATGATCCTCACTCTGGCCGGTGAAGAACCTGACAAGGTACATGGTTTTGCCGGTAATTTCCTGCAGGACGGCATTAGTGATTTTGCCTCTATTCAGATGAGTTTTGCCAACGGCATCAAGGCCCATATCGACACGTCCTGGCTCAATGCCTTCAAGGAACAGCGCCTTGTTGTGGTGGGAGAAAAAGCCATGGCCGAATTCCATGACAGTACGCCTGAATGGGGTGAAAAGCTCAAAATTTATCGCCATAAAGCGGGCATTGCTGATGGCATCCCCTTTGTCGAAAAGGCTGAGGCCGAGCTTATCGAGGTTGAGCCGGGCAACCCGCTGGTCAACGAATGTGAGCATTTTTTGCGCTTCATGAAAAACAATGAAACGCCGTTCACCGATGGCCGCGAGGCACTGGCTGTCCTTAAGGTTCTGCACGCGGGTGATGCCGCCCAGAAAAGTTGAAGATGGAGGACTGAGAATGAGCGGTTTTCCTGGCGTCACCATACATGAAAGCGCCTATGTCGATGAGGGCTGCCAGATTGGTGAAGGCACCAAAGTCTGGCATTTTTGCCATATCATCAGTGGCACCCGCATTGGTCGCGACTGCTCCTTTGGGCAAAATGTCATGGCCGGTCCAGATGTAACGATTGGTGACAATTGCAAGATACAGAACAATGTCAGCCTGTATAAAGGCGTAACGCTGGCGGATAATGTATTTTGCGGTCCCTCATGCGTGTTTACCAATGTATTGACGCCGCGCGCCGGGGTCGAACGCAAAGATGAATTTGCCGATACTCTCGTTGGCCAGGGTGCCACCATCGGTGCCAATGCCACCATTGTCTGTGGCCACACGCTTGGTGAATATTGCACCATTGGCGCAGGTGCCGTTGTCACAAAAAATGTTCTTGATTACGCCTTGATGGTCGGTGTGCCAGCCAAAAGGGTCGGATGGGTTAGCCGCACGGGCGACCTGCTCGGCGAAGATCTCACTTGCCCACGCACGGGCGAACGCTATAAAGAAACCGAACATGGCCTTGCGCCAATTGAGGATTAAAACCCGTGGAAAATATTCAGTTTATCGATTTACAGGCCCAGCGCGCGTTTATTGGCGAGCGCATGAACAAAGCGATTTCGGGCGTGCTTGAACATGGCCGCTATATTATGGGCCCCGAAGTCGCGACCTTTGAAAGCCAGCTGGCGGAATTTGGCGAGGCCGAACATGCGATTGGTTGTGGCAATGGCACGGATGCCATTTTACTGCCACTGATGGCCTGGGGCATTGGCGCGGGAGACGCCGTGTTCTGTCCAAGCTTTACCTTTGCAGCCACTGCGGAAATGATCGCCATTACAGGCGCTTCCCCCATCTTTATTGATGTGCTGCCCGATACGTTCAACATGGACCCCAACCATCTCGAAACCGCCATCAAGCAGGTTGAGAGCGAGGGCAAGCTGGCTCCCAAAGCCGTCATTGCCGTTGATATATTCGGCCAGATTGCTGACTATCCTGCCATCAAAAAGCTCACCGACGCCCACGGCCTGAAGCTCATTTCGGACGCAGCGCAGGCCTATGGTTCCACATGGGGGGGCAAGCAGGCCGCTGCTTTTGCCGACATCGTCACCACCAGCTTTTTCCCTGCCAAACCACTGGGATGCTATGGTGATGGCGGCGCGGTTCTGACCAATGATCTCGAACTGGCTGATATCATTCGCAGCCTGCGGGTGCACGGCAAAGGCACCGACAAATATGACAATGTCAGAATAGGCGTCAACAGCCGCCTCGACACGCTACAGGCAGCGATCCTGATTGAAAAACTGTCAATATTTGCCAATGAAATCACCAAAAGAAACAAGATTGCCGATCGCTACAATACGGAGCTGGCGAATGTCGTCACAGTCCCCCATGTCCCCGATGGCGTTGTCTCAACCTGGGCGCAATACACGATTTTGAGCGATGATCGCGATGGCTTGCAAAAAAGGCTTGGGGAGGCCAATGTGCCAAGCGTTGTCTATTATGCCAAGCCGCTGCACCTGCAAACCGCCTATCGTGATTATCCCGTCGGTGGCAATGGCCTACCGGTTACTGAAGAGCTTCAGAGCAAAGTTCTGAGCCTGCCCATGCATCCCTATATGGACGAACAAACGCAAGATTATATCATCAAAAGCATTCAAAATGCCGTCGACTAGAAGGATCATCAATGTGGAACAGGCTTCGAAACTTGCAGATGTCAGCCGCCAGTTTATCGACCGGATAAACAAAAAAGAGAGTCTGGTTGCCATTGTCGGTCTGGGCTATGTTGGGCTCCCTCTGATTATGGGCTTCAACAAGATTGGCTTCTCGACACTTGGTATTGATATTGACGAGGACAAGATCAATAGCCTGGCGGATCGCAAAAGCTATATTGCGCATTTTTCAGACGACGGCATTGCCGAGATGGTCGACACGGGGCGCTTTGTCGCCAGCACCGACTTCTCGCGCCTGAAGGAGGCTGATGCCATCCTGCTTTGCGTTCCAACTCCGCTGAGCAAACATCACGAACCGGATTTGTCTTATGTCACGGACACCACTAAAGCCATCGCTCCTTATGTGCGTAAAGGCCAGCTGATTATTCTGGAATCGACGACCTATCCCGGCACCACCCGCGAAGTGCTGCAACCCATTTTGGAAGAAGGCAGCGGTCTGGTGGCAGATGAAGACTTTATTGTTGCATATTCGCCAGAACGCGAAGATCTCGGCAACCCGGATTTTGATACAGCCACCATTGCCAAAGTTGTTGGCGCAACCACCAGCCAGGGGCTCGATATGGCCACAGCGCTCTACGAAACGCTGATTGGCAAGGTCGTCAAAGTATCAACGCCAGAGACGGCAGAGGCCGTTAAACTGACGGAAAATATCTTTCGCGCCGTCAACATTGCCTTGGTCAATGAACTGAAGATGATCTATGACGATATGGGCATAGATGTCTGGGAAGTCATCGACGCTGCAGCGACCAAACCTTTTGGCTTTATGCCCTTCTATCCAGGTCCCGGTCTTGGCGGTCACTGCATCCCCATCGACCCTTTTTATCTGACATGGAAAGCCCGCGAATATGACCACCAGACCCGCTTTATCGAGCTGGCTGGCGAGATCAATGCTTCCATGCCGGATTTTGTCGTGCACAAGGTGATGCTGGCACTCAACGAACGTGGCAAGGCGCTCAAGGGCGCGCGGGTGCTTGTGCTGGGCATTGCTTACAAGAAGAACATCGATGACATGCGCGAAAGTCCGGCGGTGGTCATCATGGAAAAGTTGCGCGATCTGGGTGCCAGGATCAGTTATTCTGATCCGCACGTGCTAGTATTTCCGAAAATGCGCCGACACCACTTCGACCTGAAGAGCAAGAAGCTGACACCGCAAGTGCTACGGGAAAGCGACTGTGTACTGCTGGCCACCGATCATGATGCTTTCGACTACGACATGATCGCGCAACATGCGCCATTGATCGTGGATACGCGCGGCAGGTTTTCGGCTACGGTGGAAAACGTGATAAAGGCCTGAGGCCAAATCAGCCGGTATGGTTCTGCCTGCCGCTTCTGTTCATGCATTTCTTCTCTGGTGGGCAAATGGGCTCTTTTGCGACGTTGTTTCATGTGCTGGCTCGTCTGGGCCCGTGG